>NZ_DASYGY010000009.1:309583-619166 GCF_035999195.1 Pseudoxanthomonas sp.
AGCGTCAGCGGACTGCCGGACTTGTCGTACTCTTTCGACCGCAGCAGCTCGGAGAGGAAGATCATCTCGCGGCTGGTGTTGGGGATTTCCAGGCCGATCACCGACTTGCCGGGGATCACGTCGACCACGCGCACCGACTTCACCGACAGGCCGCGGGCGATGTCCTTGTCCAGCGAACTGATCTGGCTGACCTTGACGCCCGGGGCCGGTTCCATCTCGAAGCGCGTGATCACCGGGCCCGGATAGGCGCCGACCACCTGCGCTTCGATGCGGAAGTCCTTGAGCTTGAACTCGATCTGGCGCGACAGCGTTTCCAGGGTCTCTTCGGAATAGCCCTTGGTCTGCGGCTTGGGATCGTCCAGCAGCGACAGCGGCGGCAGGCCGGACTCGTCGCCGCCGGTGCCGTGGAACAGCGGAATCTGCTGCTCGCGCTTCGCGCGCTCGCTCTTCTCCACCACCGCCGGCGCGGGCGGCTCGATCTTCACCGGCTCGCGCTTGGCGCGCTGCACGGCATCGGTCTTGCGGACGACCTCGCGTTCCTCGCGCATCGCCCGGGTCTGCTGCCACTCGTTGGCCTGCTGGCTGCCACGGCGGAACAGGTCGGGCAGCATCAAGACGTACTTGCCGATCCGTTCCATCACCGCGAACCACGACAGGCCCGTGGCCAGCGTCACCGACGCCAGGAACAGCACCAGCAGGAACAGGTTGCCGCCCAGGCCGCCGAACAGTTTCAGCAGCGACTTGCCCACCAGCGTGCCGAGGATGCCGCCGGGCCCTGCCGAGAAATGGTCGGCGGACACGCCGCGCAGGTGCAGAAGACCGGCGGCGGAGATCAGGAAGGCGACCATGCCGACCAGCCGCAGGGCCGGTCCTAGGTCCGCGTGACCATCGCCGTCGGTATCCATGCCGAACAGGGCGATCCACGCGATCGCGCCCAGGATCAGCGGCAGCACGAACGCGACATAGCCGAACAGCCACAGCAGCATGTCCGCCAGCCACGCGCCGGCCAGTCCGCCCATGTTCTGCACCGGCGCGGTCAGGCTGCCGGACTGCGACCAGCTCGGGTCCTGCGGTGAAAAGGTGAAGAGGCTGGCGAGCAGGTACAGCAGCAGGGGCGCGATGGCGATCAGCGCGAGGTCGCGCCACAGGCGCTGCCGGCGCGGATTTGGTGGCGCTGCCTGCTTGCGTGCAGCCGCATTGCCACCCTTGGATTTGCCGTTGTCCGGGAGCTGCTTCGCCACCTTTGGACCAGACCTTAGGAAATTTCTGTTAGTGATTGATAGTAAACGAATCGTGCGTGCTGCGACAGCAGGACTTTCGGGACAACACCGATCGACGCGGAAGCCCGGATAGCAAAAACGCCGCGCAGTCGCGCAGCGTCGTCATTCGATCCGTCCGGGCTCCGGACAGCATCAGCGCTTTCCATCCGCGTGCCTTGATTCGCCGGATACGCACCGCCACTCTATGTCCCTGCGAACGGTGCGCCAAGGCATCGTCGATCGCCCGATCACCCCTTCACGCGAGTATACATGAGCACTTCGAAGCACTGCCGCCTGTTGATCCTGGGCTCAGGCCCTGCCGGCTGGACCGCGGCGGTCTACGCCGCCCGCGCCAACCTGAAGCCTGTCGTGGTCACCGGGTTGCAGCAGGGCGGACAGCTGATGACGACGACGGAAGTGGACAACTGGCCCGGCGATGCGCACGGCCTGATGGGTCCTGACCTGATGGCGCGGATGCAGGCGCATGCGGAGCGCTTCGAGACGGAGGTGATCTTCGACCACATCCACACCGCCGACCTGTCCAAGCGCCCCTTCAAGCTGATCGGCGACAGCGGCGAATACACCGCCGACGCGCTGATCATCGCCACCGGCGCCACCGCCAAGTACCTGGGCCTGCCGTCGGAAGAGGCGTTCAAGGGGCGCGGTGTGTCGGCCTGCGCGACCTGCGACGGGTTTTTCTACCGCGACCAGGACGTGGCGGTGATCGGCGGCGGCAACACCGCCGTCGAGGAAGCGCTGTACCTCTCAAACATCGCCCGTAAGGTCTACCTGGTCCATCGTCGCGACACGCTGCGCGCCGAGAAGATCATGCAGGACAAGCTGTTCGCCAAGATCCAGGCCGGCAAGATCGAGCCGGTGTGGCACCACACCGTCGACGAGGTGCTGGGCAACGACGCCGGCGTCACCGGCATCCGGGTGAAGTCGGTGCAGGACGGCAGCACGCGCGACATCGACGTGCACGGGTTCTTCGTCGCCATCGGCCATACACCGAATACCGGCCTGTTCGAGGGCCAGCTGGACATGAGCAACGGCTACCTGAAGATCCGGTCCGGGATCGAGGGCAACGCCACCGCTACTACGATTCCCGGTGTGTTCGCCGCCGGCGACGTCACCGACCAGCACTACCGCCAAGCCATCACCTCGGCCGGCTTCGGCTGCATGGCGGCCCTGGACGCGGAACGTTTCCTGGACAAGGACGGCTGATCCAGCCCCCGTTGCAGTACGTCCTCATCGACCATGAAAACGTGCAGCCGGCGGATCTCGCCGGCTTGAACGCGGACAAGGTCTGCGTCCTTGTCTTCACCGGCGCCCATCAGAAGGTGGCAATCAGCTTGATCGAGGCGGTGCAGACGCTGGGTGAACGCGGCAGGTTCATACGGATAAGTGGCAGCGGCAAGAACGCGCTGGATTTCCACATTGCCTACTATCTCGGCAAGTTGAGCGAGCGTGACCCACAAGCCAGTTACGTTCTGGTGACCGCAGACAGTGGCTACGACCCACTGATCGCTCACCTGAATGCACAAGGCATCGCGACGAAGCGGATTGCCGCTCTGAAACAGACTGCAAAAACCGGGAACTCTCCCGTCGCAGAGCCGACGCCGGCAAAGAAAGTCGTAGCCAAGAAATCGCTGGTCATCACGGTTGAACCTGAAAAGGCGACACCAGCGAAGAAGGTCGCCGCGACGGTGGGGCCCTCCGCTGTCGAAGCGACTTCCGATGCCGACAAAGTAATCAGGATGCTGGCTGGCATGCCGAACAACTTGCCCAGGAACGAAGCCAGCTTGCGCCGGATGGTCGGCACTTGGCTATCGTCGAAGGACACCAACCGGCTGGATGCGGTGGTTGCCGAACTGAAGAGGCGGACCGCCATTCTGATGTCGGGCAACAAACTGGCTTACAAGCTGCCGAAGGCATGAACCATGCGCTTTCAGGCCACGCCGGGATTGTCGAACATCCTTGACTCCGACTGGGACGCCCTGCACGACGGGCGCAATCCATTCGTGTCTCACGCTTTCCTGTGCGGAATGGAAATCCACGGCTGCCTGCGCGAAGACTGGGGCTGGAAGCCACACCACCTCACCCTGTGGGACGGAGACCGGCTGATCGCCGCCGCGCCCGGCTACCTGAAGGACAACTCGCACGGCGAGTTCGTGTTCGACCACGCCTGGGCGCATGCGTACGCGCAGCACGGGCTGGACTACTACCCGAAGTGGCTGGGCGGCGTGCCGTACTCGCCGGTCACCGGCCCGCGACTGCTCGCGCGCGAGGACCACGCGCGGCTTGCGTTGCTGGCGGCCATCGAAGCAGAGGCCTGTCGGCTCGGCCTGTCGTCGGCGCATGTCAACTTCCCGATGCCCGCCGAGGACGCCGGATTCCCCGCGTCATGGCTGCCACGCATCGACGTGCAGTACCACTGGCGGAATCCGGGGCACTGGGCGGATTTCGACGGATTCCTCGCCGACTTCGACCACAAGCACCGCAAGAACATCCGCCAGGAGCGCGCCAAGGTGCAGCGCGCCGGCGTGACCTTCCGCACCGTGCACGGCGACGAGGCCAGCGATGCGGACCTGCAGGCGATGTTCGGCTTCTACCTGCAGACCTTCCACGATTACGGCAACTCGCCGGCGCTGACCCTCGCCTTCCTGCGCCATCTTGCGAGCGCCATGCCGCGCAACCTGGTGATGTTTCTTGCCGAACGCGACGGGCGCACCATCGCGGGCGCCCTCTGCCTGCGGGGCGGCGACACGCTCTACGGCCGTTACTGGGGCGCCACGGCCCAGGTCCCCGCGCTGCACTTCGAGACCTGCTATTACCAGGGGATCGACTACTGCCTGCGCGAAGGCCTCTCCGCCTTCGAGCCCGGCGCCCAGGGCGAGCACAAGATCGCGCGTGGCTTCCTGCCGACCTTCGTGCATTCGCGGCACTGGATCGCGCATCCGGAGTTCGCCCAGGCGCTCGCCCGCTGGTGCAACGAGGAGGCGCTGGCCGTGCGCCGGTACGCCCTGACCCTGCACGCGCATTCGCCGTTCAAGCAACGCGGGGCCGATTGAGCGGGACGGATGTCCCCCTACAATGCCGGCATGCGCCAGCGGCCGTTCGTCCTGTCCACCGATCCCCACGCGCCGTTTCCGCCCGCCGGCAGCGCCATGCGCGATCCCGACGGCCTGCTCGCGATCGGCGGCGACCTGTCCGTGCCCCGCCTGCTCAACGCCTATCGGCACGGCATCTTCCCGTGGTTCTCGTCCGGCCAGCCGCCATTGTGGTGGTCGCCCGACCCGCGCATGGTGTTCCGGACCGATGGCGTGCGGCTGTCATCGCGCTTCCGTCGCCAGTTGAAGCAGAGCCCCTGGCAGGTGCGCGCCGACACCTGCTTCGACCGGGTCATCACCGCCTGTGCGCAGTCGCCGCGCCCCGGGCAGCACGGCACCTGGATCACCTCCGGCATGCGCCAGGCCTACATCGACCTGCATCGGCAGGGATACGCCCATTCCGTTGAGGTGTTCGAGGGCGACACGCTGGCCGGTGGCATCTACGGTGTCGCGGTGGGCCGGATGTTCTTCGGAGAAAGCATGTTCAGTGGCCGCTCCGGCGGCTCGAAGGTCGCCCTGGCCGCGCTGGCAAGGCGGTTGTCCGAATGGGGGTGGCCGCTGATCGATGCGCAGGTCGAGAACAGCCACCTGCATTCCCTCGGAGGCTGCCTGATGCGGCGCGCGGACTTCCTGCGGGCGGTCGCCGATCTGGTGGACCTGCCCTCCGCCGCGGGCAGCTGGACCCAGAGGTTTGGCGTGTTGCAGGCCGCCTCGCTCTCGCAACTCTCGGCCGCATAACGGAATTTTTGCACCGGAGGCGCGGCTCGCGTACAATGCCCGGCTTCATGGCACCCGCCATCCTTCGCGGCACAGCATAGGCTTACATGTCGAAAGACGATTCCATTGAATTCGAGGGCACCGTCGCCGAGACGCTGCCCAACACCATGTTCCGGGTCAAGCTGGAGAACGGGCACGAAATCATCGCCCACATTTCCGGCCGCATGCGCAAGAACTACATCCGCATCCTGACCGGCGACAAGGTGAAGGTCGAAATGACCCCTTACGACCTCACCAAGGGTCGAATCACCTATCGCATGAAGTAATCTTCATAAGTGATTGATCGAAAAGCGGCCACTGGCCGCTTTTCGCGTTCTTGGCACCTTTCCGCGCATGACCAGAGGCACCGGGCCGGTGGTCACGCCGACTTCAGGCAGATTCACGCTCGCCCCTGCGACGGCAGCATGGCCAGGCGTCCACTCCCGGGCGCAGACCCCGAAGAGAGCCGCCATGAACTCCCGTCGCCCCACCCGCCTGCTGCTTGCCCTGACCTTGGCCGGTGCGCCCATCGCCGCCTTCGCCGGAGAGGCCGTCACCGATTGCGTCGACCTGGGCGATGACCAGGAGATCGTGCGTGCCGGCGGCGGACAGCAGTTCTTCCTCCGCAACGGCAACGAGCACTACCGGGTGTCGTTCCAGCACAGCTGCGACTCCATCCTGACCACGCCGCGCGTCGACATCAGCACGCAGGGGCAGGCCAATCGCCTGTGCGCCGCCGATACGCGTGTGAAGACCAAGCGCGACACCTGCCGCGTCGCGTCCGTGGAGACGATGACGGCGGAAGAATTCGCCACCCGCAAGAAGCGCGCTTCGCGCTGAGCGGCAAGACCCGGCAGGAAAAAGGCGGCCCGAAGGCCGCCTTTTCCGTTTCAGGCATGCCGCACTCGCCAGGTCATACCGTGGCCGGCAGCAAGCGTTCCGGCTCCGCCTGCGCGTCGACCACCAGTTCGCCATCGCGTACATCGATGCTGACGCGGCCACCGTTGACCAGCTTGCCGAACAGCAGCTCGTCGGCCAAAGGGCGCTTGACCTTGTCCTGGATCAGGCGTGCCATCGGGCGGGCGCCCATCAGCGGATCGAAGCCGTGCTGGGCCAGCCAGTCGCGCGCCGCCGGCGTGGCCGACAGGCTGACGTGCTTCTCCTGCAGCAGCATCTCCAGCTCGATGACGAACTTGTCCACCACGCGCAGGATGTGGTCGAAACCCAGGCCCTGGAACTGCACGATGGCGTCCAGCCGGTTGCGGAACTCCGGCGTGAAGCTGCGGCGGATCACTTCCATCGCGTCGGTGGAGTGGTCCTGCTGGGTGAAGCCGATCGTCCGCCGCGACGCCTGGGCGGCACCGGCATTGGTGGTCATCACCAGGATGACGTTCTTGAAGTTGGCTTCGCGGCCATTGGTATCCGTCAGCACGCCGCGGTCCATGACCTGCAGCAGGATGTTGAAGATGTCCGGGTGCGCCTTCTCCACTTCGTCCAGCAGCAGCACGCAGTGCGGCGTCTTGACGATCTTCTCGGTCAACAGGCCGCCCTGGTCGAAGCCGACGTAGCCGGGCGGCGCGCCGATCAGGCGGCTGACCGAATGCGGCTCCATGTATTCGGACATGTCGAAGCGCACCAGTTCGATGCCCAGTTGCAGCGCAAGCTGCTTGGTCACCTCGGTCTTGCCCACGCCGGTGGGGCCGGCGAACAGGAAGTTGCCGATCGGCTTCTCCGGATTGGCCAGGCCGCTGCGCGCCAGCTTGATGGACGAGGCCAGCGTCTCGATGGCCGGATCCTGCCCGAAGATCACCATCTTCAGGTTGCGCTCGAGGTGCTGCAGCACGTCCTTGTCCGAGGAGGACACCTGCTTGGCCGGGATGCGCGCCATCTTGGCGACGATGGTCTCGATCTCCTCGACATCGATCAGTTCCTTGCGCGTACCTTCCGGCAGCAGACGCTGGCGGGCGCCGGCCTCGTCGATGACGTCGATGGCCTTGTCAGGCAGCAGGCGGTCGCCGATGTGCTTCACCGACAAGTCCACCGCCGCCTGCAGCGCATCGTCGGCATACGTCACGCCGTGGTGCGACTCGTACTTGGGCTTGAGGCCCTGCAGGATCTCGTAGGTCTCGCCCACGGTGGGCTCGACGATGTCGATCTTCTGGAAGCGCCGCGCCAGGGCCCGGTCCTTCTCGAAGATGCCGCGATATTCCTGGAACGTGGTCGAACCGATGCAGCGCAGTTCGCCCGACGCCAGCGCCGGCTTGATCAGGTTGGACGCATCCATGGTGCCGCCACTGGCCGAGCCCGCGCCGATGATGGTGTGGATCTCGTCGACGAACAGGATGGCGCCGGGGATCTTCTTGATCGCCGCCAGCACGCCCTTCAGGCGCTTCTCGAAATCGCCGCGGTACTTGGTACCGGCGACGAGGGCGCCGAGATCGAGCGAATAGATGACCGCGTCCAGCAGGACATCGGGCACTTCGCCTTCGACGATGCGCTTGGCCAGGCCTTCCGCCAGCGCGGTCTTGCCCACGCCGGCCTCGCCGACGTAGAGCGGATTGTTCTTGCGGCGGCGGCACAGGACCTGGATCGTCCGCTCGATCTCGTCGCCGCGACCGACCAGCGGGTCGATCCGGCCCTGGCGCGCCATGTCGTTCAGGTTGCTGGCGAACTCGGTCAGGGCATCGCCCTTGCCTTCGCCTTCTGCCCCCTCGGCCTTGCCCTCGCCCTCGGGCGGCCCGCCCGCCTCGTTCTCCTCGCCCTGCTTGGCGATGCCGTGGGACAGGTAGTTGACGATATCGAGACGGGTCACGTCCTGCTGGTTGAGGAAGTACACCGCGTGCGAGTCCTTCTCGCCGAAGATCGCCACCAGCACGTTGGCGCCGGTGACCTCCTTCTTGCCCGAGGACTGCACGTGGTAGACGGCGCGCTGCAGCACGCGCTGGAAGCCGAGGGTCGGCTGGGTATCGCGGCCGTCGTCTTCCGCCAGGCGCGACACCGAGGCCTCGATGGCCTGTTCCAGGTCGGCGCGCAGGCGGTTGGCGTCCGCGCCGGTCGCCTTCAGGACGGCCTGGGCGGACGGGTTTTCGAGCAGGGCGAGCAGCAGGTGCTCGACGGTCATGAATTCGTGCCGAGCTTCGCGGGCGCGCTTGTAGCACTGGCCGATGGTCTGCTCGAGATCTTTGCTGAACATGGTTGCCTCCGGGGCCGATGCCGACAATATGCGGCTTGGCGGGCGGTTTTCCATCACCCTACCGGATTTCAGTGTTCAGGGATCGTTGCCTTGTGCCTCGCGGCGGTGCCCCCACACCGTAATCCGGCCCGGCGTACCCGCGCCGGTCCCCATCAGGATTTTTCCATCGTGCACAGCAGGGGATGCTGGTTCATACGGGAAAACTCGTTGACCTGGGCCACCTTGGACTCCGCCACCTCGCGCGTGTACACCCCGCACACGCCGCGGCCGCGGGTATGGACGTGCAGCATCACCTGGGTGGCCTTCTCCAGGTCCATCGCGAAGAACTGCTGCAGCACGGTCACCACGAAGTCCATGGGCGTGTAGTCGTCGTTGAGCAGCAGGACCTGGTACAGCGGCGGTGGCGCGACCTCGGGCCGGCTGGTCTCCACCATCAGGCCATGGTCGCGTTCGTTTTCGTTCTTGCGGGGCATGTGCCGATTATAGGCGCCAGCCCGTGTCGGCCGCATGGACGCGATGCGTGACCCCGGCCACAATGCGCCATCCCAGCCCGATGCCTCCCATGAAGCCCATATCCTGCCACCTGCCTGCCGTTCTCCTCCTCGGCGCCGCCATGCTCTCGACGCCGGTGCTGGCCGCCGATGCCTCCGTGGATGCCCGCCTCACCGCGCGTGGCATCCAGTTCGAGGTGGACGGGGACGGCGACTACAAGGTGACCTACTCCTACCAGCAGGAAAACCGAAGCCAGCTGGTGTTCGTGTCCGGCCGAACCGAGCAGGTCAACGGCATCAGCATCCGCGAAGTCTTTTCGCCCGCCGGTCGTGTGGCGGCTGACGGCATCGACGGCACCAAGGCGCTCGCCCTGCTGGCCGACAGCCGCAGCAAGAAGCTCGGCAGCTGGGAGATCGCGGGCGACGTCCTCTACTTCGTCATCAAGCTGCCCGACAGCATCGACGCTGCCGCGCTCGAGGCGGCGATGGACATCGCCTCCGAAACGGCGGACAACAAGGAGATCGAGCTCTCCGGCGACAAGGACGATCTGTAAGTGAGCTATCGCGAGGGACGCTTCTGGCAGCCGGACGTCACCGTGGCCACGGTCGTGGTCCGCGATGGCAGGCTGCTGATGGTGGAGGAACGCGCGCAGGGCCGTCTGGTGTTCAACCAGCCGGCCGGCCACCTGGAACCCGACGAGAGCCTGCTGGAAGCCGCCCGCCGCGAGACGCTGGAGGAAACCGGCTGGGAGGTCGCGCCGACCGCCTTCATCGGCGCCTACCAGTGGAAGGCCGAGACCGGCCGCCACTACCTGCGCTTCGCCTTCGCCGCGGATCCCGTGCGCCATCTGCCCGAGCGGCCGCTCGACGACGGCATCGTGCAGGCGCTGTGGCTGACGCCGTCCGAACTGCAGGCGCAGTCGGACCGTCACCGCAGCCCGCTGGTGTGGCAGGTGGTGCAGGACTTCCTGGCCGGGCGCCGCTCGCCGCTGTCGACGCTGCAGCAGATCGCATGAGCGCCCCGCGCGTCATCGTCGGCGTGTCCGGTGGCGTGGATTCGTCCGTCGCTGCCCTGCAGCTGGTGCAGGCGGGTGAGTCCGTCGCCGGCCTCTTCATGCAGAACTGGGCCGACGACGGGACCGGCGAGTGCCGCGCGGAAGACGATCGCCGCGATGCGGTCGCGGTCTGCGGCCGGCTGGGCATTCCGTTCCACTTCCGCGACTTCTCCGGCGAGTACTGGCGGGGCGTGTTCGAGCACTTCCTCGCCGAATATGCCGCCGGACGCACGCCCAACCCGGACGTGCTGTGCAATCGCGAGGTCAAGTTCAAGCATTTCCTCGATGCGGCACGGGAACTGGGCGCCGAGAAGATCGCCACCGGCCACTACGCACGCATCGACCAGCAGGGTGGCCGCTGGCGCCTTCTGCGCGGCATGGATCGCAGCAAGGACCAGAGCTACTTCCTGCACCAGCTTGGCCAGGCACAGCTGTCGGCCACCCTGTTCCCGATCGGCGGGCTGCAGAAGACCGAGCTGCGCCGCATCGCGCGCGAGGCAGGGTTGCAGACGCACGACAAGAAGGATTCCACCGGCATCTGCTTCATCGGGGAGCGCGACTTCCGCGAATTCCTCGGGCGCTACCTGCCGGCGAAGCAAGGCGAGATGCGCGACCCGGCGGGCCAGGTGATCGGCGAGCATCCCGGTGTGTTCTATTTCACCCTGGGCCAGCGCGAAGGCCTTCAGATCGGCGGCGTGCGCGGGCGTCCGCAGGCGCCGTGGTATGTGGTCGGCAAGGACGTGGCGAACAATGTGCTGTACGTCGACCAGGACACGCAGAGCCCGTACCTGATGTCGGTGCGGCTGTGGACCGAAACCGCGCACTGGGTGGGGGGCAGTCCGCCCGCCGCGCGGTTCGCCTGCACCGCACAGACACGCTACCGCCAGCCGGATGAAGCCTGTGACGTGGAGGTCCACGACGACGGCACGGTGTCGGTGCATTTTCCGCGCCCGCAGCGCGCCGTCACGCCGGGCCAGTCGCTGGTCCTCTACGCTGGCGACGAATGCCTGGGAGGCGCGGTGATCGCGCGCACGGACGCCCCTCTCGAAACGAAACTCGCGGAGCAAGCAGCTTGAGCAATCGATACTCCGACCGCGTACTGGCCCTGGCCGGGCTGGCGCAGTCCCTCCACCAGGTCCGCCGCATCGCCGAGACCGGCCAGTCCGAAGGTGCGGCCGTGCAGGCGGCGCTGGACAGCGTGTTCCGCATCGACGCCGCCACGCCGCTGGCCGTGTACGGCCGTATCGGCGACCTCGCCCCGGGCCTGCGCGTACTGCGCGGCTACCTGGCCAAGGAAACGCAGGACAACGGCCTCTCCCGCCTGGCCATGGCCGTGCTGCAGCTGGAGCGTCGGTTCGTGCGCGAAGAGGACACGGTGCATGCGGTCACGCGTGGCCTGGCCGAGATCGCGCCCCGCGCCGAGCAGCAGGGCAGCACGCATCCGGACGTGCTGTCCGCGCTGGGCGGCCTGTACGCCGACACCATCAGCCATCTGCGTCCGCGCGTGATGGTCCAGGGCAATCCGCATTACTTGGGACAGCCCGGCGTGGTGGCGGAGATCCGCGCCATCCTGCTCGCCGCCGTGCGCTCGGCGGTGCTGTGGCGGCAGTTGGGCGGCACGATGTGGGACTTCGTCTTCAGCCGGCGGCAGATGCTGGACGCCGTGGACGACTGGCTGCCCTGACCCGCCATCGCGCAAGAAAAAGGCCCGGCATTGCCGGGCCTTTTCGTTACTGCCTGCCGATCAGGCCGCGACGGTCTTCGCCACGTCCTGGTATTCCTCGATCTGGTCGAAGTTCATGTAGCGGTAGATCTCGGCGCCCTTCTCGTTGATCACGCCGATGTCGGCCATGTACTCGGCCTTGGTCGGGATCCTGCCCAGGCGCGAGCAGATCGCGGCCAGCTCTGCCGAGCCGAGGAACACGTTGGAGTTGCGGCCCAGGCGGTTGGGGAAGTTGCGGGTCGAGGTGGAGAACACCGTCGCGCCCTCGCGCACCTGCGCCTGGTTGCCCATGCACAGCGAGCAGCCCGGCATTTCCATGCGCGCACCGGCGGTACCGAAGGTGCCGTAGACGCCTTCCTTGGTCAGCTCGGACGCATCCATCTTGGTCGGCGGCGCGACCCACAGGCGGGTCGGAATGTCGCGCTTGCCTTCCAGCAGCTTGGCCGCCGCGCGGAAATGTCCGATGTTGGTCATGCACGAGCCGATGAAGACCTCATCGATCGCGGTGCCGGCCACGTCGGACAGCGTCTTCACGTCGTCCGGATCGTTCGGGCAGGCCAGCAGCGGCTCGTGCACCTCGGCCAGGTCGATCTCGATGACGGCGGCGTACTCGGCGTCGGCATCCGGCTCCAGCAGCTGCGGGTCGGCCAGCCAGGCTTCCATCTTGGCGATGCGGCGGGCCAGCGAACGGGCGTCGGCATAGCCTTCGGCGATCATCCACTTCAACAGCGTGATGTTGCTGGTGAGGTACTCGATGATCGGTTCCTTGTTCAGTCGCACGGTGCAGCCGGCGGCCGAGCGTTCTGCCGAGGCGTCGGACAGCTCGAACGCCTGTTCCACCTTCAGGTCCGGCAGGCCTTCGATCTCGAGGATGCGGCCGGAGAAGATGTTCTTCTTGCCCTGCTTGGCGACGGTCAGCAGGCCCGACTTCAGCGCGTAGTACGGGATGGCATTGACCAGGTCGCGCAGGGTAACGCCGGGCTGCATCTCGCCCTTGAAGCGCACCAGCACCGATTCCGGCATGTCCAGCGGCATCACGCCGGTGGCCGCGGCGAATGCGACCAGGCCCGAGCCGGCCGGGAACGAGATGCCCACCGGGAAACGCGTGTGCGAGTCGCCGCCGGTGCCGACGGTGTCGGGCAGCAGCATGCGGTTGAGCCAGCTGTGGATCACGCCGTCGCCCGGGCGCAGCGAGATGCCGCCACGGGTGGAGATGAACTCCGGCAGCGTGTGGTGCGTCTTCACGTCGACCGGCTTCGGATAGGCCGCCGTGTGGCAGAACGACTGCATCACCAGATCGGCCGAGAAGCCCAGGCAGGCCAGGTCCTTCAACTCGTCGCGGGTCATCGGGCCGGTGGTGTCCTGCGAGCCCACCGAGGTCATCTTCGGTTCGCAGTAGGTGCCCGGGCGCACGCCCTGGCCTTCCGGCAGGCCACAGGCGCGGCCCACCATCTTCTGCGCCAGCGAGAAGCCCTTACCGCTGTCGGCCGGCTGCTGCGGCTGGCGGAACAGGTCCGTCGCCGGCAGCTTCAGCGCTTCGCGCGCCTTCGCGGTCAGCCCGCGGCCGATGATCAGCGGAATGCGGCCACCGGCACGCACTTCGTCGAACAGCACCTCGGACTTCACCTGGAACTCGGCGATCACCTGCCCGTCCTTCAGTGCCTTGCCCTCGTACGTGCGCAGCTCGACCACGTCGCCGTGGTTCATCTGCGACACGTCGAGTTCGATCGGCAGCGCGCCTGCGTCCTCCATGGTGTTGTAGAAGATCGGGGCGATCTTGGAACCCAGGCAGACGCCGCCGAAGCGCTTGTTAGGGATGAACGGGATGTCCTCGCCGGTGAACCACAGCACGCTATTGGTCGCCGACTTGCGCGAGGAACCGGTGCCGACCACGTCGCCGACGTAGGCGACCAGGTGGCCCTTCTCCTTCAGCGACAGGATTTCCTGCACCGGACCGCGCTTGCCGTCTTCCTCGGGTACGAACGGCGCGTCGGGGCGCTTGTTCTTCAGCATCGCCAGCGCGTGCAGCGGGATGTCCGGGCGCGTGGTCGCGTCGGGTGCAGGCGACAGGTCGTCGGTATTCGTCTCGCCGGGCACCTTGAACACGGTGATAGTGAGCGACTGGGGCACTTCCGGCTTGCTGGTGAACCACTCGGCATCGGCCCAGCTCTTCAGCACTGCCTGGGCGTGGGCGTTGCCCTGCTCGGCCTTCTCCTGCACGTCGTGGAAGCTGTCGAACATCAGCAGCGTGTGCTTCAGGCCTTCGGCGGCGGTCGCACCCAGCTCGGCGTTGTCCAGCAGCTCGATCAGCGGGTGGATGTTGTAGCCGCCCAGCATCGTGCCCAGCAGCTCGGTGGCGCGCTTGGGCGTGATCAGCGGGGTCTTCTCGGTGCCGAATGCGACGGCGGCCAGGTAGGACGCTTTCACCTTGGCGGCATCGTCGACACCGGCAGGCACACGGTGGGTGATCAGCTCGACCAGGAAGTCTTCCTCCCCGGCCGGCGGATTCTTCAGCAGTTCGATGACCTCGGCCGTCTGCTGGGCCGACAGCGGCAGCGGCGGGATGCCCAGCGCGGCGCGCTCGGCTACGTGGTGGCGATAGGCTTCCAACATGGGTGGCTCCGGTCGTTCGTTGATGCGGTGGAATGGGAAAGCGGGGTGCTGCTTATTCGTTCGCGGGCACGATCAGTTTCAGGCCCTTGAAATAGTCGCGGTGGAAGGCGGTGTCGAAGGTGATCAGACCGTCGCACTGCAGCAGCGCGTGCGCGCCGACCAGGAAGTCGGCGATCGGCCGCGGTTCGCCACTGCGCTGGCGGTGCCGGCGCTGCATCTCGCCGGCCCGCAGCGCGGACTTGGCTTCGACGGCGCTGAAGTGGACACCCATCTCCTCCAGCGCGGCCAGGGCATCGGCACCGTTGCGCAACGAGGCGCACAGCTGCGCCAGTGCGGCATCGCAGACCACGACGCGTCCGCTGCCCAGGCTCTGGCGCAGGCCGGCCTCGACCGCATCGGCACGCGGGCCGTCGGTCAGCAGCTCGATCAGGACGGGCGCGTCGACGGCGATCATTCGCGGGTGGTGCCCTTGGCGGCATCCGCGTCGAGGGCGAACTTGCCGCGCACGCGCGAAATCGCGTCGTCGACGCTCTTCCGCAACACGATGCGGCTACCCTCCAGTTCGACCTTCAGCACACTGCCCTTGGTCAGGCCCAGCGCATCGCGCACGGCCTTGGGCAGGGTGATCTGGCCGCGTTCGGCCACGGTGGCTTCCATCGTCACGCCCTCTTGAGTATGGATGAATTATACATACTTTCGTTGACGTACCGAATGCGAACCCGTTCCGCTACCCCGTCCGTTGGTCGGGTCCCGGCCCTGGCCGGGGTTGGCGGATAATCCGGGCAAGCCTCGACAAGACGCGCGGGACAGACGCCTTATGCTGCTCCCGCACCCCTTTTCCCAGCTACAGGAGCCTCCGCGATGAGCGATTCCTTCGCCACCCGCCGAACCCTGGACGTGAACGGCACGTCCTACGCGTACTACAGCCTGCCGGCGCTCGCCGAGCGGCTGGACCCGGAGGGAGGCTTCGCCCGCCTGCCCTATTCCCTGAAGATCCTGCTGGAGAACCTGCTGCGCTGCGAGGACGGGGTCACGGTGCTGCCCGAGCACATCCGGGCGGTGGCCGCCTGGGAAGCGACCAGGGAACCCGACACGGAAATCGCCTTCATGCCGGCGCGCGTGGTGCTGCAGGACTTCACCGGCGTGCCCTGCGTGGTGGACCTGGCCGCCATGCGCGATGCCGTGGTCAAGCTGGGCGGCAGCCCGGACCAGATCAATCCGCTGATTCCGTCCGAGCTGGTGATCGACCACTCGGTGCAGGTGGACGTGTTCGGCAGCCCCGACGCGCTGGACCTCAACGGCAAGATCGAGTTCGAGCGGAACAGGGAGCGCTACGGCTTCCTGCGCTGGGGTCAGAAGGCGTTCGACAACTTCAAGGTGGTACCGCCGAATACCGGCATCGTCCACCAGGTGAACCTGGAAAACCTCGCCCGCGTGGTGATGACCGGCGAGCAGGACGGACAGGCCATCGCCTATCCCGACACCGTGTTCGGCACCGACAGCCACACCACGATGATCAACGGCATCGGCGTGCTGGGCTGGGGCGTGGGCGGCATCGAGGCCGAGGCGGCGATGCTGGGCCAGCCCTCGTCGATGCTCATCCCGCAGGTGGTCGGCTTCAAGCTGACCGGCAAGCTGCCGGAAGGCGCCACCGCCACCGACCTGGTGCTGACGGTCACCCAGATGCTGCGCAAGCTGGGCGTGGTGGGCAAGTTCGTCGAGTTCTACGGCGACGGCCTGCAGCACCTGCCGCTGGCCGACCGGGCCACCATCGGCAACATGGCGCCCGAGTACGGCGCGACGTGCGGCATCTTCCCGATCGACCGCGAGTCGCTGACCTACCTGCGCCTGTCCGGCCGCAGCGAAGCACAGATCGCGCTGGTCGAGGCCTACGCCAAGGCGCAGGGACTGTGGCACGACGCCGACAGCCCGCATGCCGAATACAGCGCCACGCTGCACCTGGACATGGGCGACGTGAAGCCCTCGCTGGCCGGCCCCAAGCGCCCGCAGGACCGCGTGCTGCTGCAGGACGTGAAGCAGAACTTCCGCGACAGCCTGGTGCCGTTCGCCGATGCGCGCCGCAAGCGCATCGACCTGGTGCAGGAAGACCGGCTGAAGAACGAGGGCGGCGGCGGGACGGCCGTCGGTGCGAAGGAAGCCGCGCACGAATCCGCCCCCGACAGCGGTGCGAAGAAGCTGCGCGACGGCGATGTGGTGATCGCCGCCATTACGTCCTGCACCAACACCTCCAACCCGGCGGTGATGCTGGGCGCCGGCCTGCTCGCCCGCAACGCGGTGGCGAAGGGGCTGAAGGCGCAGCCGTGGGTCAAGACCTCGCTCGGTCCGGGCTCGCGCGTGGTGACCGATTACCTGGACAAGGCCGGCGTGCTGGACGACCTGGAGAAGCTCGGCTTCTACGTGGTCGGCTACGGCTGCACCACCTGCATCGGCAACTCGGGCCCGTTGCCAGACGATGTCTCCGCGGCGATCGCCGCCGATGATCTGGTCGTCGCCTCGGTGCTGTCCGGCAACCGCAACTTCGAGGGCCGCGTGCATCCCGAAGTGAAGATGAACTACCTGGCCAGCCCGCCGCTGGTGGTGGCGTACGCCATCGCCGGTACCACCGACATCGACCTGACCACCGAGCCGCTGGGCACGGGCAGCGACGGCCAGCCGGTGTACCTCAAGGACATCTGGCCGACCAACAAGGAAATCGGCGACTTCATCGCCCGCACCGTCGGACCGGAGATGTTCGCCAAGAACTACGCCGACGTGTTCAAGGGCGATGCGCGCTGGAACACCATCGCCTCGCCCGACGGCGATCTGTACGCCTGGGATGGCGACTCGACCTACATCAAGAACCCGCCCTACTTCGACGGCATGTCGATGGACGTCGGCAGCATCGACGACGTGCATGGCGCGCGCGTGCTCGGACTGTTCGGCGATTCCATCACCACCGACCACATCTCCCCGGCGGGCAACATCAAGAAGGACTCGCCTGCGGGCCGCTTCCTGGTCTCGCGCGGCGTGCAGCCGGCGGACTTCAACAGCTACGGCAGCCGCCGCGGCAACGACGACGTGATGGTGCGCGGCACCTTCGCCAACATCCGCATCAAGAACCTGATGCTGGGCGGCGAGGAAGGCGGCAACACGCTGTACTTCGGCAGCACCCCGCCGGAGAAGATGTCCATCTATGACGCGTCGATGAAGTACCAGGCCGATGGCGTGCCGCTGGTGGTGATCGCGGGCAAGGAATACGGCACCGGCTCGTCGCGCGACTGGGCCGCCAAGGGCACCAACCTGCTGGGCGTGAAGGCGGTGATCGCCGAGAGTTTCGAGCGCATCCATCGCTCCAACCTGGTCGGCATGGGCGTGCTGCCGCTGCAGTTCGTCGACGGCCAGAATGCGCAGTCGCTGGGGCTGGATGGCTCGGAAACCTTCGACGTGACCGGACTGGAGGATGGCGCGGCGAAGACCGCCAAGGTCACGGCGCGCAAGGCCGACGGCAAGACCGTCGAGTTCCAGGCCACGGTCCTGCTGCTCACGCCGAAGGAAGTCGAGTACTTCCGCCACGGCGGCCTGCTGCACTACGTGCTCCGCCAGCTGGCGTCGCGCAAGGCGGCCTGAGGTCCGCGGAAGAACGCCCGCCGAGGCACGGCGGGCGTTCCCCTGCAGGAGCGACGTGAGTCGCGACCGGATACCGGTGTTGTCCGGCCACGACGGGCCAGGCGCTTCCCTGCCCGCCCTTGTCGCCCGGCACACGCCGACACGTTGCCGGTTCTGCATGCTCCCGGCGTTGCGGCTCTTGAAGCCCTTCGCATCGGGGCCACGGAGACCGCACATGACACCACGTATCCAGCGTCCGGTATTTCGGTACGCGGGCATCTGCTTCGGCATGCTGGCAGCCTGCGGATGCCTTGCGGCCCATCCCGATGCCGAGCAGGCACGGCGCATCGCCGATCAGTTCGTCGCCGGCCAGCAGGCGGCGGCAGGCAACCCGCAGGAGAGCCGGGAGGCCGGCGAGGTGGTCGCGACCGATCTCGACGGCGATGGCCAGGCCGAGATCGTCGTCCTCTGGACCATGTACGGTCCGACCTACTGGGACCATGGCGTCGCCGTGCTGGCGAAACGGGGATCGCGCTACGTCCCCGCGGGAGAAACGCAGGACGCCCTGGGCCTGGTGGAAGGGATGACCGTGGCAGGCGGGGTGATCGAGCTGAAGACGAAGTGGCCAGGGCCCCATGATCCGCGCTGCTGTCCCACCGTGCCCAAAACGCTGCGCTATCGCTGGACGGCGGGAGCGCTCAGCCCGTTGAAATGACGGCGGCTAACGGCCGCGCTCCCATCGCGCGTGGTGCACGCGCCAGTCGTCCGCCTCCAGGCGCCAGGCCGTCACCACCCGATACGTGCCCGCCTGGTCCGGCAGCACGCCACCCTGGCCGGCGGTCAGCAGCAGGTCGAACGCCACCTCCGCATTGTCGCCATCGACCGAAACATCCAGCGGACCGGTGGTGGCGCCGATGCGCGTGTTCGTCAGCGCACGCGCGCGCAGCAGGTTGTGCAATGCAGCACGATCGAGGCCGTCCTCGCCCACGAAATCCGTGCTGACACCCTCGATGAAATCGCTCGGGCTGCCCGCCTCCACCGCCGCCTGCATGGTGTCGAACTGCTGCCGCAACCGGGCTTCCGGTGTATCGGAGGCGCAGGCAGCGAGCAGCGAGAGACAGGCGAGCAACCCGCCGCGAAACGTGATTCCGGTCTTCGCCATCCAAACCTTCGCCTTTTCCATCCGGAACGGTATGCTCCCGACAGGCGCCGCGTGCGGCGTTTGCCCATTGAGCGCCGCAAGGCAACCCGAAGACCCTGGGGAGGGAATGGAACGATGAGTCAGGAACGTCCGTGGTTCAAGAGCTATCCGCAAGGCGTGCCGCAGCAGGTGGACCTGGAGCAGTACCGCTCCATCGTGTCCGTCTTCGATGAGGCGATCAGCAAATACCGAGACCGCCCCGCGTTCCGCAACTTCGGCAAGACCCTGACCTACGGCGAGATCGACACGCTCAGCCGGCAGTTCGCCGCGTACCTGCTGGGCGAGCTCAAGCTCAAGAAGGGCGACCGTGTCGCCATCATGATGCCGAACTGCCTGCAGTACCCCATCGCGATCTTCGGCGTGCTGCGCGCCGGCCTGACGGTGGTCAACGTCAACCCGATGTACACGCCGCGCGAACTGAAGCACCAGCTGGTCGACTCGGGCGCCAGCGTGCTGCTGGTGGTGGACAACTTCGGCAAGACCGCACAGGAAGCGCTCGCCGGTACGCAGGTGAAGCAGGTCATCACCACCGCGCTGGGCGACCTGGTCGGTTTCCCGAAGGGGGCCATCGTCAACTTCGTGCTGAAGTACGTGAAGAAGATGGTGCCGGACTACGACATCCCGGGCGCCGTGCGCTTCAAGGACACGCTGACGCTGGGCCAGCTGCACACCCTGCCCGAGATCGACATCGACTCCGGCGACATCGCCTTCCTGCAGTACACCGGCGGCACCACCGGCGTGGCCAAGGGCGCGATGCTCACGCACCGCAACCTGGTGGCGAACATGCAGCAGGCCGGCGTGTGGGTAGGCACCGGCCTGGATTACGGCAACGAGGTCATCATCACCGCGCTGCCGCTGTACCACATCTTCGCGTTGACGGCGAACTGCCTGGTCTTCATGAAGCTCGGCGGCCTCAACCACCTGATCACCAACCCGCGCGACATGCCGGGCTTCGTGAAGGAACTGAAAGCCACGCGCTTCACCGCGATCACCGGCGTCAACACGCTGTTCAACGGACTGCTCAATACGCCCGGCTTCGACGAGGTGGATTTCTCCAACCTCAAGATGACCCTGGGCGGCGGCATGGCGGTGCAGCGCGCCGTGGCGGAGAAGTGGAAGAAGGTCACCGGCGTGACGCTGGTCGAAGCCTACGGCTTGACGGAAACCTCGCCGGCGGCGTGCATCAATCCCATGGATCTGCACGACTACAACGGCGCCATCGGCCTGCCCGTGCCGTCCACCGATGCCTGCCTGAAGGACGACGACGGCAATGTCGTGCCGGTCGGCGAAGTCGGCGAGCTGTGCATCAAGGGTCCGCAGGTGATGAAGGGTTACTGGCAGCGTCCGGAGGAAACGGCCAACGTGATGGACGCCGACGGCTGGCTGCACACCGGCGACATGGCGAAGATGGACGAGAACGGCTTCTTCTATATCGTCGACCGCAAGAAGGACATGATCCTGGTGTCCGGCTTCAACGTGTACCCGAACGAGGTCGAGGACGTGATCGCCGGCATGGACGGCGTGCTGGAAGTGGCTGCGATCGGCGTGCCCGACGACAAGTCCGGCGAGGCCGTGAAGGTCTTCATCGTGAAGAAGGACCCCTCCCTCACCGCCGAGCAGGTGAAGGCGTTCTGCCGCGACAACCTCACCGGCTACAAGCAGCCCCGCCACATCGAGTTCCGTACGGAACTCCCGAAGACGAACGTCGGCAAGATCCTGCGCAAGGAACTGCGGGAGCCCGCGAAAACCGCGTGAAGCCCTGTTCAGCGGATCAGGAAAGGCCGGCCTTGCGCCGGCCTTTTTCTTTGGGTTCAGGCCTTTAGTGGGGAATTCTAGACGGGCGTCACAAATATGGAGCGTCGTGGCGATTCCACGCTGCCAAGGTGCGACAAGCGCGCGCGTGCACTGGATTTTAATTATTCGTTCAGGTGTAGGATCGGCGCGTGATGCCACCTGCGTCACACAAATCCATCACCCGCTTCCCCTGCCGCGCGGGCAATACCCCTCCAAGGAGCTTTCCATGAACAACGTCGAAAAACTGCAGCGCACCCGTGCTTTCCCGACCATCCGCGTCGAATCGGAACCCAGCGGTGATGCGCACTGGATGTACATGCACTCGGATGCCGCGCCGGGCGTGCGCCCGTGCTTCCGCAGCCAGATGCTCGACGACGTGCTGAGCTTCATGAATTCGATCACCCTGCGCGAATCCCAGCGCCAGCCGGGCAAGCTGCGGCACCTGGTGGTCGCGTCCGACGCCAACGCCTTCAATCTCGGCGGCGATCTCGAACTCTTCTCGCAGCTGATCCGCGAGAACAACCGCGACCGCCTGCTGAGCTACGCGCGCCGCTGCATCGATGGCGTGCATCACCTCAACACCGGACTGGGTGGCGACGTGCGCACGATTGCGCTGATCCAGGGCGATGCGCTGGGCGGCGGCCTGGAGATCGCGCTCTCCTGCCACACCATCGTCGCCGAGGAAGGCGTGGACATGGGCCTGCCGGAAGTGCTGTTCGGGCTGTTCCCGGGCATGGGCGCCTACTCGTTCCTGTGCAAGCGCGTGTCGCCGCAGGTCGCCGAAAAGATCATCCTGGACGGCAACATCTACACCAGCGACGAACTGCATGCGATGGGCGTGGTGGACGTGCTGGTGCCGAAGGGCCAGGGTGCCGCCGCGGTACAGACCATCATCGACAGGCAGCGCCGTTCGCCGCATGCGCACCTGGCGCTGAACGCCTGCCGCAACCTCGCCCAGCCGGTCGGCTACGACGAACTGATGGGCATCACCGAGGTGTGGGTCGACACCGCGCTGACGCTGGGCGACAAGTCGCTGAAGATGATGGAGCGCATCGTCCGCGCGCAGGAGAAGCGGTCCATCCGCGCCGCCTGATCGCCTGCACGCCTGCGTCCATCGCAGGAACCTACAGGGGACAACCAGGGGGTTGAAGCGCGCATGGCGCCTTCAAGGGCGAGTCCGGGCCACCGTACTCGCCTCGGACCCTACCTTGCGCAGGGCGTGGCATCTGCCCGCCTTCCCTCCTGTTCCGTCGGCGTCGACACGACCCCCGGCGATCAGGAAGACGAGTTCTCGTTGCCCTTGCCGCCCGCATTGCGCACGCGCTGGCGTGCATCGAGCGCGGCACGGCCATGGCTCAGGTGCGAGTTCAGCGCCGCCAGGCGATGCCGCCACTCGCGCGTGATCTGCCAGTCCGCCAGGCTCATCATTTCGCCGGCCGCCGCGGCCAGCTTCACCAGGCCCAGGTTGCTGGCCACGCCCTTCAGGGCATGCGCATGCTCGCGGAGGTGTTCGCCATCGCCCCGCTCCATCGCGTGCGCCATGGCACCGATACAGCCATCGGCGTCGTTGAGGCATTGTTCGATGAACTCGCGCTCGAAGGCTTCGCCCATGCCGAGCGCGGTGAGTTCGTCCAGCACGCTGACATCCAGCACACCGTCCGAGACTTCCGTGCGCACCGGCGCCGCACTGGTGGCGGTGGCCGTGACGCGACCGGAGGTGGCGATGTCGGCCAGCGCATCGAGCAGCCGCGTCGCGACCACCGGCTTGGCCAGGAACGCGCGCGCGCCGGCCTGCTCGCAGCGCCGGATGGATTCCGGCGTGACGTCGGCGCTCAGGATGAGCACCGGCGTGCGGCTGCCGCTGCCGGCTTCCATCACGCGCAGCTGTTTCAGCAGGTCCAGGCCACTCAGGCCCGGCATGTGCAGGTCGCAGATGACAGCGTCGTAGGACGCCGATTCCAGCGCATCGAGGACTTCCTCGCCGCCATTGACGCAGGTGATCCGATGGCCGGCCTTCTGCAGCAGGCGCTGGACCACCATACGGTTGGCCTCGTGGTCGTCGGCCACCAGGATCTGCATGCTGCGCACGCGCGCGCGATGGCGCAGGAACGGATCGGAGAACGCGATGATGTTCTCCGCGCTCGATGTTTCGGGCTCTTCCTGCAGCCATTCGTCGTGGCCATGCACGGCCGGCACCATCACGCGCTCCGGCACCGCCTCGAACGGCAGTTCGACCCAGAAGCAGCTGCCACGCTCCTCATGGCTTTCGAAGCCGATGGTGCCGCCCATCGCCTCGGTCAGGCCCTTGGCGATCGTCGTGCCCAGGCCGGTGCCGCCGTAGCGGCGCGACAGGCTGCCGTCGGCCTGCTCGAACGCCTCGAACAGCCGCTCGCGCAACGCCACGGGGACGCCGATGCCGGTGTCGGTGACGGTGAAGCGCAGGCGGATCCGACCTTCCTCGACCTGCGCCGGTGCCACCACCAGGCGAACTTCGCCCTCGTCGGTGAACTTCACCGCATTGCCCGCCAGGTTCAGCAGCACCTGCCGCAGGTGGCCGGCGTCGCCGCGCAGCTTGAGGGGAATGGCATCGTCCACCACGCCTTCGTAGCGGACCTGCTTGCCGCGCGCCTGCGGCATCAGGATCAGGCCGATGCTCTCGACCAGTTCGCGTGGCGAGAACTCCACCACGTTGAGCTTGACCTTGCCCGCCTCGATGGCGGAGATGTCCAGCACGTCCTCGACCAGGCCCAGCAACGTGCGCGTCGAGGCCTGGATGGTGGACAGGCATTCGCGCTGTTCGGCATCCAGGCGGGTCGTCGCCAGCAACTCGGACATGCCCGCCAGGCCGTTGAGCGGCGTGCGGAATTCATGGCTCATGTTGGCCAGGAAACGGCTCTTGGCCTCGTTGGCCCGGCGCGCCTCGTCGGTGGCGCGGGTCAGGTCGCGCAGCAGGCCGGACAGGTACATCGGCACCGCGATCAGGCCCAGCACCAGGCCCACGCCCAGGGTCAGGTTGCCGCGCCAGTAGTCGTTCATCGCCACCACGGCGGCGAACGCCGTGCTGGCCATCGCCACCGCCACCACCAGATAGCGGTTGCCGTAGCGCAGGCCGTTGCCGACCGTGATCCACATGAGCACCACGTAGGCCCAGGACAGCGGTTCGCCCATGCCGATCATCGCGGCCGCCAGCAGGCCGTAGTCGGCCACCATGCCCAGGCCCCGTCGCACGTGCGACTTGCCCGGCTGCACCAGCAGCCACGCGAAGATACCCAGGCCGTTGACCAGCCCCGAGGTGATGATGGCCAGCACGATGGCGTATTCGTCGGACGGCAGCGCCGCGCGCGAGGACGGCAGCAGCGCATAGGCCAGGATGATCGAGATCAGCGCGACGCGGATCAGCGCCTGGCCGTGTTCACTGTCGCCGCGATGCGCCAGGCGGGACTTGATCCAGCTGAGGGGATTGGTCATGGCTCACTCCATCCCTGGACGGCTCTGCACCGTCGAGTAGCGTTCGCAGATGTCGTCGAGCCGCGCCCGCCCACGGATCAGCGCGTCGACACATGCAGGATCGAACAGGCGACCACGCTGGGCGTACAGGTACGCGAGCGCGGCATCCTTCTCCCACGCCTTCTTGTACGGGCGCGGCGAAATCAGCGCATCGAACACATCCGCCACCGCCACTATCCTCGCTTCCAACGGGATCTGCTCGCCGACGAGGCCATCGGGGTAGCCGCTGCCGTCGTAGCGTTCGTGGTGGCGCAGCGCGATCAGCGCGCCGGTCTGGATGAAACGGTTCTGGCTGCCGGACAGCAGCTGATGGCCGATCTTGGGATGGCGCCGCATGACCTCGGTCTCGTCGGCGGTCAGCGGACCGGCCTTCATCAGCACCGAATCCGGAATGGCGATCTTGCCCATGTCGTGCAGCGGCGCCGCCATCTCGATGGTGCGCACTTCGTCTTCCGGCAGGCCGAGCTGCTCGGCGATCAGGCCGGCCACGTGCGCCATGCGCTCGAGGTAGGCGCTGGTGCCGCTGTCGCGGTATTCGATGGCGCGGGCCAGGCGCGACAGCGTCTCGCGTTCGCGTTCCTCGACCTCGTGCATGCTGGACAGCAGGCGCTGCTCCAGCGACAGGGCGCGCTGCTTGACGTTCTCGGACTGCTGGCGCAGCTGCAGCAGGTTGCGGCAGCGGGCGCGCAGCTCGCGCGGACGCACCGGCTTGACCAGGAAATCGATCACGCCGGCTTCCAGCGCCGCCTGGCGGATCGGCTCGTCGCCGACCACAGTGATCAGGATGATGGCGATGTCGCGGTGCATCGGCAGGCGACGGAAGCGCCGGGCGAACTCCAGCCCGTCCATGCCCGGCATGCGGTAGTCCAGCAGCAGCAGGTCGGTCCGGTTGCGCTCGCACCACTCCAGTGCGGCCAGGGGATCGCCGAAATCGTGGACGGCCAGTTCGGACGCGATGTCCTCGATGACATGGCGCAACATCGTGCGCGCGGACGTCTGATCGTCGACGATGACGATGTTCAAAGCGTTGCCCACCCCTTGTGGCCACGTCACGTGGCTATCGGGCAAGGATACTCCGGCGGCGCTCGCATCCAACATGTCGTCAGTCCTGTTCGGCGGCACGGCCCCCGTCGGGGTCCGCGATCCACGGAGGGAACCGATGCGTATCCCGGGGCCCCCTCCCCTGATCTCTATCGGCGCGGGCGGCGGAAAATTGACCGTCCTGCCCGTGACACGACGCAGGAAGCGTGCCAGCCGTCGCAAGGGCCTGTCAGGGCTGAGCAAAGGGACCTCCGTAACGCGTTTTTGGGCCTGTCCGTCCCTCCGTGACGGGTGGCGCGACGGGAAAACCGGCACCGGCGACGGCCTCGCCTGGTGCCGCCGGACCCGCCGCGTCATGCCGGCGAGCGCCCATTCTGCCCCGGAGCGTCACCCGATTGACGTGCCGGGCCTGTTCTTTCACCCCTGGCTTTCCGGGCGCATGTAGGGAAACAGCAGGACATCGCGGATCGACTCCGACCCGGTCAGCAGCATCACCAGCCGGTCGATGCCGATGCCCAGGCCGCCGGTGGGCGGCAGGCCGACCTCCAGGGCGCGGATGTAGTCGGCGTCGAAGTGCATGGCCTCGTCGTCGCCGCCCTCCTTGGCCTGGACCTGGGCCATGAAGCGCGCGGCCTGGTCCTCGGGGTCGTTCAGTTCGGAGAAGCCGTTGGCGATCTCCTTGCCGTTGATGAACAGCTCGAAGCGGTCGGTGTAGCCCGGCTGGTCGTCGTTGGCCCGCGCAAGCGGCGACACTTCCACCGGATGGTCGGTGATGAAGGTGGGCTGCACCAGGGTGTGTTCGACCGTCTTCTCGAAGATCTCCAGCAGCAGCTTGCCCCAGCCGTACGACGGCTTGACGTGGATCTTCAGGCGCTCGCAGTGGCGCACCAGCGCGTCGCGGTCGGTGCAGTCGGCCAGCGTGATCTCGGGATTGTGGTGGCGGACCGCCTCGTCCATGCGCCAGCGGCGGAAGGCCGGCTCCAGGTCGATGTCCTGGCCGTCCCACGCCACCTGGCCGGTGCCCAGGACCTCGTGCGCGACATCGCGGATGACGCCTTCGGTGAGGTCCATGATCTCGGTGTACGTGGCGTAGGCCTCGTACAGCTCAAGCATGGTGAATTCCGGGTTGTGGCGGGTGCTGACGCCTTCGTTGCGGAAGTTGCGGTTGATCTCGTAGACGCGCTCCAGGCCGCCGACCACCAGACGCTTCAGGTAGAGCTCCGGCGCCACGCGGAGGTAGAGGTCCAGGTCGAGCGCATTGTGGTGCGTGGTGAACGGCTTGGCCGCGGCGCCGCCGGGGATGTAATGCATCATCGGCGTCTCGACCTCGAGGAAGCGCCGGGTGTCCAGCCACTCGCGGATCGCGCGGATGATGCGCGAGCGCTTGATGAACACGTCGCGCGCTTCCGGCGTGACGATCAGGTCGACGTAACGCTGGCGGTAGCGCTGCTCGACGTCGGACAGGCCGTGCCACTTGTCCGGCAACGGACGCAGCGATTTGGTGAGCAGGCGCAACGCGTCGGCCTTCACCGACAGCTCGCCGGTACGCGTGCGGGTCAGTCCACCTTCCACGCCGACGATGTCGCCGATATCCCAGCCCTTGAAGGCGTCGTACGTTTCGCCGAGCGTGTTGGCCTGCAGGAACAGCTGGATGCGGCCGGACTCGTCCTGGATCTGCACGAAGCTGGCCTTGCCCATCACCCGCTTGGCCATCAGCCGCCCGGCCAGCTTCACCCGCCGGCCGCTGGCTTCCAGCGCCTCGCCGGTCCACAGCTCGGCATCCTCGTACTGCGTCTGCAGGTCGCCCGCGTAGTCGGTACGCCGGAAATCGTTGGGGAAGGCGATGCCCTGCCCGCGCAGCGCGGTCAGTTTGGCGCGACGCTCGGCGATGAGGCTGTTCTCGTCCTGCGGAGGCGTGTGGTCGGTCATCGGTTCTTATCGTGTTCTTGGACGTGGGAGCGACGTGAGTCGCGAGCTGTTTCGGCGCAACTTCGCGACTCACGTCGCTCCCACAAGGGAGCTTCCGGTCGCGTCAGGCGTCGATGCGTTTGGCGCCGGCTTCCAGGCCGGATTTCAGGCTGGCCTCGACGAACTCGTCCAGGTCGCCGTCCAGCACCTTCTGCGTATCCGAGCGCTCCACGCCGGTGCGCAGGTCCTTGATGCGGCTCTGGTCCAGCACGTAGTTGCGGATCTGGCTGCCCCAGCCGATATCGGACTTGGTAGCTTCCACCGCGTCGCGTTCGGCGTTGCGCTTCTGGATCTCCAGCTCGTACAGCTTGGCGGCCAGCATCTTCATCGCGTTGTCGCGGTTCTGGTGCTGGCTGCGGCCGGTCTGGCAGGCGACCACAATGCCGGTCGGCACGTGGGTGATGCGCACGGCCGATTCGGTCTTGTTGACGTGCTGGCCACCGGCGCCGGACGAGCGATACACGTCGGTCTTCAGGTCGGCCGGGTTGATGTCGATGTCGATGTTGTCGTCGACTTCCGGCGACACGAACACCGAGGTGAAGCTGGTGTGGCGGCGGTTGTCCGAGTCGAACGGCGACTTGCGCACCAGGCGGTGCACGCCGGTCTCGGTCTTCAGCCAGCCGTAGGCGAAGTCGCCCTCCACGCGGAGCGTGGCCGACTTGATGCCGGCGACGTCGCCGCCGCTGGCTTCCATCAGTTCGGTCTTCCAGCCGCGCGACTCGCACCAGCGCAGGTACATGCGCAGCAGGATCTCGGCCCAGTCCTGCGCCTCGGTGCCGCCGGCACCGGCCTGGATGTCGACGAAGGCGTTGGCGCTGTCCATCTTGCCGGAGAACATGCGCTGGAACTCCAGCTTGTCCACGTGCGCGGCATAGCGCTCGACGTCGGCCACCACGGCGTGCGCGGTGTCCTCGTCGTTCTCCATCTCGGCCAGTTCCAGCAGTTCGCCGGCGCCGGTCAGGCCTTCCTCGATGTCGCGGATGCCGTTGACGGTCTTGTCCAGCAGCGAACGCTCGCGGCCCAGTTGCTGGGCGTACTCGGCGTTGTTCCAGATGTCCGGGCTTTCCAGCTCGCGGTTTACTTCTTCCAGGCGCTCGCGCTTGGCATCGTAGTCAAAGATACCCCCGAAGCGAGGCCAGCCTGTCCTGCAGGTCGGCGATGCGCTGGCGGATGGGATTGAGCTCGATCATGGGTCGTGTCGCGGGGGATGGAAACGGTCGGCAAGGATACCAGAGGCGCCCCGGCGGCCGCGGCGCGCGCGGCCAGGCTGGAATGCGACTTGCATGTTCTACCGTGCGTCCTCCCATGAGCCGTCCGCGCATGCCGACTCCCACCGCTGCCCTGCCCGCGCCGCTGCTGTCCTGGCTGGTCGGTCTCGCCCTGCTGCTGGGCCTGCCCTCTTCGCGCGCCCAGGATGCCGCGGGCGCCAACGCCCGCGCCGACGACGTGAAGCGCTGCCTGCAGCTGCGGCGCGATGCGCCACCGGTGGCGGTCGCATTGGCGGAATCGCTGCTGCGTGCGCCCGACCTGACCGTCGAAGACGAGATGAAGGTCTACAGCTGCCTCGGCATCGCGGCCGGACTTGCCGGCGACCAGGTCCGGGCCACCGAGGCCGGCGCGCACATGGAGCGGCTGGTCCGCGAACACCCGCGCCTGCCGGCGGCCTTCCGGGCGCGCGCGTATTCGCAGGCCGGTTCGATCTTCCATGGCGCCGGCCAGATCCACCGCGCGGAAGCGGCCTACCTGCAGGTGCAGGCGCTGGCGGCCCACCTGCCGGCGGACGAGGCCGGCCTGTTCCAGGCCACCACGCTCAGCAATATCGGCCTGATCCATGCGGACTACCTGGATTCGCCTGAGATCGCGGACGACTACCATCGCCGGGCGCTTGCGGCCGCCGCGGCGGTCGGCCTGGAAGATCCCCTGATCCTCCACAACCATGCGCTCAACCTGGTCAGCCTGGGCCGCACCGCCGATGCCATGGCGGCCATCGACCGGGCCGAAGCCGTCGCGCGCCGCAAGCAGGCGCAGTCGGTGGTCGATCGCCTGCGTGCCGAACGCGCCGGCCTGTGGATCGCCGACGGACAGCTGGCGAAGGCGGGCCCGGTGCTCGATGCGGTCATCCGTGCGCAGGAGCGCAGCGCCGACCGTCCCGGCCTGGCAGGATCGCTGGCGAAGCGGTCCACGCTGCAACGCCTGTCCGGCGATGCGGCCGGTGCGCTGGCGACGGCGAAGCGGGCCTGGTCGTACGTGGACGGTACGCCGCAGCCGCAGAAGCAGCGTGAGGTGCTGCGCGCCTGGATGGCCGCGCACGCCGCGCTCGGCCAGGCCGAGGCGGCCATGGCGGTCGGTACGCGCCTGCATGGACTGGAGATGCAGTCCGTCAAGGCGCAGCGGCTGGAGCTGCTGGCGGACCTGCAGGCACGCAGCGAGAGCGCCGCGGCCCAGCGCGAGTTGCAGGCCATGCGCCACCAGGCGCAGATCCGCCTGCTGAACGACGAGAAATCGACGCTGCTGCGGCGTGCGGGCGTCGCGCTCCTTCTGCTGCTGGTGCTGGCGGGCGTGGGCTTCGGCCTGCTGCAGCGGCGCAAGAACCGGCAGCTGCGCCGCGTCAGCGCCACCGACCCGCTCACCGGGCTGCGCAACCGACGTGCCGCCACCGAAAGAATGAAGGCGATCGCAGCGCACTCGCCTGCGGCCGGCACGCGCCATGTGCTGTTCCTGATCGACATCGACCATTTCAAGCAGGTCAACGACGGCTTCGGCCACCATGCCGGCGACCAGGTACTGGTCGCGCTGGCGCGGCGGCTGCGCGAGATCGCGCGCGCCGACGACGTCATCGCACGCTGGGGCGGCGAGGAGTTCCTGATGGCCTGCGCGGATCTCACCGAAGCGCAGGCCTGCACGGTCGCCTCCCGCCTGCACGAAGCGCTGTGCGAAGTGCATGAAGTGGCGCCGCACCAGCGCTGGCCATTGACCGTGTCGCTGGGGTTCGCGCCGTTCCCGTTCTTCGACAACGCTGCCGGCGGGTGGGACTACGCCTTGCGCATGGCCGACCGCGCCCTGTACGCCGCCAAGGATCGTCGCAATGCCTGGGCCGGACTGTGGGGTCGTGCGTTGCCGGCCGTCGTCACACCGCCGCAGTTGCTCGATGCGCCCGAAGACGCTGTTCGCAGCGGTGTCATCGGACTGGTGGCCAGTTACGCAGTGGAACGGCTCCCGCAGGTCCCGGCGGCACGCGCGGCCTAGGACGCCTCCGCGCCCGTGCGCTGGCGCAGTTCCTGGCGATAGCGACGGCTGCAGGGCAGCACGCCGCCGTCCTTGAGGTGCACGCGGGCGTCCCCGGTGTCCATCGGCTCGATCGATGCCACCTGTTCCAGGCTGACGATGTAGCTGCGATGGATGCGGGCGAAGCGACGGGGATCGAGACGGGCCTCGATGCCGGCGATCGTGCTGCGCAGCGGGTAGTCATGGCCGCGCACGCGCAGGTTGACGTAGTTGCCGGCCGCCTGGGCCCATTCGATGTCGTTGGCGGCCACCAGGAACTCGCGGCCGAGCTTACGCACCAGGAAGCGTTCCGGCTGGTCCACCGGTTCCAGCGGAGGCCCCTCGTCTGGCTCGGCGAGCAGGCTGGCCTCGCCCTGCCAGCGGCGCAGCAGGAAGCGGTAGCCCTCCACGACCACCACGATGGTGGCGAAGCTGCGCGCGTCCTTCAGGTACTCGTAGGCCAACTCGCGTGGCCACGGCCCGAAGTCGTAGGTCATGCCCTGCGTCCGGTACGCCAGCACGCGCAAGGCGACCATGCCCGCCACGTGCACCAGGCAGACCAGCACGCTGGCCAGCGCGTATTCGCCCAGCCGCGTGCGCCAGGTGTCCCAGTGCAGCGGGCGCTCGCGGGTGTACCAGACGATGGCCGGAATCAGCACCAGCAGCCATACCAGCGCACTGCTCGTTTCCCAGACCATCGGCTCCCATGCCTGGATGCCCGACTCACCGCGCCGGAGCTCCATCAGCGTGGTCAGGCTGTTGGCGATGCAGTTGGCTGCGGTCACCGCGATCCAGAATCCCGCCTCCACCCATCCCTTCCACGGCAGGTAGCGCTCGTAGGTCAATGCATCCTTGTCGCTCATGCGCGCAGTGTAGCGACCGTTCCCGGGACACGCGCCGCAGTTCGTCCCCGAGGGCCCGCAGTTCGTCACCGGGCGCCTGACGTTCGTCACTCTGCGATGATCGGCAACGCTCGCCGCCCAGAGGCTGCCGGTTCCAATGAAGAGGGAGTTCGCCATGCAACGTCGCCACGACCTGGACTGGGTCCGCGTATGCGCGTTCGCGCTGCTGGTCCTGTACCACGTGGGCATGTACTACGTGACCTGGGACTGGCACGTCAAAAGCCCGGCCGCCAGCGAGGCGCTGGAGCCCTTCATGCTGCTCAGCTCGCCCTGGCGGCTGTCGTTGCTGTTCCTGGTCTCGGGCACGGCCACCGCGTTCCTGCTGGGCAAGGCGCAGCGGCGGGCGGAAGCGGCCGGAACCCGCACGCGCTTCCTGGGCGGCCGCTCATGGCGGCTGCTGGTGCCGCTGGTCTTCGGCATGCTGGTGATCGTGCCGCCGCAGGCCTATTACGAAGTGGTCGAGCAGTTGCCGGGCGGCTACCACGACGGCTACCTGGCGTTCTATGGGCGCTACCTGACCGCCTACGACGGCTTTTGCGATGCCGACGGTTGCCTGGACGTCCCCACATGGAACCATCTGTGGTTCGTCGCCTATCTCTGGGTCTATACCCTGGTGCTGTGGCTGTTATGGCGGCTGGCGCCGCGGGCGCTCGACGCGTCTGGCAGTCTGCTCGCGCGCGCGTTGTCCGGGCTGGGAGTGCTGGTCTGGCCAGTCCTGTTCCTGGGGATGGCACGGGTCCTGCTGGTCGGCCGCTTCGAGCAGACACATGCCCTGGTCGACGACTGGTACAACCATGCGCAGTACTTCGGCGTCTTCTTGTTCGGCTTCCTCGTCGCCCGTGCAGAAGGGGTATGGCAGGCGATCGACCGGCTGCGCTGGCCGGCGCTGGCGACGTGGCTCGCCAGCTGGGCGGCACTGATAGCCTACTTCACCCGCTATGCCGATGCCGATCCGCCGGAAGCGCTGCGCATGGCCATGCGCATGGGCTGGGCACTGAACCAGTGGTGCGCCATCCTCGCGGTGCTCGGCTTCGCGTACCACTGGCGACCCGGCGACAGCCGCGCCTTGCGCTATCTGGTGGCCGCGGTGTTCCCCGTCTACATCCTGCACCAGACCGTCATCGTGGTGGTGGCGCACCACCTGAAGCCGCTGGCGATTCCGCCCGCCTTCGAGGGCCCGTTGCTGGTCGCGATCACCTTCGCCGCGTGCTTCGCGGGCTACGAAGTGATCCGGCGCGTACGCTGGCTGCGGCCGCTGTTCGGGTCGAAACCCACGGAAGGCGCGGTGCGCAACGGACCGCCGCTGGCGACCGAGCCGCGGTGACGGCGGCTCAGTCCGCCGCCTGCCAATGACGCAGCAGCAACTGGATGCCACGACGGTCCTTCCAGTCGTCGGTGTCCAGTTGATACGCGGCCTGGATGCGGGTGGGCGGTGGCACGTCGTGCCAGCCGTTGAACTGGATGGCATTCAACGGCGAGGCATGCCCGGCCGCGCGCAACGAGAACTTCAGGTGCTTCTCGCCGACCACGCGCCAGTCCAGCACGTCGAACATCCCATCGAACACCGGCTCCGGAAAACCCTGCCCCCAGGGTCCGGCACTGCGCAGCACGTCGGCATGCGCGCGATCGAACTCCTCGGACGCCAGCTCGCCATCGCTCAGCACCTCCTCGCGCAGCAGGTCGTCGTCGAGCATCGCGTGTGCGTACTGGTGGAACGCGAGGCGGAACGACGGCAGCGCGCTTTCGTCCAGCGACAGGCCTGCCGCCATGGCGTGACCGCCGAAACGCTGGATCAGGCCGGGGTGCGCGGTGTCGATGGCCGCCAGTGCGTCGCGGATGTGGAAACCGGGGATCGAACGCGCCGAACCGCGCAAGATGGTGCTGCCCGGCTCCGCCGGTGCGAACGCGATCACCGGCCGGTGCAGGCGTTCCTTGATCTTCGATGCGACCAGGCCCACCACGCCCGGGTGCCATTCCGGATCGAACAGGCAAGGCGCCAGCGGTACGGGCGCATCACCAGCATTGTCGATACGGGCCAGCGCCGCGTGCGCCTCGTCGACCATCTGCTGCTGCACGCCACGGCGTTCGGCATTGATGCCCTCCAGCACGCGCGCCATCTCGTCGGCCTGGGCGGCGTCGTCGGTCAGCAGGCACGCGATGCCCAGCGCCATGTCCTCCAGCCGTCCCGCCGCATTCAGGCGCGGCGCGATGGCGAAGCCGATGTCCGCGGCGGTGAGGCGCGCGGGATCGCGTCCGGCCACCCGCATCAGCGCCTGCAGGCCCGCGCACCCTTGCCCCGCGCGCAGGCGGCGCAGGCCGGCACCAACCAGGGCGCGGTTGTTCGCATCCAGTGGCACCAGGTCCGCGACGGTGCCGATGGCGACCAGATCGAGCAGCGTGGACAGGTCCGGTTCCGCGCCGTCGAACGCACCGCGTTCGCGCAGCACGCGACGCAGCGCGAGCAGCACGTAGAACATCACGCCGACCCCGGCCAGCGCCTTGCTGGGGAACGGATCGCCCCGCAGGTTCGGATTGACGATGACATCGGCCGGTGGCAGTTGGTCGCCGGGCAGGTGGTGATCAGTCACCAACACCTGCCAGCCTCGCGCCTTCGCCGCCGCGATACCGGCGTGGCAGGCGATGCCGTGATCGACCGTGACCAGAAGGTCTGGCTGCAATGCCGAAAGCTCGTCCACCAGCGAAGGCGACAGGCCATAGCCATGCACCATGCGGTTGGGCACGGCAGGCGTCACCCGGCGCGCGCCCAGCAGGCACAGCCCCCGCACGCCGACCGCGCAGGCGGTGGCGCCGTCGCAGTCGAAGTCGCCGACGATGACGATGTGGCGGTCCTGCGCGATCGCATCGGCCAGCAAGGCGGTGGCGGCACCCAGTCCACCGAGCGAATCGGGCGGCAACAGATGCGCCAGCCGCGGTTGCGCCTGGTCGAGGGACAGCGCGCCGCGTGCCTCGTAGATGCGTCGGAGCAGCGGCGGCACCGTGTCCGGCCAGTGTCCGCCCGCGGCGATAGCGCGACGGCGGATCCGCGGGGATGACGTCATGCGGGAACGTGGTCCGGGCGCGCCGTATCCAGACGTTGCAATGCGCCGCGCCACAGGCGCCAGCGCTGTTCGCGGCGCAGCGAAAACAGGGCGCCATCCTCGAAGTCGAGCGTGAGCGCGTCGAGTTCGCGCGTGCGCAGGGCGTCCAGCAGCGGCCGCAGCGCATCGCGGCACAGCAGGTCCAGGTTGCGCAGGTGGCGCAGGTCGATCAATGCATCCACGCCGCCTTCGCCATTGGCATGCGTCGCTTCCACGCCGGCGACCTGCGCCAGCGACTGCAACAGCACGTCGTTGCCTTTCACCTGGCGGAAGCCGGTGCGCACGGCATCCGGCAGCACGCCGCCGCCCCAGAACCAGAGCGAGTTCACCGGCGGCTTGCCTTGGGCGACCCGCTGCGCGTTCCACGGATGGTTGTGCAGCAGCACCTGGGCTTCGCTGAGCAGGGCGCGCCAGCGACGGCCCGCATCGCCCTCGGGAAGATGGGCGAACAGATCGTCGCCCAGCACCTCGCTGGCCGGTGCGAACGTCGGCAGCTTCGCCTCCATCGGCAGGCGCAGGTACCAGCGCGCCGGCTGCGGTGCGTCGAGCAGCATGCCGGCATCGCCGAACAGGGGCTTCAACGCGGGAAGCAGGTGCGCGGTGTCCTCGTCGGTGAGCGCCAGCGCTTCGCCGTAGGCCAGCATGCGGGCGCCCGTCATGTCGGGGGAGACGCGTGCCGGATCCGCGCGCAGCCACCGGGCGCCCGCCGCATCCTGCGCATCGCGCTGGCGCGTCAGGGCGGCGACCGGCCAGTGGTCCGGCACCAGCTGGAACTGCCGCCGCAGCTGCGCGCGCTCGCCGCCCTCGCCCTCGCTGCGGTCCGCGCGCCCCAACGCCTTCGCGACGTCGGGCGGCAACAGCTGCCCGACCAGGCGGGTGCGCGCAGGCAGCAGCAGGGTGGCCTGGGCCATCGGTCCGTCAGTCGGCGTAGGAAACGCTGACGATTTCGTACTCGCGCTGGCCGGCCGGCGCGTCGATGGTGACGCTGTCGCCCTCGTGCTTGCCGATCAGGGCGCGGGCCAGCGGCGAGGAGATCGCGATCAGGCCCTGCTTGATGTCGGCCTCCAGGTCGCCGACGACCTGGTAGCGCTTCTCCTCGTCGGTATCCACGTCGGCCAGCACCACCTTGGCGCCGAACACGATGCGCGAGCCCGCGTTGAGCTTGCTGACGTCGATGATCTCGGCGTGCGACAGTTCGCCTTCCAGCTGCTTGATGCGGCCTTCGATGAAGCCCTGCTGCTCGCGCGCGGCGTGGTACTCGGCGTTTTCCTTCAGATCGCCGTGCGCACGCGCTTCGGCGATGGCGGCGATCACTTCAGGTCGCTTGACCGTCTTCAGCTGGTCCAGTTCCTGGCGCAGGCGCTGCGCGCCTTGCATGGTCAATGGGGCTCTCACCCTTGAAGCTCCTTGTGCAGTTCCTGCAACGCCAGTACCGGGCCGGTGCCGCGGTATTCCAGCGAATGCACCAGCGCCTTGGCGCCGGCGACAGTGGTCGAATAGGTGACGCGATGCTGCAGGGCTTCGCGCCGGATGGAGAAGGAGTCGGCGATGGCCTGGCGTCCTTCCGTGGTGTTGACGATATACACGATTTCGCCGTTCTTGATCAGGTCGACCACGTGCGGACGGCCCTCGAGCACCTTGTTGATCTGCTCGCAGGCGATGCCGTGCTCGCCCAGCCACGCCGCCGTGCCCGCCGTGGCCACGATGCTGTAGCCGCGGCCGACCAGCTCCTGCGCCACCGGCAGCACCCGCTTCTTGTCGGGATCGCGCACGGAGATGAACACCTTGCCGACCGGCGGCGCCTTGATGCCGCCGGCTTCCTGCGCCCGCGCCATGGCGGCACCGAAGCTGCGGCCCACGCCCATCACCTCACCGGTGGAGCGCATCTCCGGACCGAGGATCGGATCCACGCCCTGGAACTTGGCGAAGGGGAAGATCGCTTCCTTGACCGAGTAGTAGTCGGGCACGATTTCCCTGGTAGCGCCCTGCTCGGCCAGCGTCTTGCCGGCCATGCAGCGGGCGGCGATCTTGGCCAGCGGCATGCCGGTGGCCTTGGAGACGAACGGCACGGTGCGCGAGGCGCGCGGATTGACTTCCAGCAGGTAGACGATGTCGTCGCTGCCGTCTTCGCCGGCCTGAATGGCGAACTGGGTGTTCATCAGGCCGACGACCTTCAGCGCCTTGGCCAGCTCGACGACCTGGCGGCGCAGCTCGTCCTGCGTCTTCGCCGACAGCGAGTATGGCGGCAGCGAGCACGACGAGTCGCCCGAGTGCACGCCGGCTTCCTCGATGTGCTCCATCACGCCGCCGATCAGCACGTGGCCCTCGGCGTCGGCGATGATGTCCACGTCCACTTCCACCGCGTTGTCGAGGAAGCGGTCCAGCAGCACCGGCGAGTCGTTGGAGACCTTCACGGCGTCGCGCACGTAACGGGCCAGGTCGGATTCGCCGTACACGATCTCCATCGCGCGGCCGCCCAGCACGTACGACGGACGCACGACCAGGGGATAGCCGATCTCGCGTGCCAGCAGCAGGGCTTCCTGGTCGTTGCGGGCGATGCGGTTCGGCGGCTGCTTCAGGCCCAGCGAATCGACCAGCTGCTGGAAACGCTCACGGTCTTCGGCCAGGTCGATGGAATCCGGGCTGGTGCCGATCACCGGCACGCCGTTGGCTTCCAGCGCACGCGCCAGCTTCAGCGGCGTCTGCCCGCCGTACTGCACGATGACGCCCCTCGGCTGTTCCAGTTCGACGATCTCCAGCACGTCTTCCAGCGTCAGTGGCTCGAAGTACAGGCGGTCGGAGGTGTCGTAGTCGGTGGAGACGGTTTCCGGATTGCAGTTGACCATGATGGTCTCGAACCCGTCCTCGCGCAGCGCCAGCGCGGCGTGCACGCAGCAGTAGTCGAACTCGATGCCCTGGCCGATGCGGTTGGGGCCGCCGCCGAGGATCATGATCTTGTCGCGGTTGGTCGGCTGCGCCTCGCACTCGTCCTCGTAGGTCGAATACAGGTAGGCGGTACTGGTGGCGAACTCGGCCGCGCAGGAGTCCACGCGCTTGTAGACCGGCTTCACGCCCAGCGCCCTGCGCAGCACGCGCACGGCGGCTTCGTCGGTGTTGGCCAGCTGTGCCAGGCGCGCATCGGAGAAGCCCATGCGCTTCAGCTTGCGCATGCGCGCCTTGTCCAGCGAACCCAGGCCATCGGCGGCGAGCTGCTGCTCGGCGGCGATGATCTCTTCCATCTGGTCGAGGAACCACGGGTCGATGAACGACAGCGCGTGCACCTGCTCGACGCTCATGCCGGCGCGGAACGCATCGGCCACGTAGAACAGGCGCTCCGGACCCGGCGCCTTCAGTTCGCGGCGCAGTGTGGCCAGATCGTCCTCGTCGGCGAGGTCCAGGCCGGTGGGGTCCAGGCCGACCTTGCCGGTCTCCAGGCCGCGCAGCGCCTTCTGCAACGATTCCTGGAAGGTGCGGCCCATCGCCATCACCTCGCCCACCGACTTCATCTGCGTGGTCAGGCGCGCATCGGCCTGCGGGAACTTCTCGAACGCGAAGCGCGGGATCTTGGTGACGACGTAGTCGATCGCCGGCTCGAACGAGGCCGGGGTCAGGCCGCCCGTGATCTCGTTCTTCAGCTCGTCCAGCGTGTAGCCGACGGCCAGCTTGGCCGCGACCTTGGCGATCGGGAAGCCGGTGGCCTTGGAGGCCAGCGCCGACGAGCGCGACACGCGCGGGTTCATCTCGATGACGACCACGCGGCCGGTCTGCGCATTGATGCCGAACTGCACGTTCGAGCCGCCCGTGTCCACGCCGATCTTGCGCAGTACCGCGATGGAGGCGTCGCGCAGGCGCTGGTATTCCTTGTCGGTCAGGGTCTGCGCCGGGGCGACGGTGATGCTGTCGCCAGTGTGTACGCCCATCGGATCGAGGTTCTCGATCGAGCAGACGATGATGCAGTTGTCCGCGGTATCGCGGACCACTTCCATCTCGAATTCCTTCCAGCCCAGCACCGACTCTTCCACCAGCACTTCAGTGGTCGGCGACAGCTCCAGGCCACGGGTGACGATGTCGACCAGTTCCTCGCGGTTGTAGGCGATGCCGCCGCCGCTGCCGCCCAGGGTGAAGCTGGGGCGGATGATGGTGGGATAGCCGACGCGGGTCTGGATCTCCAGCGCCTCCTCCAGCGTGTGCGCGACGGCGGCCTTCGGACATTCCAGCCCGATCTCGCCCATCGCCACGCGGAACAGCTCGCGGTCCTCGGCCATGCGGATGGCGTCGCGCTTGGCGCCGATCAGTTCGACACCGTACTTCTCCAGCACGCCGTGGTCGGCCAGGTCCAGCGCGCAGTTCAGTGCGGTCTGGCCGCCCATCGTCGGCAGCAGCGCGTCGGGCTTCTCCTTGGCGATGATCTTCTCGACCGTCTGCCAGTTGATCGGCTCGATGTAGACCGCGTCCGCCATCTCCGGGTCGGTCATGATGGTGGCGGGGTTGCTGTTGACCAGCACCACCCGGTAGCCCTCCTCGCGCAGCGCCTTGCAGGCCTGGGCGCCGGAGTAGTCGAACTCGCAGGCCTGGCCGATGACGATCGGGCCTGCGCCGATGATCAGGATGGTCTTGAGGTCTTGACGCTTGGGCATGATGTCCTCGATCTGTTGCGTATCCGTCGCGCGCGATGCGCTGCGCGACGCGGGAAGTGGTCGGCGGGCCGCCGGCTCAGAGTCTTGCTTCGTCGATGCCGCAGGTGTCCGCGACCGCCGCCATGAAGGCATCCATCTCGGCGTCGTCCATGTCCACGTCCGGGAACTCCCGTTCCAGCACCTTGGCCTCCGGGGTGGACATGAAGGCAGCCACCTCGCCCATCGCCTCCAGCGGCATGCCGCCCAGCGCGGCCTCCGGCGACGGCGCCGGCCGCTCCTCGAGCTTGGCGACCACGCCGTCGCGTACGAACGCCATCAACGTGCGGCCCCCGTCCGTCTCGGCGAAGGCAAGCCACGCGCCGGCGGTCTGTTCGTCGCCGAACAGCTGCTTGAACGCGCCATCCAGCTTGCGCTTCATCACCGGCTTGAGCTCACCCACGATGCACGCGCGCTCGGTGGCGCTCAGCTCGGTCAGGGCCGGCTGCTCGTCCATCTTCTCGTCCAGGACCCGGTCCATCGCGTTGTCGAAACCGAGGGTCTGCTGCAGACGGCGCACCTGGTCGTCGGTCGGCACCGATGCCGCTGCCGGCACGGCAAGTGCCGCCAGCAGGACCGCCAGCCCGCGGATGGCAACGGTCATCGCGCCGCGCCCATCGCGGCGACGAACCGGTCGAACAGCGGCGCCACGTCATGCGGTCCGGGCGAGGCTTCCGGATGGCCCTGGAACGAGAACGCCGGCGCATCGGTCAGTTCGATGCCCTGGTTGGTGCCGTCGAACAGCGAGCGGTGGATCACGCGCACGTTGGCCGGCAGGGTCGCTTCGTCCACGGCAAAGCCGTGGTTCTGCGACGTGATCATCACGCGACCCGTGTCGATGTCCTGCACGGGGTGGTTGGCGCCGTGGTGGCCGTGGCCCATCTTCATGGTCTGAGCGCCGGCGGCGAGCGCCAGCAACTGATGGCCGAGGCAGATGCCGAAGGTCGGGATCTTCTTCGCGATGAATTCGCGGATGGCGGCGATGGCGTAATCGCACGGCGCCGGATCGCCGGGTCCGTTGGACAGGAACACGCCATCGGGCTGCATCGCCAGCGCGTCGGCGGCGCTGGTCTGCGCGGGCACCACGGTGACGTCGCAGCCGCGCTCGGCCAGCATGCGCAGGATATTGTGCTTCACGCCGAAGTCGTAGGCCACGACCTTGAACTTCGCCGGCGCCTGCACAAAGGCATTACGGTCGAGGTCGAGCTGGCCGTCGCGCCACGGATACGGCGTGTCGGTGGTCACCACCTTGGCCAGGTCCATGCCCTTCAGCCCGGGGAACTTGCGTGCGGCTTCAAGCGCCTGCTCGACATCGAGGCCGTCGCCGGCCATCAGCGCGCCGTTCTGGGCGCCGCGTTCGCGCAGGATGCGGGTCAGCTTGCGGGTGTCGATGCCGGCGATGGCGACGATGCCGCGCGTGGACAGCCACTCCGGCAGCGCCTGCTGGTTGCGCCAGCTGCTGGGACGGCGCGGCACGTCGCGCACGATCAGGCCGGCGCACCACACCCTGGACGCTTCGTCGTCCTGATCGGTGCAGCCGGTGTTGCCTATATGGGGATACGTCAGGGTGACGAGCTGGCGGGCATAGGACGGATCGGTCAGGATTTCCTGGTAGCCGGTCATCGCGGTGTTGAACACCACTTCGCCGACCGAAAGGCCGTCTGCGCCTACGGATTCGCCCTCGAATACGGTGCCGTCTTCGAGTACGAGCATTGCGGGTCGTGTCACGGGGTTCGCCTTGGGGTGGAGGAACCCTGTCCCACCGGCTTGCGGCTGCAAGAAACCGCGGACGCGGCGTCGATCCGGTCCGTGGCGATGGGTAACAGGCGAGCGGGAATTGTACGGAAACGGCCTGTTCAGCGCCACCTTTTTTTGCCCGCCAGACCATTGGCAGACCGCCGCCATCCTGCGTGTTCAGGTTGCCGCACGACCCTGCCGCGCGGCGGTACCTTCAATCCAGCAGGTCGCGCACCCGGTAGCGCCCGGCCGGACGGCCCGCGAGCTTGCGCGCCGCATGCAGGGCGCCGCGCGCGAAGACGTCGCGGTGCGTCGCGCGGTGGATCAGTTCGACGCGTTCACCCAGGCCGGCGAACTGCACCGTGTGCTCGCCGACGATGTCGCCGGCACGCAGGCTGGCGTAATGCACCGGCGCGCCCGCGCTGCCGGCCGCCTCCCCGAGCGTCAGTGCGGTACCCGAGGGCGCATCCTTCTTGTGCACGTGGTGCGACTCCACCACGTCCACGTCCCAGCCCGGCAGCGCGGCGGCCGCGCGCTCCACCAGCTCGGCCAGCACGGCGACGCCCAGGCTGAAATTGGTCGCCCAGACCACCGGAATCCTGGCGGCCGCCTGCCCCACCGCCTCGATCTGCGCGGCGGAGATGCCGGTGGTGCCGGACACCAGCGGCACGCCACGTTCTACGCACAGCGCGAGGATGGGATCGAACCCGTCGGGCAAGCTGAAATCGATGGCGACATCGAACGCCGGCACGCCGGCCAGTTCACTGGCGGCGAAATGCGGCACGCCGTCCACCACGCGCGGCGACGGCGTGCGTCGCGTCACCGCCGCGACCACCTGGTACTGATCGGGCTGTTCGGCCGACAGGCGGAGCAGCGACTGGCCCATGCGGCCGGAGGCGCCATGGACGAGGACACGAAGCATGTTCATGACCGCATGGTAGCCGCCGGCCGGTGGACGCGCGACCGTCGCGCGAGGATGGCGTCAGACGACCACGTCCGGCGATGTCTCAGGCACGACAGCGGGCGGGAGCGACGGGGTCCGGCATTCTGCGAAAGGACGGACCTTCCCGGAACCGATCACGCTGCCGGCACCTGCGGCTTGCCCAGGTGGTAGCCCTGCGCGAACGGCACGCCGAGCGCCTTCAGCGTCAATCGTTGCGCCTCGGTTTCGACGCCCTCGGCGATCAGCTGCGCCCGCGTACCCTCGGCGAACGTCAGCAGCGCCGAAATCAGGGCCTGCATGCGCGGACGCTGGTCGACTTCGCGCACGAGGGTGATGTCGAGCTTGATGATGTCCGGCGCGAGTCGCAGGACATGGCGCAGGCTCGCGAACCCGGCCCCCGTGTCGTCCACGGCGATGCGCACGCCCTGCGCCTGCAGCGCCGCCAAGCAGTCGTTCAGGCGCCCGTAGTCGTCGACGGCGGTGTGTTCGGTGATTTCCAGCACCAGGCGATGCGGCGCCTGCGAGGCCAGCAGCGCCTGCAGGCGCGGGTGGCATGCGGTCTCGGGCGAGACGTTGAGCGCCAGATACGCGTGTTCGGGCACGTGCGGCATCGTTGCCAGCCCCGCTTCCACCGCCGCCAGTTCCAGCGGCACGCTCATGCCGAGGCGGGCGGCATCCTCGAACCAGCCCGACGTGGACACGTCGTGCTCCACCGGAAAGCGCGCCAGGGCTTCATAGCCGACCACCGCGCCATCTGCGAGCCGCACGATGGGCTGCAGCGCGGACTGCAGTCTCGATTCTCCCAGCACCTGTTCGATGCGCGCACGCACGTCGCTCGATCGCTGCCGGTCGCGTTCGGCGTGGCTACGACGCCCCTCCAGTGCCGCACGCATCTGCGCGTGTTCGATGGCCTTGTACAGGCTGGCGGCCACCAGCGTGCTCAACTGCTCGAGGATGCGGCAGTCGGCGTCGGTGTACGCGGACGGCAACGTCGAGATGACCTTGAGCACGCCCACGGTCTGCTGGCGGAACTGCAGCGGCGCCACCAGCATCGAACGCAGTCCCACCTGGCGACAGGCATCGCGGTTCACCCGCGGATCGGTCTCGCTGTCGTCGCAGCGCATCACCTTGCGCTCGCCAATGCAGCGCCCCGACAGGCTGCCCTGCACCGGCAGCGTCATGCCGACCTGGTGGGCCGCGATGCCGCTGGCCGACCAGTAGCGCATCCGGTCGCCGTCGATGATCTCCAGCACCGCACCGGCAGAGCGCGTCAGTTCCTGTGCGCGATGCGTGACGGCATCGACGACATCCTGGGGATCCGGCCCGGCGGCGGCGATCTCGCTCTGGGCCGCCACGATGCGCATGAGCAGCGCGACTGCATCCGCCTCGCTCATTGCCCGCTCCGGCGGGCGCGCCGCCGGCAGTGGGATCGGTTTGGTATCGCGGACCATCTCCTTCACTCCCTGAGGATGATGACGGGAGCGCGTTGACGCCTGCATCCCGATGGGCACGATGCTAGGCCCGTCATGTCACAGTTGTCGAGTACACCGGTTTATCTGGCGGCGCACCATGAGCGTGGAGTGCCCGCGTCAGGAGAGGACGCGACCCAGCCGCCCCGCCGCGATCTCTTCCACCGCACGCCCAAGCGCGGCCAGATCCACGCCCGCCTCGAACCCGATCCGGAAATGCACCTCGCCCTCGGGCGTGCGCGAGGAGTGGATAGACGACAGGCTCACCGCATGCCGCTCGAACACGTGCAGCAGCGCGCGCAACGACCCGGGCCGGTCCTCCGGCAGATGCACGCTGAGGGCCTCGCCGGCCGCGAGATCGGCCAGCAGGTATCCGATCCGCTCGTAGCTGTAGTTGCCTTCGGCGAGCGACGCCTCACCGATGGCGATGCGGTTGTCGTGCAGGAACTCGTCGCGGAAGGCGGCACGCGCAGCGTCGCTGCCGTCGCCCACCAGTGCCGCCATCCGGGCGATCTGGTCGCCCAGCGCCTGCAGCATGTCGCCGGCGTGGGGATTGCCGAACTGGATATCCTCGTAGATCGCCGGATTGAGCGACAGGATGCGCGCGATGATGGCCGCATCCATCTCGAACGAGGCCGAACGGAACGGCATCACTGCCGCCAGATCGCCGACCTGCGCCGCCTGTCCGCGCAGGACGCCGGCCTGGGCCAGGTGCGTCGCGTGGACCATCGCCTGCACCAGGGCCATCACCCTGTCGTGCTGTTCGGGCGTGGCATGCACGCATTCGGCTTCCAGCGCCGTCAACAGGTCGGCCAGCCACGGCCGCCACCGCCGCAGGCGCGCCTCACAGACCACCATCACCCTGCCCCTCAGGGTGGGCGCCTTCGGCGGTGCGGTCATCGGGTGCAGGCCGACGACTTCAGCCCGCGAACGCAGCATCGCAGCCACCGGCGCGGTCTTGATGGAGGTGACATCGAGCCAGAGTTTGCCGGCTTCGCTCCCGCCGGCCAGGGCGACATAACGGTCGATCAGTGCCGGGGTGTGGCGGATCGGCGCGGAGAACACCAGCACATCCGCGCGCCGGACGAGTTCCGCTTCATCGATGGACCGCGCGTCCGCCGGATCGTGGCCGATGACCCCAAGCCCCATCCGGGCCCGGAAGAACCGGTGCAGCCAGCGGCCATAGGCACCCGCGCTGCCGACGATGCCCACCAACGGGCGCTGCGGCATATCGGTTGCCGCAGCGCCGTCCTGCGGAACGGCAGGTTCAGTCGGCACGGACATCCGCCGCCAGATAGACGATCTGCTCGCGCAGGCCGGGGAGGATCTTCTGCATCGTGCGCGCGTAGGCGGTGTTGTACTCCGGCGAGCAGACAGGGCCAGGCGTGCGGTCGTCCAGCCGGCGGTTGATGCGGATGCGGTTGCCTTCGCGCCGGTAGGTCGCGCGGAAAGCGACGTTGCCCTCCTCGACATCCACGTTGCCGGGCAGCGAGGCGATGCGCATCCCCGGGGCCAGTTCGATCGTGTAGTCCTCCTCCGAGTAGATGCCGCCGCAGCCGCTCTCGCCCGCGGGCTGGTCCACGCTCCCCAGGTTGCGCGCCACGATGCTCGCGATCGGCGCGTAGCTGATGAACCAGGGCTGCGCTTGCAGGCCACCCGACGCCGGCAGCATCCGTGCGACCTCGAAGTCCGCGTCGATGCTGAAGTCGTCCTGCAGCGGTCGGGCGTCGGGATAGCGAACGGTACCGTCGGCGCGCAGGGCCATGCGCTCGAAGTAGCGCCGCACCATCTTGGCCGCCTCGGCTGCGGGCAGCTCGCGGAACTGGTCGCGCGCCATCACCGCCAGCCTGCCGCTGAGTTCCACCTGCTGGCTGCCCTTGACCGAACCGTCGGCGGCGATCCGCACCGTCGTGCGCAGCTTCTGGCCATCGCGGCCCGCTTCACGCAACGGCGTCGATGCGCCTTGATGATGGCCCTCCACCAGCAGCACCGGCTTGCCCGCGGATCCGTTCGGCAGAGACCCGAACGGCACGGTGGCCGCGGTGGAATCGGCGTATAAATCCAGGCTTGGAATGTAGGTGATGACGTGGTTGACCACCGATGCCACCGGTATCTTTGGCAGCGTGTAGGTGCCACCGGCGTTGATCAGGGCCTGCGTACTCGGAATACCCCTGGCGGCCAACAACGCCTGCAACAGCGTGGCGTGGTCCTTGCAGTCTCCCATGCGGTTGTCCAGCACCTGGTCCAGGTCGCGCGGCACGACGGCACCCAGACCGATGCAGTTGCCCGCGTAGGTGATGTTGCGCGACACCCATTCGTAAAGACGCCTGGCGGTCTCGCGCGGTTCGCGCGCGTCGCCGGCGATCTCGTCGGCCAGCGTGCGGATGCGCGGCGTCGGCACCGCCTTCGCGTTTGCCGGACCACCGTATGCCTGCGCGATCTGCGCATAGTCGCGGAAGGTGGAGTAGGCGTAGCCGGGATAGCGCTCGGGGTTGTACACGCTGTCGCGCAAGCTTTCTCGGGGCACCGGCGTGCGGTTGCGCCAGCGCCACTCGATCACGCGACGGCCGTCGCGCTCGCGCGTGCTCTCCTGCATCTGCCAGGACTGGTGGCCGGCCTGCACCGTGGCCGGCGCGTCCAGCGTGATCTTCACGTCGCCGTAGTATTCGGCGGGGTTGAAATTCTCGATCACCGAGAACTGACCCGGAAACATCGGCTGCAGGGCGGTCAACCTGTAGGCGAACACGGTGGTGTCGCCGACGGCCAGGTCGGGGAACACCACCGTCAGCGTGGTGTTGTCGGAGTACACGGGCGAGTCGCCTTCGTGCCCGGCTGCGGACTGCACCTGGTAGTTGCCGGGCGGCACCACGACCTTGCGACCGTCGGCCTTGAGCGTGTAGGCCGTCACCACCTCGGCCTTCTGGATGCTGGTGCTGTAGCCGACCGACGCGGTCTTGGCCGCTTCCAGCGCAGCCTCCTTCAACACCTTGGTCGCGGTCTCGCGCGTCTCCACGTAACGGCCGTCGGCGTCGACGACGTAATCCACATGCTCATGCTCGACCTGCAACGGCCGCTCTTCGGCGGCCTGCGCCGATGCCGCGTGGGCCAGTACCGATGCCGCGACCAGGCAGAACCCGGCCACCTTCCCCAAGTGCTTGCGCATTCCCCACGTCCTCCCTGTCCGCATGCGTAGGCCGCCGGCTGGCGACGCGCCATCCTAGCAACGGTTCGGCGCCAGAACGCAGGACGCCCGGCAGGGACCGGGCGTCGGCGGGTTGACAGGATCCGGCAGGGCCTCAGGACGTCATGCGGTCCCAGAAGCCCTTCACGCCGTCGAGAAAGGTCGCCGACTTCGGCGAATGCTTGCGCGCTTCCTCGCCGCTGAAGGTGGCCTCGAACTTCTCCAGCAGCTCGCGCTGCTCGGGGGTCAGGTTGACCGGCGTTTCCACCACCACGCGGCAGTACAGATCGCCTTCGCTGCGGCTGCGTACGGACTTGACGCCCTTGCCGCGCAGGCGGAACAGCTTGCCGGTCTGGGTCTCGGCAGGAATGCGGATCTCGGCCTCGCCCTTCAGCGTGGGCACGCGCACCGTATCGCCCAGCGCCGCCTGCGAAATGCGGATCGGCACTTCGCAGTGCAGATCGTCGCCGTCGCGCTGGAAGATGTCGTGCTCGCGCACGCGCACTTCCACGTACAGGTCGCCCGGCGGTGTGCCGGGCGGGCCCGCCTCGCCTTCGCCGGTCAGGCGGATGCGGTCGCCACTGTCCACGCCGGCCGGAATCTTGACCGACAGGACCTTCTCTTCCTCCACGCGACCGGCGCCATGGCACTCGGTGCACGGATTCCTGATGGTCTGGCCGCGGCCGCCGCACGCCGGACAGGCCTGCTGCATGGCGAAGATGCCGCGCTGCATGCGCACGTTGCCGCGTCCGCCGCAGGTGCCGCAGGTCTCGATCCTGCCGTCGGCGGAACCGGAGCCCTTGCAGGGTTCGCAGGCCACCAGCGACGGAAGCTCGATGCGCTTCTCGATCCCCGCGACCGCCTCTTCCAGGTCCAGCTCCATCACGTAGCCGACGTCGGCGCCACGACGTGCGGCGCGCGCGCCGCCTCCGCCGAAGATGTTGCCGAAGATGTCGCCGAAGATGTCGCCCATGTCCGGGCCGCCGGGACCGCCGCCTCCGCCCATGCCGTGCTCGAACGCGGCATGTCCGTGCGCATCGTAGGCGCGCCGCTTGGCCCCGTCGGACAGGACTTCGTAGGCCTCCTTGCATTCCTTGAAGGCGGCCTCGGCCGCGGCATCGCCGGGATTGCGGTCCGGGTGGTGCTTCATCGCGCAGCGGCGATAGGCCTTCTTCAGGTCCTCGTCGCTGGCGTTGCGCGCCACGCCAAGGACTTCGTAGTAATCGCGTTTGCTCATGGAAGCCGGGATTCGTTATTCGGGATTCGGGACGGTGGAAGCAAGAGCACGGCGCGGGACCGGGACGGGAACGGAAGAAGCGGAGCTTGCGCTCCGCTTTTCCGAATCACCGATCCCGGATCACCCATCACGACTTCTTGTCGTCCTTCACCTCGGTGAACTCCGCGTCGACCACGTCGTCGGCCGCTGCCGAGCCGCCGTCGGCCGCACCGGCGCCTGGCTGCTCGGTGGACGCCACCGCCGCGTACAGCGACTGGGCGGCTTCTTCCAGTGCCTTGGCCTTGGCCTCGATCTGCGCCTTGTCGTCGCCCTTCATCGCCGTATCCAGCTCGGCGATGGCGGCTTCGACGCGACCGATGACATCACCCGGCACCTTGCTGCCGTGTTCGGTGATGGCACTGCGGGTGGCGTGCAGCAGGCCGTCGGCCTGGTTGCGCGTCTGCACCAGTTCCTGGAACTTCTTGTCTTCCTCGCGGTGCGCCTCGGCGTCGGCGACCATGCGCGCGATCTCGTCCTCGGACAGGCCGGAACCGGCCTTGATCTCGACCTTCTGTTCCTTGTTGGTCTTCTTGTCCTTGGCCGACACGTGCAGGATGCCGTTGGCGTCGATGTCGAACGACACCTCCACCTGCGGCATGCCGCGCGGCGCCGGCTCGATGCCGGCCAGGTCGAACTTGGCCAGCGACTTGTTGAAGCGGGCCTGCTCGCGCTCGCCCTGCAGCACGTGCACCGTAACCGCGGACTGGTTGTCCTCGGCGGTGGAGAAGGTCTGCGAAGCCTTGGTCGGGATGGTGGTGTTCTTCTCGATGATCTTGGTGAACACGCCGCCCAGCGTCTCGATGCCCAGCGACAGCGGGGTCACGTCGAGCAGCAGCACGTCCTTGACGTCGCCGGCCAGCACGCCGCCCTGGATCGCGGCGCCAAGGGCGACCGCCTCATCGGGGTTGACGTCCTTGCGCGGTTCCTTGCCGAAGAACTCGGCCACCGCCTGCTGCACCTTCGGCATGCGGGTCTGGCCGCCGACCAGGATCACCTCGCCGATGTCGCTGGCGCGCAGGCCGGCGTCGTTCAGCGCGATGCGGCAGGGCTCGATGGTCTTCTTCACCAGGTCTTCCACCAGCGCTTCCAGCTTGGCGCGGGTCAGCTTGATGTTGAGGTGCTTCGGGCCCGAGGCGTCGGCGGTGACGTACGGCAGGTTCACTTCGGTCTGCTGCGAGCTGGACAGCTCGATCTTGGCGCGCTCGGCCGCGTCCTTCAGGCGCTGCAGGGCCAGCGGATCCTTGCGCAGGTCGATGCCCTGGTCCTTCTGGAATTCCTCGACGAGGTAGTCGATGACGCGCTTGTCGAAGTCCTCGCCGCCCAGGAAGGTGTCGCCGTTGGTCGCCAGCACTTCGAACTGCTTCTCGCCGTCCACGTTGGCGATCTCGATGATCGACACGTCGAAGGTGCCGCCGCCCAGGTCGTACACGACGATCTTGCGGTCGGCACCGCCCTCGCCCTTGTCCAGGCCATAGGCCAGCGCGGCGGCGGTGGGTTCGTTGATGATGCGCTTGACGTCCAGGCCGGCGATCTTGCCGGCGTCCTTGGTCGCCTGGCGCTGGCTGTCGTTGAAGTAGGCCGGCACGGTGATGACCGCTTCGGTCACGGTCTCGCCGAGGAAGGCTTCGGCCGTCTTCTTCATCTTCTCCAGGACGCGCGCGGAGATTTCCTGCGGCGCCATCTTCTTGCCGTCGTTGGTCTGCACCCAGGCGTCGCCGTTGTCGTGCGCGACGATGCCGTACGGCACCAGGTCCAGGTCCTTCTTCACTTCGGCGTCGGTGAACTTGCGGCCGATCAGGCGCTTCACCGCGTAGAAGGTGTTCTTCGGATTGGTCACGGCCTGGCGCTTGGCCGAGGCGCCGACCAGCACTTCGCCGTCCTTCGTGTAGGCCACGATGGAGGGCGTGGTGCGGTCGCCTTCCGAGTTCTCGATGACGCGGGCCTTGCCGCCGTCCATGATCGCCACGCACGAGTTGGTCGTGCCCAGGTCGATGCCGATGATCTTGCCCATGATGGATCTCGCTCCCTAGCAGATGCTGATGTTGGACCCGGCGCCCGGCCGGGTGGATGGTCCCGATATAGGGATGCGATGACGCGGTTCAAGCGCCATCGCGGCGGTGTTCAGTCGTGCCTGGCGACCACGACGAGCGCCGGGCGCAGCAGGCGCCCGTTGAGCACGTAGCCCTTCTGGAACACCTGCACCACGCTGCCGGGCGCCGCGTCGGGCGCGTCGGCCTCGCTGATGGCCTGGTGGTGGTCGGGATTGAAGGTCTCGCCGGTCGGGTCGATCTGCGTCAGCCCGTTGTCGCCGGCCACCTTCAGCAGCTGCTTGAAGGTCAGCTCCAGGCCGTCCTTCAGCGGACTGGGCTCGGTGCCGGCGGCCGCCAGGCCGGCATCCAGGCTGTCGAACACCGGCAGCAGGTCGCCGAGCAGGCGCTCGTTGGCGAACTTGCGGGCCTGCTCGATGTCGCGGGCCACGCGCTTGCGCTGGTTCTCCAGGTCGGCGCGCTCCAGCAGTGTGGTGGCGCGCAGCTGGTCCAGCTCGTTGCGCAGCGTTTCCAGTTCCGCCAGCAGCGCGGCATCGGTATCGGAGGATTCGGGCGTCTGGCCCTGGGCGGTGTCTTGGTCGTGCTGTTCGTTCATTTCGGTTCCCTGGCGGCAGGTCCGGCCGCCCGACCGGACACCTATGGGGCCGTCGATTCGGGATTCAAGGCCGCGCCCAGCACATCGGCCGCGGCCTGCACCACCGGAATGACCCGGTCGTAGGCCATGCGCGTGGGCCCGATGACGCCCAGCACGCCCAGCACCTGCCCGCCGGCCATGTACGGCGCCGTGACCACGGAAACGCCGTCGTGCGGCGCCAGCCCGGTGTCCTCGCCGATGAAGATGCGCACGCCCGGCGCGCGGATCGTGCGCTCGAGCAGCTGCAGGATTTCGCGCTTGCGGGCGAAGGCCTCGAACAGTTCGCGCAGCCGCTCCAGGTCGGACAGTTCCTGCACGCCCATCAGCCGGGTCTGGCCCGCCAGCACCACGTCGTCGCCGGGGGGCGTCAGCGCCTGCTCGGCCAGTTCGATGGACTCGGCCAGCAGCCCTTCCATTTCCGTCTGCGCGCGGCGCAGGTCGCGCAGCAGGTTCGCCCGGATCTCGGCCAGGGGCCGGCCGGCGAACTGGCTGTTCAGATAGTTCGCGATGCGCTCCAGTTCCGACCGCTCGTACGGCCGCCGCGTCTCGATGACCCGGTTCTGCACGTCGTTGTCGGCGAACACCAGGATCGCCATCACCCGCTGTCCATCCAGCGGCACGAAATCGATGTAGCGGAAGGCGAACTGTTCCCGCCGGGGCACGCTGACCACGCCGACGAAGTGGGTCATCGCCGACAGCAGTTCCGACGCGTTGCCGAGCAGGGCCTGGGTGCCCGCGCCGGCCGACAGTTCGGCCCGCAGCCGTGCCACTTCGCCCTCACCCAGCGACTTGACCTGCACCAGGCTGTCGACGAACACCCGGTAGCCCTGCGCGGTCGGGATGCGTCCGGCCGAGGTATGCGGCGAACTCAGCAGCCCGACCTCCTCCAGCTCCGACAGGATGTTGCGGATGGTGGCCGGGCTGACCTCCAGGCCGGCGTGCCGGGCCAGGGTCTGCGACCCCACCGGCTCGCCATCGCGGATGTACCGCGAGATCAGCGTCCGCAGCAGCTGGCGGGCGCGCGGATCCAGCGGGGGCGACGACGGGTTCATGCGTGCTAGATAGCGTCGCGCCTGGACCTTTGCAAGCCGACCCCGCCGGCGTCTCAGCCGATGAGCCGGCTCCGCTTACAATCCGCGCCATGCTCAGACACCTCGCCCTCAAGGATTTCGCCGTCGTCCGTGCCGCCGAACTGGAATTCGGTGACGGCATGACCGTCATCTCCGGTGAAACCGGTGCCGGCAAGTCGCTGCTGGTGGACGCGCTCGGCTTCCTGTCCGGCCTGCGCGCCGACAGCGGCGTGGTCCGCCATGGTGCGGAACGCGCCGAACTGTCCGCCGAATTCGTCGCTGCACCCGGGTCGCCGGCGCAGGCCTGGCTGGCGGACAACGAGCTGGACGACGACGGTCAGTGCCAGCTGCGACGGGTGATCCGTGCCGATGGCGGTTCGCGCGCCTGGATCAATGGCCGCAGCGTGACGCTGTCGCAGCTGGCCGACCTGGCCGGCCGCCTGGTCGAAATCCACGGCCAGCACGAACACCAGGCCCTGCTCGCCCGCAACAGCCAGCTGGACCTGCTGGACGCCTTCGCCCGCAACGACGGCGAACGCACGGCCGTGCGCGACGCCGCCCGCCGCTGGACCGCGCTGCTGCGCGAGCACGAGCAGCTGTCCGGCCAGGGCGACGTGTCCGACCGGATCAATTACCTGGAGCACCAGCTGGCGGAACTCCAGCGTGAGGACCTTGCGCCCGCCGCGCTGGAGACGTTGGTGGCCAGCCACCGCCGGCAGGCGCATGCCGCCGGCCTGATCCAGGCATGTGATGCCGCACTGGGCCAGCTGGCCGGCGACGACACTCCTTCGCTGACCCGGCAGCTGCAGCAGGTACGTGCCGAGCTGGCCCGCCAGGCGGAGCACGAGCCGCGATTGCGCGACGTGGACGCGCTGCTGGACGGCGCCGCGATCCAGATCGAGGAAGCCCTGTCCCTGCTCGGGCAGGTACGCGACGACCTCGACGCCGAACCCATGCAGTTCGATGCGCTGGAACGCAGACTCGCGCGCGTGCACGACCTCGCGCGCAAGCACCGGGTACCGCTGGACGGGCTGCAGGACCAGCACGACCGCCTGGCCAACGAGCTGGAATCGCTGCGCGGCGCCGGCGAGCGCCTGCTCCTGCTCAACGGCGAGATCGAGACGACCCGGGCGCAGTGGCGCGAGGCCGCGGCTGCGCTGACCCGCACGCGCCAGCGCGCCGCGAAGGCATTGGGCGACACCACGACGGCGCTGATCGCCGAACTGGGCATGGGCGGTGGACGCTTCGAGATCGCGCTGGAGCCGCAGGACGGCGAACGACCGGATCCCACCGGCGCCGAACGGGTCGAATTCCTGGTCTCCGCCAACGCGGGACAGCCACCGCGCCCGCTGCGCAAGGTGGCGTCAGGGGGCGAACTGGCCCGCATTTCGCTGGCCATCGAAGTGGCCGCGCTCGGCCTGGACGCCGTGCCCACCATGATCTTCGACGAAGTGGACACCGGCATCGGCGGCGCCGTGGCCGAGATCGTCGGCCAGAAGCTGCGCGCCCTCGGCGCCCAGCGGCAGGTCCTGTGCGTCACCCACCTGCCGCAGGTGGCCGCGCAGGGCCACGCCCATTACCGGGTCAGCAAGGCGCCGGTGGATGGCATGACGCAGAGCGCGGTCGAGAAGCTCGGTGCGAAGCAGCGCGAGGAAGAACTGGCGCGCATGCTGGGGGGCGTGGAGGTCAGCAAGGAAGCGCATGCCGCGGCGAAGCGGCTGCTGGCCAACGCGGTCTGACACTCGTACTTCTTAGTGTGGGAGCAACGTCAGTCGCGATGAAGCTCTGACGGTGCTGCTTCGCGACTTACGTCGCTCCCACATCCTGAAGCAGCGAACTGCCGGTAGTCAGCGCTTCTTGCGCACGTACAGCACCAGCGAGTGCTCTTCCAGCTCGTAGCCGTGCTTGGCGGCGATCTCGCGCTGCAGCTTCTCGATCTCGGCGCTCTCGAACTCGATGATCTTGCCGGTGTCCACATCGACCATGTGGTCGTGATGACCGCCGCGATCGAGCTCGTACACCGCCTGGCCGCCTTCGAAGTTGTGCTTCAGCACCAGGCCGGCGGCCTCGAACTGGGTCAGCACCCGGTACACCGTCGCCAGACCGATCTCGTCGCCGTGGTCCAGCAACTGGCGATAGATGTCTTCCGCGCTCAGGTGGTGCTGGGAATTCTTCTGCTCCAGCAGCTCCAGGATGCGCATGCGCGGATGGGTGACCTTGAGGCCGACTTTGCGAAGGTCCTGCGATTCCATGGCGTCTCCGTTCACTCTCGGTTTAGCGCCAGCTGCCTGAAGCGCGGTTGCGGCGGTCCGTGGGAGTGTATCATCGGCCCGGTTTCCCACCGTACCTGTCCCGATGCGCAAATTCCTGCTGGCTGCCGTCCTCGCTTCCGCCACCACTGGCTGCGGCATCCTCTACAAGCAGCCGATCTACCAGGGCAACCTGATCGAGAAGACCGCCGTGGACCAGCTGCAGGCGGGACAGAGCAAGCAACAGGTGCAGTCGCTGCTCGGCAGCCCGTCGATCGCCGATCCTTTCCATGCCAACCGCTGGGACTACACGGCGAGCAACCGTACCAACCGCCGCGGCACGACCGAAATCAAGAACCTCACCCTGATCTTCGACGGCGACAGGCTCGCCAGCTGGGAAGGCGAATACTTCCCCGAAGCCGACCTGCAGCTGTCGCGCGATGTGCGCAAGTTCGGCCCCAACCTGGCCAAGGAAAAGAAGAAGGGCGGCCGCCGCCGCTGAGGCCGGGCCAGCTTTCCGCCGTCAGCCCCGAGCGCGCCGACGGCGCGCCTCTTTCGGATCCACCAGCAACGGCCGCAGCACTTCCACGCGGTCGTTTTCGTTCAATAGCGTGCCCCGCGTGGCGATGACGCCATGGACCGCCACCGCCGGATGCCCGGCATCCGCGAACCCGCTCGCTGCCAGCGCATCACCCACGGTGGTACCTGCCGGCAGGTCCAGCTCCACCGACTCGAACCGGTGCGGCCACGCGCGGATCACTTCCACGCGCACGTCATTCCCCGCGGTCGGCGGCACGCACGAAGTCGTCCACCATGCGGTCCGCGAGCCCCTGGAACCCCAAGGCCATCGCCGGCGCCAGCAGACGGCTGGCCGGCTCGAACTCCAGCGTCAGGGTCACCTTGCAGGCCGATTCGTCCAGCGCGTGGAAGTCCCAGCGCCCGTGCAGCTTGCGGAACGGGCCGTCGACCAGGTTCATGTCGATGCGGTGCGGACGGTCCAGCACGTTCTCGGTGGTGAACCAGGTACGCAGCGAGCCGAATCCCAGGTCCAGCCGCGCCACCAGCCTCGCCTCGCCCTGCTCGATCAGGTCGGCGGCACTGCACCAGTCGAACCGTCGCGGGTAGGCCGCCACGTCGTTGACCAGGTCGAACATCCGGGTGGCCGAGTGTTCGACCAGGGCGCTGCGGCGGATCGTATGCATGTGGCTCGCGTGGGGTTCCGCCTTCGGCGACAATAGGACGGATGGCAAAGAAACCCTACAAGAATAAAGCAACAGGCACGATCGCGCTGAACAAGCGCGCCCGGCACGAGTACCACCTTGAGCAGCGATACGAAGCCGGCATCGCCCTGCAGGGCTGGGAGCTGAAGGCCATCCGTGCCGGCCGCGCCAACATCACCGAGGCCTACGCGGTGATCCGGCATGGCGAGCTGTTCCTGTTCGGCGCGCAGATCACGCCGCTAATCCAGGCCTCCACGCACGTGGTGGCCGACGACCGCCGCACGCGCAAGCTGCTGCTGCACCGGAACGAAATCGACAGCCTGATCGGCAAGGTCGAGCGCGACGGCTACACGCTGGTGCCCACGTCGCTGTACTGGAAAGGCAACAAGGTGAAGGCCGAGCTGGCGCTGGCCAAGGGCAAGCAGACCCACGACAAGCGCGCCAGCGAGAAGGACCGCGACTGGGCCCGCGAAAAGTCGCGCGTCATGCGCCAGCACAACAAGGATGCGTAGCTCCATCGCTTCGCGATGAAGCCCCCAAGATTTGCTTCGCAAATCTCGGGCCCCGACGCGCGCTGCCGATCCCCCATTCGCGCTGACGCGCGAATTCGCCCCCTTACCAAGGGGGCTGGGCTCGAAACCACGATGGCTTGACCCCAGAGGCTGAATGGCCGCGCCGCTGCGCCTTGTGAAGCGGGGCGCCCGCCCCTACACTGGCCCCTGTCAGGAAGTTTCTGACTCCCGGGGGTGCACTGGCTTCGACGGGGGTTGCAAAGTTTCCTGGTGCATGCCGAGGGGGCAGCTTTCCTCGTAAATCCAGCGGCAAAACTCTAGTTGCCAACGACGACAACTACGCTCTCGCCGCTTAAGGCGTAAGCCCTGAAACTGCTTGTGTCCGTGCTCGCAGCGTAAGGTCATCATCACGGAATCGCCGGGAGTGGTTGCCTGTCAGCACCCGGTTAACCTAAAACAGGCTGGTTCTGCGGTGCGCTTGGCCCACCGTGCTGCTGCAGGACGAGACTCAACGGCGGGATAAGCATGTAGTACCGGGGATGGAGTGCCTTCGGACGGCGGTTCAATTCCGCCCACCTCCACCATTTAAGCGTCTTAGGACGCCCTAGAAAGACCGGAAAGCCTAGAGAAATCAAAGCTTTCCGGTCTTTTTTTGTCTCTAGTCGTCCAGTCGGGTCCGTTGCAATCCGACAGTAGGTGACAGTAGCGTTAACAGTACCCGGCCCATTGCCGATACTCCTACTGTCATGGCTAAGACCATTGCCCCGCTTACGGTTGCCGCGATCCGCAGCGCCAAACCCGCCGCCAAAGTCCTCCGCGATGGCGGGGGCCTCTATCTCCTCCTCCAGGACACCGGCCGCCACCTATGGCGGTTCGACTACCGCTTCCAGGGAACCCGGAAGACCCTGAGCATGGGGGTCTACCCAGACGTGAGCCTGGCCGATGCCCGGGAGCGCCGCGAGGAGGCTCGCCGCCTGGTCGCCAACGGGATCGACCCTAGCCTCCAGCGGAAGGCCACGAAGGCGGCCAACCTGGAAAAGGCTGGCAACAGCCTGGAGGTGGTCGCGCGTGAGTGGTTTGAGGGCCGGCGCGCCACCTGGGTTAAGTCCCACGCCGACAAGATTATCCTCCGCCTGGAGAACGACATCTTCCCGTGGCTCGGCAAGCGCCCTATCGCCGACGTAACCGCGAAGGAACTGCTGGCGACCCTGAATCGCGTCGTGGATCGCGAGGCCGTCGAGTCTGCCCACCGTATCCTCCAGAACTGCAACCAGGTATTCCGCTACGCCATCGCCACCGGGCGAGCCGAGAGGAATCCCGCGGCCGACCTAAGGGGCGCCTTGCCGCCCGTGAAGCCCACCCACCATGCCGCCATCCTCAACCCGAAGGAGGTCGGCGCCCTCCTCCGCGCTATCGACGGGTATAAAGGCGCGTTCGTCACGAAGTGCGCCCTGAAGCTCGCCCCGCTCTTGTTCGTGCGTCCCGGTGAGCTACGAAACGCCGAGTGGTCCGAGATCGACCTAGAGGCGGCTCAGTGGGAGATTCCGGGCAGCAAGATGAAGATGGGCCAGCCGCTCATCGTGCCCCTAGCGCACCAGGCGTTGGAGGTATTGAAGGAGCTGCAGCAGGTGACCGGAAGGGGGCGGTATGTGTTCCCTAGCGCGCGCGGCGGGGACCGGCCAATGTCCAATAATGCGGTTCTCGCAGCCCTGCGACGGATGGGCTACGCCAACGACGAAATGACCGGCCACGGTTTTCGCGCCATGGCTCGAACTATCCTGGACGAGACCCTGCACTTTCGACCCGACTATATAGAACAGCAACTAGCACACGCGGTGCGTGATCCCAATGGACGCGCATACAATCGAACAGCCCACCTGCCAGAGCGACGCAAGATGATGGCATCTTGGGCCGACCACTTAGACTCGCTCAGGTAGAAGGGATAGCGCCATGTCGAGCAAGCCCCCGCCGACCGCACCAAGGAAGCGAAAAGCTGCTGCATCGTCACCCACCCCTAAGTCCGCCCCACAAATTCCCAACCAGTCAGGGCAATCGACGTTCGATGTTTGGTTGCAACGCGGCAGCCATCTCGCCCAGGCGGGCCTATTTATCCTGACGATTTTTACGCTCTTCTACACTGTCATACCGCTCTACCAGACCGCGGGCCTGCAAGAGGCCATCGCCAGGCAAGAAAAGGAGTTGGAGGCACTGCGCGCGCAAGCCGCGCAGAACTATCATGAGCAGCGCCAAAGGATGCTGCGCATGCTGGCTCACACCGCGATGCCCGACTGCACAGGTTTGATGGAGCCGATGCCGGCGATAAACGATCCAGAGCGACGCAAGCGAACCGGTGTATTTATGCGAAGCGACGTTTCTGAATGTGTCCGCGAACGCATTGTGGGGTCGCCTACCCTGTCCAACTTGCGCCCACTAGATCGGCTTATTTTAAAAGAATCACTGGATAAGGCACTAGACGGCATAAGAGCGTCGCAGCAACGTGCGCGCCAGGCTTACGCGGAGGCGGAACGCCTCCCCGATGACCAATTGCCTCCGGCGCGTCCAGAGCTAGAGCGCTTACTGAGGGCAATAGGTGCGGGAGAACAACAAATTTCGAAACAGATCCGGGAAAATCGCGTTCATAGGCGACAGCTCGAAATCGAATCTACCTTCCGAACGGAAGTTCAGAATCATGTAAAAGCTTTGGCGGACGAAAAGCTCTACGAGCAAAGTCCTGATACTGGCCTTTACCGAGGCAAATAAGGTGGCAACGCGGGATGCTCATGTAGCCATTGAAACTTATGTTCATCAGATTCGATGGACGCAAAGCCGCCTCAACAGAGTTCAAGCGGTGGCGTTGGATGTCAAAAGATCGCAGGAAGACCTATCCTTGGTCCTCGGGTGCGAGCAGATGGCCCTCCAACTGCGTTCGGCTCTGGAGTGCCTAGCTTACGCAACCCTAGCTACAAATCGCAGCGCTTACCTGGCCGCTCGCCCCGATGGCGACAAGGATTGGCACGCCAGACGCATACTGCGTGACATTGAGGCCGTGAATCCAAATTTCTATCCCTGGCCGTTCACCATAAGGATGGACGCGACAGGCACCCACCTCGACGATGCGGACAACCATCATCTGACGCGCGACCTATTCGTCGAAGCTTATGAAAGCGCTGGCGAGCTCTTGCATGCACCAAGTCCGTTCCGTCCTGAGATTGATTACCGAGCCAAAGCCGTCCTACTTGAGAAGTGGGCAAAGCTGGCCACCACTCTCCTCTTGAATCATGTCGTCGAATTGCCGGGGCATGGTTTTGTCATTGCTAACGTGGAGCCAAAGACGGCGATTTGTAACGCACAACTCGCGGAACCATTAGAGGGCTCTTACGTCATCAAGAGATGACGTTGTCGCAAAGTCAGAGACCGTACCCAATGAAACTGGCGCTGGGTTCTTGGCACGGTGCCTCTTGCTTCCAGCCGACTTCTCATTTCAGCCTTACCTCGACGGCCCCGGACTTCTCTTCCAGGGCGTGTGGATAGCCCACGCCTGCCCCGCCAACAGCGACTCAGGCGCTCCATGGCGGCTTTGCCTGTCGCCTGCTAGACCACCCCGCTACGTGTTTCTCTCCTCCGAGGCATCCTGCGTCCGCTACATGACGGCATGGGCGCAGCGGTGGGAGGCAGAGATACGTTCTCGCATGTCCAACAGAGCCTCCCCTTTTGCTCACTTGGCGGCCACTTCAGGTGCGCCCGAAGTGAACAGCAGACATCCCCGAGCGAAGGCGCGCCGGCGGCGCTGACATCGCAGACCAGACACCCCCCTTACAAAGGGAAAAGTCCCTGCTACCCTAGAAATACTTAAAGAAACCTAGGTGTACTCAAGGTCTCTCTCTGAAGGTGTTGGTGTAGTAGTACCCCTAGGTAGCACCTGAGGAGCACCTCTCGCCACCCATGGCAATCACCGATAAGACAAGAAAGGTTCTGTGGGGTCGCTCCGGGAACCTGTGTGCGTTCTGTAAGGCGCACCTCGTCCTGGATGCTTCGCAAGAGGACCGAGAATCTGTCGTCGGCGATGAGTGCCACATTGTCTCGGGCGCACGGGGTGGCCCCCGTCACGACCCGAACTTCCCGGCCGCCGAGATCGACGACCTCGACAATCTCTTGTTGCTTTGTCGGGTCCACCACAAGCTGATCGACGACCAGGCGGAGACCTTCTCCGCGGTGAGCCTGAGGGAACTCAAAGGGAACCACGAGAAGTGGGTCAAGGAACGGCTAACGCCGATGTGCGAGCCAGAGCCAGTCAGGATCGTGCGAGCACGCGCGGAGATTCCCGAGGTGCTCATCATGGTGCCGAATGCTAAGACGATGCTTGATTTTGCGGCAGATTGTGATGGACGCTATGACGACTATCCGGGAGACCTCACGGAAGATGAACTGTCTTCCGTCGGCGGCTTCTTGCAGAACCTAACCGATTGGTGCGACCTAGGCATCTCCGAGCCGTCAGAACGAATTCAGGCCCAACGTTCCATAGCGGACGACATGGCGGAACTGGAACGACTCGATTTGCGAGTGTATGCCGCTCAGGAGAAGCAGCAACTACGCGGCGGTGTGGGCGGCCCGCGATCTTTCCACGTTCTCCACGTCAGGATCGTTCGCAAGGATGACCCCAAGCAGATACCACTCACCCCACCCACAGTGGGCGACCCGACGACTAGCGGCGGAATCTAGAAAAAATTTCCGGAGGGGTCTCGATGGAGCAACCAGTCCCGCTTTCCCCCGTACCCCACCCCGCAGCGCACCCGCAGACCACCGGCGGCCCCACTTTCCCAACACCGGCCCTGCCCTCGCGGCGGGGTGCCCTGGAGGAGTGCTGAGGCCCAGCTAGGGTGCCGGAGGTGGGACCCGAACACGATTAGGACTCACCCTCGGTGTCCCTGGGTCCCTCACATTGGGCTCGAATGGCTTGCAACAGCTAGAGCACCCTCCAAGGCCAGCGGCACTTACTGTCATACGTACTGTCACGCCCACGCCGCCGCAGAATTAGAGCCCACCCTAGTATGGGCAGCACGCTCCCGCGTCCAGGCCAAGGATCGACGTGCTACCGGGGACGCCACCGCAGGCGCGCCCTGGAAGTAGTTGCGCCACGCGCCTCCGCGCGCGAGTTCACGCCTCCGCGCGCCCCGCTCTACTCCCTCCGAAGCCGTTTACTGCCACCCATAGCAAGGACAACGCCGCCGCAGCCGCGAGCCTGGATCGACTCCAGCCCCCTCCGCTGCGTGAAGTCCACCTTCCGAACCCCTTCGGCCCAGCCCCAGGTGCGACATTCGCAGGGGGACCATCTGGGCGCTACGGATGCCGCTATAGTCAGGCGATCCAGGGCGAGGGTAAGGACACCATGGCGATCTCCGCTGAAACCTGCATCGAGCACCTCGAACGGTGCATGGCGAGCAGACCAGAGAATCCCGACTCTGACGAGGGGCAGGCTTGGTTTGCTGAGGTAACCGGGATAGTCGGTGCCTTCAACGGCAGTCTGTCGATCCCCCTAAGCGTGCTACTTCCGCGCATATCTTCCAACGGCGATGGATTCTTCAGCGCTATCGCCGATGCGCAGCGCGACAGTGCACGCAGGCAGTTCTACATGGAGGTTCTCGCCATCCTCACCCGGCTCAAGTTGGAGACCAATGCGTTTGTTACGGCACAAGTTGGCCGGGGGCAGGTCTTCGACTACTTCGAGGAAGTGCGTCAGCTGGTGACGAGCGCCACAAGCGACATTCTCTTCATCGATCCCTACCTAAATGCGGAATTTGTAAGCCGCTATGTGCCGCTCGTTCCCCCGGGCGTGGTCATACGGCTTCTCACTTCGCAGGGGCAAGCAGCACAGCTTGCGGCCAGCGCTGGGGTTTACATGCAGCAGCACGGAGGTTCCATTGCGGTGCGAAGCATGCCCAATCAGACGATCCATGATCGGCACCTGATTCTGGACCATGCGAGAGTGTTCCAGTCAGGGGCCTCCTTCAAGGACGGCGGACGGCACGCCCCCACATCCATCAATGAAATCGTGGACATTGCGCCACGCCTAATCGCCGATCACGGAGCCCGCTGGTCGCACGCAACGGTAGTGCTCTGACACTCAGACGCTCTAGCGTCACCTAGCGAACACCTCGCCCCACCTTTCCTCCCCCTGCGGTAACCCCGCAGCAGTACCCCGCCTGGGCCTCAGACGGGGTGCTTTGCCGTGCCCGAGGCAAACCCACAGTCCACCAAAGGAAAACCGCATGTCCGCACTACACCCCGCCTCCACCCTCCCCGCCGGTACCCGCAAGGTGATCTCCATCGACCATGACGCCGCCGAGCGAAACACCAAGCGCCGCCCCGGCCGTCTGGAGGCCGTCGTCCGCATCGTTATCGAAGATACCCAAGGGCCCATCCAGATCATCCGTGCGATCTCCGCAAAGTGCCTGGGCGAGGTCCGCGTGGAATACCAGCAGCACGGCTTCGCCACCGGCCGGCTACATGCCGCGGTCGTCACAGATGGCGCTATCGAGATCAACGGCCCGGCCGAGTGACTGACTCCGCCGACCCTGGCCGCCTACAAGTGAGCCAAGACCGAGTGCCGCTCTACGCCCTCCAAGTCGAGATCGCTGACCTGATCGAGCAGCGCCAACGTGGTGTGTCCGCAATCAATGGCTGCGAGTTGATCTCTTGCAGCGAACTCATCACAGCGTTCCTCAACGCACGCCAATCCTTCAAGGCCGTTCCCCTATGACACGACCCACCAGCACCGGCAAGTCACGCCGGGTCCAAGTACAGGTGCAGCAGCCGACACCCGACCTCGACGTAGTTGCACCGATGGACATCCGACCCGCTCCGAGCGAGGGGGCGCATCGCTGGCAAGCGCTGACCAATGCCCTGTCCGAGGGCGGCAAGCTGTACGCCCAGAACAAGCAGGTGCGCGACAACCACGACCTCAACCAGGGCGCCGCCGACGAGCAGCTCGGCAAGGCCGACGGCGAAAAGATCGCCGCCTCTCAGAAGTACGCCGACGGCGTCTTCAGCGTCCGCACGTTGAACCGCTGGCAGACAGCGTCACGGGAAATCGCGGAGCGAGCCTCAACTGAACTCGACCAGACGCTCCCGGTAGACCAGAAGGTCGCCCAGATCGACGCATGGTTCGCCCAAGAGATGGGCGATGTGGTGAACGACCCGAAAGCACGCGCCATGATCGGCCCGCGCTATGCGGAGTTCCTCAACCGCTACGCCAATGCGGAGGTCGAGCAGACCATCGCTGAGAACGAAGCCCTGGCATCGGATACGGTTGGCACCGACATTGTCGAGTCCCTGGCCGGCGGCACGTTCGGCTCCTATGAGGAGCAACACCAGCGCCTTGCCCAAGTCATGGGCGGCCAGAAGGCCACCGCGGAGCTTGTAGGCATCATCCTCGACCGCGCAGAGACCGTTGCGGCCACTGGAGGGGATGCTGAAGCGGTGTATTCGCTCATTCCTACGCAGGTCACCACTGCTGACGGGAAGCCCCTCCCCGGCCCGCGCAATACGCCGCGATACAACGACCTTATCCAAGCGTCTCAAGCCCGCGCCGCAAAGGCTCGGAATGACTATCTGGGGCCCGAGCGTGCCTTCCGCGAGTTCAGCACACGCAACGGCTTCGAGATGCGAATCGCAAAGGGCGACATGGTCATTCCGGCCGAGGTGGAAGCCTTCGTCCGAGACGGCACACTCTCGCCCGAACAAGCAAGCTCCATCGTCATGCGCTCGCAGGAAGCGAGCCGAAAGGCCCAGGAGGAAGCCGGCAAGTGGAGCGCAGCCAAATCGGTTCTATTCGCTGGCGGCGGTCGCTCTTGGCTTGATGTCACTGGCCTGGAGAACGGTCCGGAGACACTTGCCGAAGCCCAGAAGTTCACCGACAAGTCCATTCATGAGTACCTGACAGCAGCCGCTAGAGCGGCCGGCGTTGAGGCCGTGTACGACGGGCCGGCGATGCTCCAGCAAGGCCCGGAGAGCCTCGCCTTTCGCGTCGCTCTCGACGCCTCGAAGGACATGCGGCTCCCTTATACGCCCTTGAAGGCATTCTTCACGCAAGTCTCTGCGGCCCAGCCGAACGGCATCGTGCAACGGCTGCCGATGTATCAGGTCTTGAAGCAGAACAACCTCCAGGGCATGTACCTCGACGCAGACACTCACGCCCTATACGAGTCCGCCCTGACGATGCAGCGCGCCGGTGAGAATCCTGAGCAAATCGCGACATCTCTGGGTCGCCTTCAAGACCCCGCTAGGGTTGCCTTCGTGAAAGAGAACCGATCCGCGATCCTGAAGCAGCTAGGCTCCGGGGAGTTCGATGTGGTGAACTCGTTCTGGGATGTAAACGCGCGCGAGATCGCCAACCAGCCTTACATGCGTGCACGGGTCGCCGCATTCGCGGAGCTTGGGTTGAGTCGTGGTCTCCCGGCTAGCGACGCTCTGGCCTTTGCAAAGGAGAAGTTCGACGACACGCACTTCCCGGTGAAGGTGGGAGGGCGCATCCTCATCGTCCCTGAGTCCCCTAGGTACCACTCAGCAGAGCTTGCAGCGGCCCTGGAGTGGATGGGCGGCGCTGCGCGCGCCTTCGCCGAGAAGGCCGGCGCACCGGATGCGGACCATGCCCGCCTGACCATCGACATCACCAACGGCGGCGAACCTGAGGTGTTCTTTATGAGCCCCTCAGGCGAACTCTTGAACACCGACCCGATCACCTTCGGTGCCCTTCTGCAGAACTATCGGAAGACCATCCCGGCGGATGCGCGCAAGCGAGCCGAACAGTTGTTCGTCATCCGTAAGACGAACCGACTCGACCAGGAGCGCCTCCAGGAGCAACTCCGAAATCTGGAAGGTAACGACCGACGGGTACTCGACAGCTTGCAGCCGGGTCTCCGGTGATCTCCAACGGCCCTTCGGGGCCGTTTCCATTTCAACCCTTCGAGAACTAGACCTTGTCAGAATTCGCTTCACTGGCTGACGTGGAGTCGATCCTCCAGGCGTCCCGACAGACGCCCGCAGGAATCGAACAACCCGCCGCCTCGCGCTCCGCGATGCAACGGGAGGCCGCTGCTGCGGCTGGCCCTGAACCAGACCGCGGCGTCATCCCCTTCTTCAAGACCGCGGCAAAGCGCGACTGGCTCGTCTACGGGATGGCCGCAACCGCCGTGGACATGGGCATGGAGTACGACCCCAATTTCGATCTAAGGGACATCGACCCGCGCGAGTGGGACGACATCACGCAGGGCATGGAGGAAGACCAGATCGAGGGCCTGGGCATGGCCCGCTCTCGCAGTCACCTCTACTGGCTGGTGGATCGCATCACCAGCGCGAATCAAGCCGAGCAGGAGCTTGCCTCCTACGGCGGCTGGGGCGTGGCCGGGCGCGTTACGACGAGCATCGCCGATCCGACCAACGTCCTCCTGGCAATCTCTACCGGCGGCCTGAGCGTCGCCACCAAGGCGGAGCGCTTGGAGCGCGCCGTCGTCGCTGCACGTGCCGCAGGCAACCTGCCCGAGGCGCGCATGGCGCTCACCTCGCTGGAAGCTGTCGCGCAGCAGTCGCCCCTCCGTACCGCGATCCGCACGGGCCTCCTGGCTTCCGCGGAGAACGCTGCGCTGGAGACGGCTCTGGTCGCTACCGACCCCACGCGGGACGGCTGGGACGTGGTCTACGCCGCGACCGGCGGCCTGCTGCTGGGTACCAGCGTCGGACGCATGATGTCCGGACGCGAACAGCGCGCCCTTCGCAACGCATGGGGACAGCAGCGCCGGCTCACCGAGCTGGCCGAGCTGGACGCTACGCTCGCTACGCGCCGCGCAGAGCTGCTGCCCAAGCTGGGCGGAGACCCTGACTCTGTGCGTGCACAGCTCCAGGCGCTCGATGCGGAGGTGGAAGCGCTGGTCAAGCAGGGGTTCGACCCCTCGAAGATCGACGTGCCCGCCGCCAAGGCGCGCTTGGCCGAGCTGGACGACTACCTGGTAGCCCGCCGGGCGGAGATCGAGAAGAACGTCTCCCGCTCGCCGGCACTGAAGAAGCTCAACAAGGAGATCGACGGCCTGCGCAAGCAGCTCGCCGAGCTGGAGTCACCGGAGCCCCGCGCCGCGCGCATGCTTCAGGAGGACATCGAGAAGCTCGGGCCGGAGGTCGCCAACAGCAAACAGCGCACCAAGCTGCGCAACTCGTCCGCCAAGAGCGAGACCGAGGCCGCCCGAAAGACACTCGGCGATGCACTCACGGAAGCCCAAGGCCGACGCAACGTCGAGTCGCAGGCGCAGCGCCAGAAGACCGAGAATGCTTTCCGCAAGGCGCTCCGCAAGGACACCGAAGGAACCGCGAAGGTCAAAGAGGCGGAGTCCCTCCGTGCCGCCCTGGGCATGCGAGAGCGCATCGACGCCGCTGCCCCGCAGCGCGAGACGCTGACCAAGCTGGACAACCTGGACACCGTGCGCAACGCCGCTGACCAGCAGTACACCGCAGGAGCCCCCAGCTCCTTCGGAGGCGACACCCTGTCGGCCGCAAAGGCCGCCGGCGTGATCGACGACATCCACGACGTGCTGAAGCCGTCGGTCAATGAGATGCCGTCCCAGGCGCGCATGCAGTACGCCTCGGCCACGAAGCTCATCGGCAACACCTTCGCAGGCGTCCTGCGTGGCTCCACAAGCGAGAAGGTGCGCTCCACCCTGGGACGCATCGTCGGTAACTCCGTCGGCAACGAGGATGGCTCTGCGGTCGCCGTAGGCGCATCCGAGATCGCCGCGCGCCTGGCCGAGACGACCACTGCGAAGTGGAACTCGGTGGCGACCCCTGCTTACCGTGAGTGGGCCGAGCGTGCCGGCTACGGCATCGTGGATCGGCAGACCCGCCAAGTGCGTGACGAGTTCATGCAGCAGGTGGGCCGTGCGATCCGCGGCGAGCTGGTGGACGAGATCGACCCCGCTGTGAAGAAGCTGGCCGCGCGCCAGTCCGAGCTGCTGGCGGACTTCCTCCGGGAGGCCAAGGACGCCGGCGTGAAGGGCTTCGAGAACGTCGAGCAGAACGGGCGCTACCTGCCCCGCGTCTTCGACTTCGAGCAGCTCCGCCGAGTGGACAACCAGTACGGCACCGACGGCCTGCGCAAGCTGGTCGCCGGCGCGATCCGTGCGGGCGACGAAGAGATCACTGAGGAGCTGGCCGAGAAGATCGCCAAGGCTTACGTCGGCAAGATGCGAGGCATGCGCGTGGGCAGCGATGCCCATCTCCTGGCCGGCGTGAAGTGGGACGACGTGGGCTTCCTGCGGCGCTTCCTCTCCGAGTCCGGCATGGACGACGTCGAGGTCAGCCGCGTGGTGGACGAGTTCGCCGAACTGAACGCGAAGCGCGAGAGGCAGACCGAGGGCAACTTCCGGTACGCCAAGAAGCGCCAAGCCATCGACGAGTCGTTCTCCCTGAAGCTCTACCGCGCGAACGACGAGGCAGGCAACCGCCTGGCCGAGCCGGAGTGGGTCGAGGTGCGGTTCTCCGATCTCCTGGAGAACAACGCCGAGGCGCTCTTCCAGCGCTACGCGAGGACGGTATCGGGGCACATCGGGTTGGCGAAGGTGGGCATCAAGAGCCGCGCTGACTTCGACGCGATGATCCATGTCGCGGAGAACGAGCTGGCCGGCGACCTGGACGAGCTGAAGCGCGTCAAGGCGCACGCCGACATGGCCTACCGTCTGGTGACGGGCCAGCCTATCGAGGAGAGCGAGGGCTTCATGAAGCTCTCCCGCACGATGCGCGACTGGAACTTCGCGACCACGATGAACCAGGCCGGCTTCGCACAGATACCCGACCTCGCCGGACTCCTGTCCAAGGGCTACCTCCGCCACACCATGGAGAACCTTCCGTGGGCCTTCAAGGCCATGCGCCGGAAGGACGGCACGCTGGACGACGAGTTCGCCCGCGAGATGGAAGAGTGGATCGGCATCGGCACGGACTACCACAACAACGCGGTGTTCTCCGCCTACGACCACGACGCCACACGCTTCCAGCGTGGGCTCGGGGCCGCCGGCCACGCCGCGCGAGTGCTGGGCCGCGGTACGCAGTCGCTCTCGGGCATGGCGTTCATCACGTCGTTTGCCCAGCGGCTCACCGCGAAAGCCATCGTGCAGCGCCTCGCCAAGGAAACCCTGGAAGGCGGCGCGTTCAGCGCTCGTCGCTCCGCGGACCTGGGCCTGGATGCGGCGATGTCCGAGCGCATCGGCAAGCAGTTGAAGGCGCACACGTCCTTCGTGAACAACGAAGCCGGCCGCAAGGTGCGCCGGGTGAACTGGAACAAGTGGGACGACCTCGAAGCTCGCGATGCGATGCTCAACGCGGTGTTCCGCGAGTCCCGCCGCCTGGTGCAGGAGGAAGACCTGGGCGACACGTCCAAGTGGATGCACTCCAACATGGGCAAGCTCATCGCTCAGTTCCGGCGCTTCGCGCTGGTGTCCTACACCAAGCAGGTGCTCCACGGCATTGCTCACAAGGATGCCGAGACCGCCACCCGCGCCATCGTCTCGATGGGCCTCGCCGCGATCTCGTATCGCGTGCAGTGGGAGCTGCGCCTGGCGCAGACGCCCGAGGAGAAGCGGGAGGAGATGCGTGAGCGTTACCTGAGCTGGGACGCACAGGCCGCCGCATCGTTCTCGCGGTCGAGCTATGCGTCGCTCCTGCCGGCCGTCATCGACACGCCCCTGGTGTTCCTCACGGACAAGAAGCTCTTCGACAACCGCACCTCCGGTTTGGAGAGCAACCTGCTGGAGGGCATTCCGACGTATGCCCTAGGTCAAAACGTGCTCCAGGTGGCTAAGGCGGCCTGGGACTCGACGACCCGCAGTGACCGTCAGTTCACCCAGAGTGACGCCCGAGCGCTGCGCCGGCTACTGCCCTTCCAGAACCTCCTGGGCATGGACGCGGCGTTCAACGCCATCACCGCCGACCTCCCCTCTCGTCACGATGACGAGAACCCGGACGAGGCCGAGTGGTTCTTCCAGTAGACAACGGCGGACCTTCGGGGCCGTCTTCATTTCCACACAAGGAAACCCAATGTACGACCTGAAATCACCCACGGTGAAATTGCCGCGGCGGACCAATGCCTGCGCGGCCGAAGGATGTCGCGGTGAGTGCCGTTCTTGGAGCCGCTACTGCACGAGGCACGCCCGTCGTATGCAAAAGACCCGCGACCCCAATGGGCGTGTCTTCTCCCCTAAAGAGCTGAAAGCCTACCGCGAGATGGCGGCAGACCATCTGATCCGTAAGCGGAACCATCCAGCGGTCCTCGCTGCGAGCCGCTACATGCATACCTGCCTGACTTCTCCCGCACTTCCGGCCGCGGTTCAGACAGAGATGCGGCGCCTTTACGGTGAAGGTGCCGAGCCGCTTGAAATGTTGCTGAGATTCCTTGCCGTGTTCGGCCTCATGCACTTCAACGCGCATGCGATTGGACGTGATGTGGTGGCGACCTTCAACCTGGGCCGCGCGGTACTTCTTACGGTTCCGATGGGTAAGCGTGTCTCAACCAGCGGCCGAGAGTACAGCTATGGACTCAATGCTCGCGTCTGCGAGAGCTACGGCCAGATTCTTCGGGACAATCTCGGGCTCTTCGCAGCTCAGTTCTGGGACGACGTTGAGAAGACCATCCACGGGCCGGCACTCGCCTCACAAGCACTTAAGAAGGCGCTGGAAGACGTTCCAATGTCGGAGGACGTGCGCTAGTGGGGCGCGCCACGGACGAGCAGCTCGACGCGCTACATGGGCTGCTAGGCGAGACGCTGCTGGACGAGTTCAATCGCTACATCTCCAAAGGTGAGCCGATACCGCCGCAGTTCTTCTCTCAGGTCTTGAAGTACCTGAAGGACAACGGCATCGACGCCCCGTCACGAGCCGTGAAGCTGCGCGATCGATTGGCAGACACCATGCCCAACTTCGACGACCCGCCCGACGGTTCACCGGCCCACTAGCCGAACACCAGCAGTACCCCTGAAAGAGCCCTGCGGGGTTCCTTAGCGTTCTCCTCCACGCCGTGTGCGGCGGCACAGGAGGGTGACCTAGGGAGCCTCGCAGGGCTCTTTCCGTCTGCGGCATGCGCTACCCGCAGGCGTCTCTCCCCGGCGCAATAACATAGGAACACCGCACAGATGAGTAACGACAATATCCCCCAGCCCGGTCAGTGGATTCGCGAGCACGGCAGCACACAGCTTGGAATCAGCAAGACCGAGCGAGCCACCCATGAATACGTACTGCCAGACGGCCGGGTGGCCCAGATCGGAGTCCGCGTGTGTGACGAAAGCGCGCACATGGTGTCCGCTGACGCCTATCAGGAGCAGCTCGCCAACACCTACCCTCCTCGCCTGACTGAGCAACTGGAACGTGAGGTCTCGGCGCTGGAGAAGCGCTTGGCCGACTTCACCGGATACGACACCGAGGGAAAGCCCATCTACAAGCTCCAGGGCCGGGCGCGTCAGATTGCTCAGACCCAGCTCGAAAGCAAAGGCTTCGCACTGGATGTGGCGCGTCGGGACCGTGCCGATGCCGAACGTATCCAGGCACAGCGCAAGCATGCTGCCGCGGAGCGCGCCCAACGCATCGAGAAACTGGCCCAGGAGCGCGCAGTGGAGTTGGCGGAGGAAGCGGAAGTCGAGCGCCGCGCCAAGGTCATTGCCGAGCAAGCTAGCAAGAAGGTAGGCGGTTGAGCCTTCGCACGTTGCTGGAGATCGGCACAGATGCAGCCGACTCCACGCCGCTAGAAGTGAAGGCCGGGGCGCAGGCAGTGATCGGGTTGTATACCGAGGGTGCCGGCCTAGAGTCGGGCCACACGGCCTACATCCTCCAGGTCACCCCAGGCTCACCCTCGCCCACCTTCGACGACGCCGGCGAATCACTCACGCTCACCAAGGCACGCCCTAACCGCGTGATCCAAGGCCCGCGAACCGTGATCGTCCGGCGCCCTGCTGGGCTCAATGCCGGCGTCTTCGCCGAAGCCTAACCCCTCACCACCGCCAGCCACTCACGGCCAGACCCGGCGCTTCTACGGCGGCTCCGGCGAGATAACCGTGGGTGTCTGGGGTTCAACTTACAGAGATGATGAACTTGACAGCTGAAAATTCGACTGGCCCCACACGACCCCAGCTTGTGCAGCGAAATGTGCTGATTCAGATGGATGCTTTCGATGCGCTGAAGCGGTATCAGCGCTACATGGTGCACCGGGACCGTCGCACCTACACCTTGGGAATGGTGTTAGATGAGTTACTACTTACCCACCCCGAGATCGCAACAAAGGGGCGCATCTAGATGGATACGCCGCAGATGCGCTGCCCCAAATGGGAGGGCTGCAACGCACCGGCCTGCCCCTTGTCCCGCGACGAAGGCCTAAACGTACCCACTCTCAAAGGAGAGCGCGTTTGCCTCTGGCTGCGAGAAGGCATGAAGCCGGGAGGATTCGACCGCATGCCGGCGGATATTTCACACGTTGTGAGAAAGGTGCTGCCACTGATACTCGTCGAGGGCGGCGCCTACCTCCGATCCAAGCTCAACACCGCCGCAAAGAGTGGGAGTAAGCGCACTCGCTTCGCTTCTAGCACTGCACAGGCATGATCGGGTCACCCACACGCAAGGCTTTGGACAACCGCCTGCGACGTGTCCACGCAGCAGTGTTGGAGTTCCGCCGGACGCTAGACATTCCGCGCCCCCACGACCTCCTCTTCATCGCACTCCGGGACAAACAGGCACAACTCTGGAAGCGCCTAGAGCCGCGTCTTGCGCGCATCAAGGCCGACGCTGCACAGGGGTGCACCCCGAGTCTGCGATGGATCGAAGCTCACCTGGAGGAGTTGGGCTATGTACTCGCCCGTGGCGAACTTCTGGAGCAGTCCCTTCACGCCAAGCAGGCACAAAGCGCCGAGGCGATGGCGGAATGCACTGCGCGTGTAAAGCAGGCACAACGGGAACGGGATGCTTATCTGGCTGCCGTCGCCGCGCGCGATCCTGCGCCTATGCCGACTCGCCGCCCAGCACCCAGAGTGATCCTCCAGTACACCAGGGTTGACCCTGTGCGAGCCGCCACTGCGATCCCTGAGGCGGCTTCTACCCCTCCCTCCTGTGACTACGGCGTGGGCTCTGAGGCGTGGCTGCGTGAACTTGAAGTGGTACGGCGTGGGGGTATGCCTCCAACCGTTGGGGCTTCGCGCGCAGAGGATGTAATTCCGCGCAAGTAGAAAGCGAAAGGGAGGCTTTCGCCTCCCCTTCGTGGTCTCTCAGGTCCGCACGGGCCTGGAGAGAATCAATCTGTAGCCCAGGACGCGCAAGGCGTGATTCCTCCACCCAGGAATCTCACTTACCACGTACCGCGCCGCGGCCTCACCGGCCAGAAGCTTCTCCATCGCAAAATCCATTCCGAACATCACATTCCCCTGTGGTCGAGCACCGGCCCCCTGTGCTCTTTCGGGTGGTCTCAGCAGGTCCCTCCTGCCGATGGCGGAGCGATTAGATCACGCTCAAAACAAGAAAAAAATCCACATCACCGGATGTGTATGCGGGGTTGCATAGACATCCGATAGCGCCCCGCTGTGATGTGTGCTTTCAACCTTCACCGAACCCTAGGAACTCCCTCGCGTCCCCGCAGGAGTACCCCTTACCGTGAGACTCAATGACCAATGCAACGAAGCCGGTGCAGCTCCTGCGCCTGCCTGAAGTTTTGATCCGTACCGGCCTGGGCCGGAGCACCATCTGGAGCCTGATCGCTCAGGGAAGGTTTCCCCGCCAGGTGAAGCTAAGTGAACGCTCGTCCGCCTGGGTAGATGCGGAGGTGGATGCGTGGGTGGCCCAGAGGGTCGCCATGCGGGATTCTGGAATCGCACCCGCTTCCTGAATTCTCGTGACAGTAGCCGTGACAGTAGGTCTCGGGGCCGATTTGCGTCTATTCGCGCAAATTAGGGGGTTTGGACTCCAAATTGAGGGTGCCCACCTCCACCATTCAGCAAAAAGCCGGGCCCGAAAGGATCCGGCTTTTTTGTTTGGCAGAGCGCACGTGGAAGGCGCCAGAAGGCCTCCGCCAAGATGGGCGCAACCCATTCGACTACCAGTTCGGGATCGTGGGCTGGTCGCCAGCACAGCAGCGCGTGTGCGGCCGTTGGTACGTAGGCAGGACCGACGAATACGGCTACGACGTCGACGAGCTGGGCGCGCGTGTAGCGCGTTGGCAAGACACGGAGGCGGCGCGCGTGCCGGATAGCCACGAGAACATCCGATGGTTCGCCGAGCACTAGGCAAGCTGGCTGCGCAATGAGGGCACGGCGGGTGGCGGACGTCTACTGGTAGCGCAGCTAACCCGTCGGGAGATCAGCTTGCGGGATGAGGGCGCGCTGTAGCGAATGACCGGGGGCCGATGTTGCAGCCCCCGACCTACCAAGAGACCACTTAGGTCTTCCGGCGCTTGTCGAGGAAGGCCTCGAGATCCTTGCGAAGCACGGGCGCGCGACCCGGATACTGCTCCATCTTCTGGCCGACGGTGCGACGATTGGCGTCAGTCATGTCGTAGCCCCTGGTCTTGAGGTACTGATCGATGAAGTGCTTCACCTCGTACTGTTCGGTCTGCGACACGAATACCCGATCAATCGGCCCGCGGTAGTGCTTGTTGTCTTCGCTGTTCCAGCTCATTTTCGATGCTCCAGTGGTGGTTGGTGTTGCGTACCCATGATTCCACCCACTCTCCCCAAGGGTGTTGCAGATAAGCATGTGGATATCCGGTGGGAATCTCAGCGCCTGCGACGGACGCGCCCACAAAACAGGACGGGCGCCTTGCGGCGCCCGTCTGTCGGCAATACGAGGTAATGCGCAGGTGCATCAAGCTTCAGCTTGCACGACGACCTTCACCGTCGTCTGCACGTCGGCGTGCAGCTTCACGACGATGTCGTACTCGCCGATGTTTCCGCCCGGCGCCTCTCGCTCTGGTCCAGGTGGACTAAGCGCGTGCAATGACTGGCAAAGCTTCGCCTTGCTTCGTCTACGCCTAGCGACGGGGCGGCGTGATGCCCCCATTTGTGGGATCGCACTCATGTCCGTGGCAACGAAGTAGGCGCTTGGTTCTCGCACACCGTGCTTGGGTGGCGGACGGAGCCGAGTGGTTGTCCATCTGTACAGTAGTGATACAGACCCTATCTGCATCACTAGTGCCGTTAGGGCCTCTTGGCTACCGCACTTGATTGGTTGTAGAACGCGTTCTATTGCGCCCAAATTTGGGACGTGAGTGCATGGTTCTGCCCCAGAATTTGGGATCTAAGCTAGGAGCTGCACCTCCACAATCGCGGTACCACCGAACGAGGGATAAGACATGTCGCTCCTCGATGCGCGCTTTGCCCGCTCGGCGCACCTCAATCACGTCTGTGTCGGCATTTTGGCGAAGAGGTCCACGGATTCGCTCACCGACTCCCGAGATCGGCTGACCGTCAAGGCCACCGACTATGTTGCTGAGTTGCACCGAAGTCAGCTCTTCCTGCTGAATGACCAGCACTACGGGGCTGCCGCGGCAATGATGCGGCTGGTCATGGAGGGCGCTCTGTCCGCTCTCTACATCCTGCACCTCAAGGATGAGGCTCACGCCATTCAGCTCGAAGGCGGTAAGTCGTTCCTTCCGAGTGCGGGGAAGATGTTTGCTCGATGCTCCAGGCTCCCAGTCATCGGGGCGAACATCGAGACGATTGGCAGGTCGCAGGGCCCGTTCCACAAGTTCACCCACGGGGACATGCCGCAGATCAATCGCCGCCATTCTCCAGGTGACTGGACAGGCACGTTCGACCAACGCGAGATCGCAACCTTCTCGATCATCGCGGACTTCGTGCTGCTGGGTGCGATGGACACCTATTCCCATGCGGTCGCCGATCTCGTTCTTCAGAAAGCCATCCGAGCAGTCCGCGACGACAACGGTGCCGAAGCCCGAGCTTTCGGCATGCAGATCCCGGAGGACGACACATTCAGCCCCCCGCCTGTCCGAGTCAGCAACGGGGGCACCGAAGGGGGCACCCGCCCCAGCTACGCCGGGTAGTTTTCGCGCAAATAGGGCATCTCTTGGTCCCGATTCCATAGTGCCCACCACCATTCAGCCCAAAGGTCGGGCCTGCATGCTTCCGCCCTTTCCCTTGGCCGGTTTCGTGAGACGGCTCACCGCCCAGCCCCTTCCTGTAAAATCCCCGCTCTTTTGAGCCTCTGTGTGACCACTGTGCAGTACCGGACGCCCACGGCGGCCCCCGCCTTCGTCCGTCTCCTCGCCCGCCTGGGCGGGGCCGACCTGCCCGATGCCGGCCCGGTGCTGTCCGAGCGGCTGGGCCAATGGATCGACTGGAACCGTGCGGTCTCGCTGTCGCGAGCGCTCGATGGCGCCGTTGCGCCTGCGGCTGGCGCCGCGCCGGGTATCGACGCGCATGCCGAGGCCGTCGCCCGGGTCCGCACCTCGCTGACGGACGCCATCCAGCGCGGCGCACCCGACGACGCGGATGGCGACGACTTCGCACCCTTCCGCCGCTACTGCCTGGAACGCCAACGCGCCATGCTCACCGGCACCGGCCCCCTGCGCGGACGCCTGCGTGATGCCCTGGCCCAGCGCGGCGGCGACCTGGCCCGCCTGGCCGAGGTCGACGCCGTGATGGAAATGACCCTCAGCCCGCGCGAACAGACCCTGCTGGCCCACACCCCCACCCTGCTCGGCCTGCACTTCGAACGTCTGCGCGCCGCCGCGGACGGCAGCCCCGACAGCGCCTGGCGGACGCTGTTCCGCCGCGACCTGCAGGACGCCCTGCTGGCCGAACTCGACCTGCGTTTCCACCTCATCGACGCGCTGCTCGCCGCGCTTCGTACCCCGTGATGCCTGGATGCCTTTGATGAAACAGCCCTTCTCCACCGCCCTCTTCCTCGCCGGCCTGGCCATCGTCGGCTGGATCGGCGTCGGCTACGTCGGCACGCACGCGTTGGGCGTGGTGGTCACCCTGGTGATCGGCGCGTGCTACGCGGCCGGTGCCGTGGAACTGCAGCGCTATCGCCAGGCCACCGCATCGCTCGCCCACGCGCTGGACGACACCGCGCCCGCGGGCAACGGCCTGCAGGCCTGGCTGGCACCGCTGCATCCCAGCCTGCGCCAGGCCGTGCGCCTGCGCGTGGAAGGCGAACGCGTCGCCCTGCCCGCCCCTTCGCTCACGCCGTACCTGGTCGGCCTGCTGGTGCTGCTGGGCATGCTGGGAACGCTGCTGGGCATGATGGTGACCCTGCGCGGCACCGGCCTGGCGCTGGAAGGCGCCACCGACATCGATGCGATCCGCGGCTCGCTGGCCGCGCCGGTCAAGGGGCTGGGCTTCGCCTTCGGCACCTCGATCGCGGGCGTGGCCGCGTCGGCCATCCTCGGCCTGCTGTCCGCGCTCAGCCGGCGCGAGCGCGTGCTGGTCGCGCAGCGGCTGGACGATGCGATCGCCACCTCGCTGCACGTGCATTCGCAGTCGTACCAGCGTGAGGAATCGTTCCGCCTGCTGCATCAGCAGGCCGCGCTGATGCCGGAACTGGTGGAACGCCTGCAGGCCATGGTCGCCGGCATCCAACGCCAGACCACCGACGCCGCCGCGCAGCAGGCCGCGCGTCAGGAAAGCTTCCACGCCCGCACCGAAGCGGCCCAGGCCGAGCTCGCCTCCACGCTGGTGGCCACGATGCGGGCCGGCGTGGACAGCAGCGCACGCGCGGTCGGCGCGGCGCTGCAACCGGTGGTGGAGGCCACGCTGGCAGGCGTGGCGCGCGAGGCCGGCGCCCTGCAGCAGACCGTCGGCACCGCCGTGCAGCAGCAGTTGGAGGCATTGACGGCCGGCTTCGGCACCGCAACCACGGCGGCGGCCGCGGCATGGCAGGCCGCCCTCACCCGCCAGCAGGACGCCCACGACGCGCTGGTCGCACGCCTGGAAGACCACGCCCAGCGCCAGGCGACCCAGTTTGACCAGCGCTCGCAAGCCTGGCTCGACGCCGCCGCCGGCCAGCTCGAACACACCGCGACCACGCTGGCGGAGGGCTGGGCGCAGGCACTCAGCCAGCAGGCCAGCACCGCCGATAGCATTGCTACGCGCCACGCGGACGCCCTGTCCGCGGCCGGCGCTGATTTCCGCTCGCAGGCCACCGCCCTGGTCGAAGCGGTCGACGCCTCGCATGCCGCGCTGCAGCGCACGCTGGCCGAACAGGACGATGCCCGCCTGGCCGCCTGGGCCGAGCAACTGGCCACGATGAGCACCACGCTGCGCGGCGACTGGGAGCGCACTGCCGCCGAAGCCGCGCGCCTGCAGCAGGACATCTGTGATGCCCTGGCCCGCAGTGCGAACGACATCACCGCGCAGGCACAGACCCACGCGCAGCAGACCATCGCCGAGATCTCCCAGCTGGTGCAGGTCGCCTCGGAAGCCCCGCGCGCCGCGGCCGACGTGGTGGCCGAACTGCGCCAGAAGCTCTCCGACAGCATGGTGCGCGACACCGCCCTGCTGGAAGAGCGCACCCAGATGATGAGTACGCTGCAGACGCTGCTGGATGCGGTGAACCACGCCTCCACCGAACAGCGCACCGCCATCGATGCGCTGGTGGCGACGTCCGCCGACCTGCTGGAGCGAGTCGGCACCCGCTTCACCGACCACGTGCAGGCCGAGACCGGCAAGCTGGAACACGTCGCTGCGCAGGTCGCCGCCGGCGCCACCGAGGTCGCCGGCTTGGGCGATGCGCTGGGCAGCGTGGTGGAACGCTTCGGCCAGACCAACGACGCGCTGCTGGAACGCCTGCAGGCCATCGAAGGCGCGCTGGAGCGCTCGCTGGTGCGCAGCGATGAGCAGCTGGCCTACTACGTGGCGCAGGCGCGCGAAGTGGTCGACCTCAGCCTCTCCGCACAGCGCCAGATCACCATCGACCTGCAGCGCTTGGCCGGGGCCGACGCCGCATGAGCGTGGAGACCGGAGACGACGCCGATCTGGGCGCGCCCGTCTGGGCCAGCTTCGGCGATCTGATGTCGGTGCTGCTGGGCGCGTTCGTGCTGGTGCTGGTGGGCGTGATCGCCGTGCAGGCGCAGCTGGCCCAGCGCCTGGACGAGGAAACCCGCCGGCGCGAACAGGAAGCGCAGCAGCGCAAGGCACTGGAGGACGCGCTGGCCGCGCCGCTGGCCGAGGGCCGGGTGACGCTGGTGGACGGCCGCATCGGCATCCGCGGGAACGTGCTGTTCGCGCTGAACTCCGACCAGTTGCAGCCTGAGGGTCGCGACCTGCTGAAGAGCCTGGCCGCGCCGCTGGCGGGCTACCTGCGCACGCGCGAGGAAATCCTGATGGTCAGCGGCTTCACCGACGACCGCCAAGTCAGCGGCAGCAACCGCCAGTTCGACGACAACTGGGATCTGTCCGCGCAGCGCGCCCTCACCGTGACCCGCACCCTGATCGCCGAAGGCGTGCCGTCCGCGTCGGTGTTCGCCGCCGCGTTCGGCGCCGAGCAGCCGGTGAGCGCCAACACCAGCGAGGAAGGCCGCGCGCGCAACCGTCGCGTGGAGATCGCGCCCATTCCCCGCCCTGCCAAGCGCCGCGTTGACGATGGACGGTGACGCGCTGCCGCCGCTGGCGCAGTTGCAGGCGTGGCGCGCGCAGGGCCTGGACCGTGCGGATCCCGTGCGTTTCGACATCCTGCAGGCGCTGGCCGCCCGGCTCGGCACGCACGACGGCGAGGCCCGCCGCCTGCTGGAGACGCGACTGGCCGCGCTGATGCGCGCCTATGCCGAAGGCCTGGCACGCACGCACGCGTCCGCCGCGCCGGCCCCGGCACGCGAAAGCGGACTGCGGGGCCTGGTCGCCGCACTGCGGGCGCGCCACGGCGACGCCCCTGCGCCAGGCCCGTCGCCGGTCGCCCCGTCCGCGCTTACCGAGGCCCGGGAGGCGTGGGCGCAGGTCCGCACCGACAGCCAGTTGCGCGCGTCGCTGCACGATGTGCCCGCCGACGCCGGTCCGCTCAACTCCGGCATGCTGGTGCATCGCGCCCTGCACCTGATGCGAGCCGCGTCGCCGGGCTACCTGCAGCACTTCATTGCCTATGCCGACACGCTGTCTTCGCTGGAGCAGCTCCAGCAGGCGGCGGCGCTGCTCACGGCCACGGATACGCCGCGCCCCGCCAGGCGCGCACCGCGCAAACGGAAACCTGCCGCGAGCTGACGCAAGAATTCCCGACCGTTGGCGTTGGCGAGGGTGTGGGAGCGACGTCAGTCGCGACAGGGCGTTACCGACAACCCATCGCGACTGACGTCGCTCCCACGAAGCCTGTCGTGCCCCGATCCCACCGCGCAGTCCGTTCCATGCGGGCCACAACAATCCCGCTGGCGCCTGTTTGGAGCTGTGGGAACGACGTCAGTCGCGATAAGGCGTTACCGCGACCGCGCGGCGCGTCTGTAGGAGCGGGCCATGCCCGCGATGCTTTCGCCTCATCGAATGAAAAAGCATCGCGCCCATGGGGCGCTCCTACAGGAGCGGGCAATGGGCGAGAAGCTTTAACGCGTCATCACGACAGACGCCGACCCCATGGCTTCGCCGGTCCAGCTCAGGGATACAGCAGATGCTGCCGGCGTAGTGCCTCGAACGCAGACAGCCCCGGCTGCCAACGCGCTTCGATGGCCTCCAGCGTGTCACCGCGTTCGATGGCGGCACGCAGGTCGCCTACGCCCGCCAGCCTGTCGAAGAACGACGGCTCGCCCGGCAGGAAGGCGAAGTCCTTCGGGTGCTGGTCATGCAAGGCCTTCAGCACGGCCAGGCCGGTGCGCACCGGGCGGAACGCATCGCGGTCGGTCACGTGCAGTTGCACGCCGGCGCAGGCCTGGCCGGCGTGCTTGGAGAACGTGGGCGTGAACCAGGTGGGACGGAACCGCACGCCCGGCAACGCCATCGCGTTGAGCCGCGCGGCCAGCGCAGGCGCATCCACCCACGGCGCACCCACGGTTTCGAACGGGCGCGTGGTGCCGCGACCCTCGGACACGTTGGTGCCTTCCAGCAGCCCCATGCCCGGATAGACCAGGGCGGTGTCCGGTGTCGGCATGTTCGGCGACGGCGGCACCCACGGCAGCGCGCCGCGCAGCGGTTCGTCGCCACGTTGCCACCCCTGCATCGGCACCACGTGCAGCTCGGCGCCGATGCCGAATTCGGCGTTGAACAGCGAGGCCAGTTCGCCGATGGTCATGCCGTGGCGCAGCGGAATCGGGAACAGGCCGACGAACGACGCCAGCGCGGGGTCCAGCACCGGCCCCTCCACTTCCACGCCGCCGAGTGGATCGGGTCGGTCGGCAACGATTACCGGAATGCCGGCGCGCCTGGCGGCACGCATCACGCCCGCCAGTGTGTACGGATAGGTGTAGAAGCGCGCGCCGACGTCCTGGATGTCGAACACCAGCACGTCGATGCCGGCCAGCATCGCCGGTGTCGGTTCGCGATGTTCGCCGTACAGGCTGTGCACCAGCAGGCCAGTCGCGGCATCGCGGGAGGAGGCCACCTTGTCGCCGGCCTGCACATCGCCGCGCACGCCATGCTCGGGCCCGAACAGGGCCACAAGGCGGAACTCCGGATGCGTGGCGAAGCGGTCCACGTCGCTGCGCAGCTGGCTGTCCAGTCCCGTGGCGTTGGTCACCAGCCCGATCCGCTTGCCGCGCAGCAGGTCCAGCCGCTGTTCCAGCAGCACCTCGATGCCCAGACGCGGTGCCACGGCCGTTGCGGCAGCGGCCGCATGCGACCAGAACGACGCCAGCGACAGCAGGGCGAACAGCACGCCGGCGCGGGCCGGGCGCAGTGCAGCATGCAGGGGACGATGGAACCGGGGCATAGTGTCACGACCGTTTGCTATCGTTGTCACGACGATAGCAGCCTGCGTCCGTCGCCGCGCAACCCGCCGGCAACGCCGCATTCTTCCGTTGTCAGGCGAGCACACCGATGTCCCGTACGGCGAAACGCATCATGCGCAGCATGTCTTTCCTTGTCATGGCCGGCGTGCTGGCCCCCGCGGCATCCCAGCCGGCGTCCAACCGCCTGGGTGTTCCGCCTTCCGCGCAGTCGCAGGACTTCGTGGCGAACAAGCAGCAGTTCCAGCTGCACAGCCTGCTGACCGAACAGCTCCATCCGCGCAGCTTCGACCTGAGCACGCGTATCGCCGCCGATACCGCCGACGGCCTGGCTTCGCTGCTGGCGGTGGACGAGGACATCGCGAAAGCGCTGCAGGGCGTGGCCGACGATCCGGCGCGCCTGGCCACGCTGGAGGCGGCATCGCGGGAGATCACCCGCGCGCTGCGCGAAGGCCATCGCCTGTACGTCTACGGCACCGGCTCCACCGGGCGCCTGGCCGAAACCATCGAAAGCGGCCTGTGGCGGCCCTTCTGGCAGCGGACTTCGCAATCGCCGCTGATGGGAAGGATCGAGGCGCGTTATCCGGCGCTGGGCGAGCGCGTGCGCGGCGAGATCACCGGCGGCGACCGCGCGCTGATCGCTTCGCTGGAAGGCTTCGAGGACATTCCCGAGATCGGCCGCCTGCAGCTGCAGGACAACGGCATCCGGCCGCAGGACCTGGTGTTCGCGGTGACCGAAGGCGGCGAGACGTCGGCCGTGATCGGCACCGCGCTGGCCGCGGCCGAGCAGGCGGGCGCGGACGCGCGCCGTACCTGGTTCGTCTACAACAACCCGGACGAGGTGCTGCGCCCGTTCGAGCGCAGCCGCCGTGTGCTGGACGATGCGCGCATCACCAAGATCCCCCTGCCGACCGGCCCGCAGGCGATCACCGGCTCCACCCGCATGCAGGCGACGACGACCAGCCTGTACGTGCTGGGCGTGGTGCTGGAAGACGCCACCCGCGCGCTGCTGAGTGAAGTGCTGACCGTCGAGGAGCTGGCATCGCTGGGCTTCAACGACACCGGCATCGCCGAGCGCCTGCGCGGATTCACCGCTCTGCAGCGGACCGCAGCGGCCGCTGCGCCGAAGCTGGCCGCGTGGACCGACCGCGAGGCCGCCAGCTATGCCAACGGCCACCGCAGCACCTATCTCGCCACGCGCGCGCTGATGCCGGTGTTCGTCGACGTGACCGAACGCGCCCCGACGTTCCGCCTCGCGCCCCTGGATCCGGTCAATGCCGTCGAGCGCCGCTCGTGGATCCAGGTATGGACGCCGGCCGCCGATGGCGCACAGGCGTGGCAGGCGCTGTTGCACCGGCCGTTCCATGGCCTGGACAAGGCGCTGTACCTGCCGCCGTTCGAGACCGGCATTCCCGATCCCTACCTGCGCGAAGCCGCGCTGCGCGGCCTGTCGAATGCGGGCGACGAACAGCAGGCGCTGTACGACCTGTCCTACTCGCCGGCCAACATGCAGCGCAATGCGCCCGTGGCCGGAGACTCCGGCGCGCTGATCCTGCTCGGCGACGAAGCCCATCAGCAGGCGAACCGCGAGTGGCTGCAGGCCGCCACCCAGGCCGGTGCCGAGCTGGTGCTGGTGTCGGTGTCTGCGCGGCCGCTTGACTCGGACGTGCTGCGCGATGTCGCCGCCCTGCCCCGCCCGGTGCCGGTGATCGCGGTGACGGTGCCGCAGCGCGACGCATTCGAACTGGACCAGACCATCGTGCTGAAGATGCTGATCAACGCGCATTCCACCGGCGTGATGGCCAAGCTCGGCCGCGTGGTGGGCAACACCATGACCAGCGTGCAGCCCGGCAACCTGAAACTTATCGGCCGCGCCACCTGGCTGATCCTCTCGCACGTCAACGGCGTGCTGGAGACGCCGGCATGGCGCGATGCGCAAGGCACCACCGCGCCACTGACGTATGCCGAAGCGAATGCAGTGCTGTTCGAGGCCATCGAACAGCGCCGCAACGCGCCGGGCGCAGCCGGCCTGCCGGAAGTGGAGCTGTCCGTGGTGGCCGTGCTGGAAGCGCTGCGCAGCGGTCGTCCCGTGGACTGGACCGCTGCGGCCGACCGCCTGCGTGCCGGTGGACTCAATGCCTATCTCGCCGCGCCTCCGGCGCGTTGAGGAGAGGCGGCGGCGCACGCGGCGCGTCCAGACGGATGGGGAAGTCCGCGCGCGTGCAACCCGCCCGAGCAGCGCCGCCTGACGCGCCGTAGCGTCGAGCTTGCTCGACGCCGGATCGCCAGACCCTGCAGGAAAAGCAGCGGAGCGGGCTCCGCTCTACGGTATCGGCGAGGCCTCAGCGGCCTTTCGCGCGCGCGAACGCCGCCGCCAGCGCATTGTCGGCCGGCGGTGCGCTGGGCTTGGCCGGTCCCGGACCGCGCCGCTGGTCGCGCGCGGCGCCGCGTTCGGGTCCGCGCGGCGGACGCGCATCGTGCGTCCGCGCCTCGCGCGGCGACTGCGGCGCCGGCGCATCGTCCAGCCGACGGGTCAGCGCGATGCGCTTGCGGGCCACGTCGACCTCCAGCACCTTCACCTTGACGATGTCGCCGGCCTTCACCACCTCGCGCGGGTCCTTCACGTAGCGGTCGGCCAGCGCGGAAATGTGGATCAGGCCGTCCTGGTGCACGCCGATGTCGACGAAGGCGCCGAACGCGGCCACGTTGCTGACCACGCCCTCCAGGATCATGCCTTCGCGCAGGTCCTTGATGTCTTCCACCCCGTCGGCGAAGCGCGCGGCCTTGAACTCGGGACGCGGATCGCGGCCGGGCTTTTCCAGTTCCTTCAGGATGTCGCGGATGGTCGGCACGCCGAACGTGTCGTCGGTGTACTGCTCGGCCTTCACGCCGCGCAGGAACACGATGTCGCCGACGATCTGCTTCACGTGCCGGCCGCTGCCGGCCAGGATGCGCTCGACCACCGGATAGGCTTCCGGGTGCACCGAGGAGGCGTCCAGCGGCTCGTCGCCATCGGCGATGCGCAGGAAGCCGGCGCACTGCTCGAACGTCTTCTCGCCCAGGCGCGGCACGCCCAGCAGCGCCTTGCGCGAGCGGAAGGCGCCGTGCTCGTCGCGGAAGCGCACGATGTTCTCGGCCACCGTCGACGACAGGCCGGACACCCGCGCCAGCAGCGCGGCCGAGGCGGTGTTGACGTCCACACCCACGGCGTTCACGCAGTCCTCGACGCGCGCATCCAGCGCACGCGCCAGGCGGAACTGGTCGACATCATGCTGGTACTGGCCCACACCGATCGCCTTCGGCTCGATCTTCACCAGCTCGGCCAGCGGGTCCTGCAGGCGGCGCGCGATCGATACCGCACCACGGATGCTGACGTCGAGATCCGGGAACTCCTTCGACGCGAGTTCGGAGGCGGAATAGACCGAGGCACCGGCTTCGCTGACGACGATCTTCTCCAGCTTCAGCTCTGGCGCCTGCTTGATGAGGTCGCCGGCCAGCTTGTCGGTCTCGCGGCTGGCGGTGCCGTTGCCGATGGCGATCAGCTCCACCTGGTGCTTTGCGCACAGCCCCCGCAGCACGTGCAGCGACTGCTCCCACTGGCGCTTGGGCTCGTGCGGATAGATCGTGGCGTAGTCGACCAGCTTGCCGGTGCGGTCCACCACCGCGACCTTCACTCCGGTGCGCAGGCCCGGATCGAGGCCGAGCACGGCCTTCGGTCCCGCCGGCGCCGCCAGCAGCAGGTCCTTGAGGTTGTCGCCGAACACGGCGATGGCCTCGGCTTCGGCCTTTTCGCGCGCCTGGTTGAACAGGTCCAGCAGCAGGTGCATGTGCAGCTTGGCGCGCCAGGTCAGGCGGCACGCGTCCAGCAGCCACCTGTCGGCGGCGCGACCCTGTGCCGCCACGCCGGCGTGCACGGCGACGCGACCTTCGGCCTGCTGGTGGCCGGCCTCGGCGTCCATGCCCGGGTCCAGGTCGAGCAGCAGGATCTCCTCGCGGCGCGCGCGGAACAGCGCCAGCAGGCGATGCGAGGGAATCTTCGCCAGCGGCTCGGCGTGGTCGAAGTAATCGCGGTACTTGGCGCCCTCGTTCTCCTTGCCCTGCGCCACCTTCGCGCGGATCACGCCGACCTCGGCCATCCACGCACGCAGTTCGCCGACCAGTGCGGCGTTCTCGCCCCAGCGCTCCATCAGGATCGCGCGCGCACCGTCCAGCGCGGCCTTGGCGTCGGCCACGCCCTTGTCCGCATCGACATACGCGGCGGCCGCCGCTTCCGGCACCTGGGTGGGATCGGCCAGCAGGCCATCGGCCAGCGGCTCCAGCCCGGCCTCGCGCGCGATCTGCGCGCGGGTGCGGCGCTTGGGCTTGTACGGCAGGTACAGGTCCTCCAGGCGCGCCTTGCTGTCGGCCGCTTCGATATCGGCGCGCAGTTCGTCGGTGAGCTTGCCCTGCTCCTCGATACTGGCCAGCACGGCGACGCGGCGGTCTTCCAGTTCGCGCAGGTAGGTCAGGCGCGTCTCGAGGTCGCGCAGCTGGATGTCGTCCAGCCCGCCGGTGACTTCCTTCCGGTAGCGCGCGATGAAGGGAACCGTGGCGCCTTCATCCAGCAGCGCGATGGCGGCCTTGGCCTGCGCGGGCTGCGCGCCGATCTCGGCGGCGATGGTGGCGGCGATGTGCTGGGCGATCTTGGGATTGCGGTCTTGCATTGCGTCCGTACTGGAGAACCCGATGGACCGGGTGGGATCCCGATTGTGGCAACCGGCGGGCGCGCTGGAAACGGGTTGACAGCGGACCGGGGAATCGCCAAAGAAAAACGGGCCGCTCGCGCGGCCCGTTCTGCATGCGATGCGAGGACGGCTTACGAACGCACCGGCAGCACGCGGACCTCGACGCGACGGTTCATCGCGCGGCCGGCCTCGGTGTCGTTGCTCGCGACCGGGTAACGCTTGCCCATGCCGACGATCTCGAAGCGCTCGCGCTGCAGGCCCTGGCCGATCAGGTAGTTGCCGACCGAAGCCGCACGCTGCTCGGACAGGCGCTGGTTGACCGCATCCGAACCGATGCTGTCGGTGTGGCCGCTGACTTCCACGATGGTCTGGTTGTACTCGCGCAGCGTGGCGGCCACGTTGTTGAGGGCGGGATAGAACTGCGGCTTCAGGTCGGCCTTGCCGAAATCGAAGGTCACGCCGTCGGGCAGGTTGAGCTTGATGACGTCGCCGTCGCGGCTGACGTCGATGCCGGTGCCGGCGGTCTGGCGGCGCAGCTCGGCTTCCTGGCGATCCTGGTAGGCGCCGATGGAGCCACCGGCGATACCGCCGATGCCCGCGCCGACCAGCGCACGCTGGCGACGCTCGGTCGCATCGCTGCCACTCAGCAGGCCGGCGACCGCACCGATGCCGGCACCGATCAGGGCGCCCGTGCGGGTGCGGTTGGGGTCGTTCGGGTCGCTGGTCTGGCCGGTGTAGCTGGCGCAGCCGCCCAGCATCGTCACGGTAAGCGCCGCGAGGGCGCCGGTCTTGAGCATCGCGTTCATACATCCTCCTGGGTGGTGCGGGGGAAATCCCGGAACGGCGGCAAGCCTACCCAGCAAAATGTTCACACCACGCGATTTGAGCCCTGTTCATTCAGGTGCCGTGGGGCATCACGCCAGCAGCCGGCGGGCGGCGTCCGCGTCCAGCGAGTGCTCCCAGTCGCCCATCAGCGAGAGGTACAGCAGCTTGTCGAACTCGGGACCGAAGCGGCGGATCACCGCGTCCGGATCGGGAATCAGCTTGGCATCCGCGATCAGGCCGAAGTGCATGCGGCCGTTGTAGCTGAGGATGGACACGCCGATGCCTATGGAGCCGGTCTGTGGCACCCAGAACATCATGTCGCGGACCCGCGAGCCGCCCATGTACAGCGGTTGCTGGGGGCCGGGAACGTTGGTCGCGACCGCGGTCGCCTTCCGCGAGAACAGCTCCAGCGCGACGCTCTGGATGGCTGAAGGCGCCATGCCGAGTGCGGCAAGAAGTCCAAACGCAACAATGGCTTGGCGCGAGTTCTTGAGATCACGCATGCACTCGGCGACGCGCTCCAGACGGCGGATCGGGTTGTCCTCGCCCACCGGCAGGTCCAGGAACACCAGGCCGAAATGGTTGCCCAGCTTGCGCGCGTGTTCGAGCGGACGCAGGTTGACCGGAACGGTCGCGCGCAGAGTCACGCCATCGAGCTGCTCGCCGCGCTCCAGCATGTAGCTGCGCAGCGCACCGGCGGCGGCGGCCATCAGCACGTCGTTGACCGTGCAGTCGCAGGCGCGCCCGACCGCCTTCACCTCCTCCAGGTCCAGCGGCTCGGCCCACGCGACCCGTTTGCTGACACCGAGCTTGCCGCGCAGCAGGGTCGGCGGATCGTCCGACAGCGACAGGGCGTGCAGCAGTTCGCGACCGATCTCGCCGCCCTCCTTCGCCAGCATGGTCGCCAGCGTGGGGTCCTGCATCATCTCCATGCCCTTGCCGATCACCTTGCCGCCGATCTGCACATAGCGATCGATGGCCCCGACGCGTCGCACGACCTCCGCGCCGTCCTTCTTCAACCAAGCCGAACGCAGGTCCTTGCCGGCGTCGGGTTTGCGGCTGGTGTCGGTCAGCGACAGCAACACCTGCACCAACGCAATGCCATCGGCGTAACTGTGGTGGATGCGCGCCACCAGCGCCGAACCGGTGCCATAGCGCTCGATCAGGTGGAACTGCCAGAGCGGCTTGGTCTTGTCCAGCGGGGTCGATGCCATCTGGCTGGTGAAGCGTTCGAGCGCCTTCTTCTCGGCCTTGGCATCGTGCCGGCCGGGCAGCGCCGAGATACGCACGTGCCAGTCCAGGTCGAAGTCCTGGTCGGTCACCCACGAGGCGCCGGCGGGCGTGTCCACCGCCTTCTGCAGAAAGCGCGGATAGGCCAGGAAGCGTTTCCTGATCACCTGCTTGAGCCGGTCGAGCGTCATCGGCTCGTCGAACATCAGCACGCCGGTGATCATCATCGGATTGGTCGGGCGGCACATCCGCAGCCAGGCGGTATCCACCCGCGACATCGGCTCGCGACGCGGCTTCGGCGGCGCTTTCTTCGTTGCCATGCTTGCCCTCCTCTCCCGCGCCGAGTGAAGCACGCGGCGCCGAAAGGCGTCAACGCGGCTCAGCTCACGTCTTGCGATAGGCGGCCAGTGCGCCGTCGCGGCCCGCCGCCAGGTCGGCGATGGGTTGGCGCGGATACCCGGGCGCGAGCTTCGCCAACACGTCGGGCTTCTGCCATGGCGCGAAGCGCAGCGGCAGCGGAACCGGCGCCAGTTCCGGCACCCAGCGCGCGATGTACGTGCCGTTGGGATCGAACTTCTCCGCCTGCGTCACCGGGTTGAACACGCGGAAGTACGGCGCGGCATCGGCGCCGGTGCCTGCGGTCCATTGCCAGCCGAGCGTGTTGTTGGCCAGGTCGGCATCCACCAGCGTGTCCCAGAACCAGCGCGCACCGTGCAGCCAGTGATAGCGCAGGTGCTTGGTCAGATAGCTGGCGACGATCATGCGCACGCGGTTGTGCATGTAGCCGGTGGTCCACAGTTCGCGCAGGCCGGCGTCGACGATCGGCACGCCGGTGCGGCCGCGCTGCCAGGCCGCCAGCGACGCCGGATCGACCTTCGCCCAGTCGAAATGCTCGAACCGCGGATTGAGGTTCTGCGTGGTGGTCTGCGGGAAATGGTGCAGCAGGTGGTAGCCGAACTCGCGCCAGCCCAGCTCGCGGATGTAGCCGTCCATGTCGGCGCTGTTGGCGGCGGTACGCACGCGCTCCAGCTCGGCCGTGATCCGCCAGGGTGCGATTTCGCCGAAGTGCAGGTGCGGCGACAGGCGTGAGGTGCCGACGCGGTCGGGCCGGTCGCGATCGCTGCGGTAGCCGTTGAGCGCACCGTCGATGAAGACCTCCAGCGTCTCGCGCGCACCGGCCTCGCCCGGCGTCCAAGCGTCCCAGAAGCTGGCGTCCCAGCCGAGCGACGGCATCAGGTTCCATGCCTCCAGCGGCTCGCTCCCCATCGCCGGATCGACAGACGGCAGCCGCTCCGGCGCCGTCCATGTGTCGGGCACGCGCCACTGCGTCAGCGCCGCGCGCCAGAACGGCGTGAACACCTTGTAAGGACTGCCTTGTTGCGTGGCGAGGTCCCAAGGCTCGAACAGCAGCACGCCCTTGAAGCTCTCGACCTGCAGCCCGCGTTCGCGCAGGGCCTTCTTCAGCGCCGCATCGCGCGGCTGGGTGGCCGGCTCGTACTTGCGGTTCCAGAACACGGCCTGGGCCGCGGTCTCGGACACCAGCGTGTCCAGCGCAGCCGCGCTGGGACCGCGGCGCAGCAACAGACGCGATCCGCGGTGCCGGAGGTCGGCGTCGAGCGCCGACAGCGAGCGGTGCAGCCAGGCGTTCGATGCAGCGCCAGGCGCCCATTCCCCTTCTTCTTCCGGCGCATGCACATACACCGGGACAGGCGTGTAGCCGCCGTCGAGCGCGGCGCGCAACGCCGGGTTGTCGTCCAGGCGCAGATCGTGGCGAAACCAGACGAGGGCGTTGGGCATGAAGAGGCTCGGCAATACGATGCGGGGTCTACGCGGCCGACCCTGCCCCGGATGCATGGCGGACGTACTCGCGGGGAATGCGTGCGTTCAAGCCGGTGAGGATCTCGTACGGAATGGTCCCGGCCGCCTGCGCCACCGCTTCGCACGAGATCGTCTCGCCCGCCTGGCGGCCGATCAGTACGACCTCGTCCCCGTTGTACGCCGTGCCTGCCGACCCCAGGTCGACCATCAGCTGGTCCATGCAGACCCGTCCCACGATCGGCCGGCGCATGCCGCGGACGAGCACCTCGCCTCGCGAGGACAGCGCGCGCGGGTAGCCGTCGCCATAGCCGATCGGCACGGTCACCACGCGCGTATCGACAGGCGCGGTCCAGGTGGCGCCGTAGCTGACGCTGCGACCCGCCTTCACCACCTTGAAGTACACCACCTTAGAGACGAGCGACAGCGCGGGCTTCAGCGCCACCGTCGGACGCGAGGCGGGATCCGGCATCACCCCGTACAGCGCAATGCCGGGGCGGACCATATCCAGGCAGGTGTCGGGGAAGTGCAGCACGCCACCGGAGTTGGCCAGGTGGCGAACCGGCATCGGCGCCCCGATGCGATCGAAGTGGCTGCAGGCATACAGGAAGCGCTGCAACTGCTCGCGCGTCATCGGCGATGCCGGGTCGTCAGAGCACGCCAGGTGCGAGTAGATGCCCTTCACGGTGCACCAGCGCGACGAAACCGCAGCGTCGATGAAGGCACCCGCGTTCTCGCTGTGCACGCCGATGCGCTCCATGCCGGTATCGATCTTCAGGTGCACCACCGCCTTGCGCCCCAGCGACGCCGCGGCCTGTTCCACCTGCCGCAGCTTGGTGATCGAGGAGACTGTCACTTCCAGGTCGTGGGCGAGGAACTGCGCCACCTGCGGGGCATGGATACCCCCCAGCACCAGGATCGGCACCGTCACGCCGGCATGGCGCAGCGCGATGCCTTCTTCGACGAACGCCACCCCCAGTTGCTCGACCCCCTCGGCCTGCAGGTGCAGGGCCACCGGTACCAGCCCGTGCCCATAGGCGTTGGCCTTGACGATACCCATGACCGGCACGCCGGCATGGGTGCGGATCGCGCGCAGGTTGTGGGCCAGCGCATCCAGGTCGACATGGATGCGCGTGGGGCGGTCGTTCGCCTCAGGACGGGGGTGTGGATCTGGCAAGGCGGCGTCCACCGGATTATCCATGCGGTGATTGTAGCGTCGGCGCCTTCGCTCCCGTTCATGCCATCACGCGAACGCCTGCGGTAGGCTGGCGTCCGGTTGCAGGGAGCGGGCCCGATGGCGCTACGCACGAAATCCACCGCCATGATCGTCGTTGGCGTGATCATCCTGGCCGCCGTCGGCTCGTGGTGGTGGACACGCACGGACCACATGAGTGCCGCATCGACTGCCGAGGGCCCATCGGCCGCCCTCGCGCCTGTGCCGACGTCGATGTCGTCCGCGCCGGCACCCGCCATCGATACGCCAGCGGTCGCGACCGGCAGGCACGACGCAGCCGGCAAGCCGGTCGCGGAAGCCCAGCCCCCCGCGCCCGCAGGATTGCCCGCACCGGTCATTGGCACGCGGGCGGGCGCACGCCCCTTGTCTGCAGAAGGGGAACGTCGGCTGGAAAAATTCCTGGCCGGGCTGCGGAATGCCAGCACGGATGCGAAGGACTACGAAACCCTGGGCCGGTCGGAGCCGGCGGACCCCGACTGGTCGCCTCGACTGGAGGCCCTGATCCAGCGCACGATCGATCGCCATGCGGGTGAGTTCGGGCAGCTGGAGATCGGACGGCCGCGCTGCAGCAGGAGTCTGTGCATGCTGACGGCGGTGGCGGTCGCGCGGAACCCGCAGCAGCCAGGACCGAGTGACTACCAGAGGTTGGTCGGCTACATGATGCAGGAACCCTGGTTCCGCGAATCCTTCTTCGACGCCAGCACCACCGTGGCCACCGACGCGACGGGCAACGTCTTCGTGAGTTACTTCATCCGCAATTAGCCTGCTATTCGAACGCGCCGATGTTGTCGTGGCTCAGGTTGTCGAAGCGGGTGTACTCGCCGAAGAACCGGAGCTTGCACGAGCCGGTGGGACCGGAACGCTGCTTGCCGATGATGATCTCGGCCAGCCCTTTGTCCGGCGAGGTTTCCTTGTTGTAGTAATCGTCGCGGTAGATGAAGACGATCATGTCCGCGTCCTGTTCGATGGCGCCCGACTCGCGCAGGTCGGCCATCACCGGGCGCTTGTCGGTACGCGTTTCCAGCGAGCGGTTGAGCTGCGACAGTGCGATCACCGGCACGTTGAGCTCCTTCGCCAGGCCCTTCAGCGAGCGCGAGATCTCCGAGATTTCGGTGGCGCGGTTCTCGCTGTTGCCGGGTACGGACATCAGCTGCAGGTAGTCGATGACGATCAGGCCCAGGTCGTGCTCGCGCTTCAGCCGACGCGCCTTGGAGCGCAGCACGTCCGGCGACAGGCCCGGCGTGTCGTCGATGAAGACCTTGGCCTGGTCCTTGAGGATGCGGATGGCGCTGGTGACGCGGCTCCAGTCCTCGTCTTCCAGCGCACCGGTACGCAGGCGGGTGGCGTTGATGCGGCCGACCGAGGAGATCAGGCGCATCGCCAGCTGGCCGGCGGACATTTCCATCGAGAAGACCGCGACGGCCTTCTTCGACTTGATCGCCGCGTACTCGGCGATGTTCAGCGCGAACGTGGTCTTGCCCATCGCCGGGCGCGCCGCCAGGATCACCAGATCGGTCGGCTGCAGGCCCGCGGTCATCTGGTCGAACTCGGTGTAGCCGGTCGGCAGGCCGGTGACCGTGCCGCCGCTTTCCGAACGCACGCGCAGGACTTCGAAGGCGTCCTTCAGCGCATCGTTCATCGCGACGAAGTCGGTGCGCCCGCGTGCGCCCTGCTCGGCGATGGCGAACACCTTCTGCTCGGCCACGGCCAGCATCTCGTCGCTTTCCTTGCCGTCGGGCTGGAAGGCGTCGTTGACGATCTCGGTGCCCACCTCGATCAGTTGGCGCATCACCGCCTTGTCGCGGACGATCTCCGCATAGGCGGTGATGTTGGCGGCCGACGGCGTGGTGCTGGCCAGTTCGACCAGGTAGGCGCCGCCGGCGATCAGCTCCATCTGGCCCTGCGACTCGAACCATTCGCCCAGCGTCACCGCGTCGAAGGGCCGGTTGCGCTCGGCCAGTTCACCGATGGCGCGGTAGATCAGCTGGTGGTCGCGCCGGTAGAAATCGTTGGGCGTGAGCTTGTCGTTGATGCGGTCGTAGGCTTCCGGCGCGAGCATCAGGCCGCCGAGCACCGCCTGCTCCGCCTCGATGGAATGGGGCGGCACGCGCAACTGTTCGATACGGGCGTCGTGCGGATCCTGGCGGAAACCGGTGCGTGCGGGCATGTCGGAAAAGCACTCCTGCGGCGCATGCGGACGGAGGTCCGCACGGCCGGCCATGGTAGGCAGTCCTTGCCCGGGGGTGTTGCAGATAAGGTTGTGGATAACCGGTGTGCATCTCATCCGCTGCGACGGTGCGGTCCATCGGTCGGAGAGTGGCGAGGCCCGCGAAGGCTCGCCCAAACAGGACGGGCGCCTTTCGGCGCCCGTCTGTCGGCATCAGGGATGATGCGCGGGGTGGATCAGGCTTCAGCCTGCACCACGACCTTGACGGTCGTCTGCACGTCGGCGTGCAGCTTCACGACGATGTCGTACTCGCCGATGTTGCGCAGCGCGCCTTCGCCCATGATGACCTCGCTCTTCTCGAGCGGCAGGCCGGCGGCGGTGAAGGCGTCGGCGATATCCCGCGGGCCGACCGAACCGAACAGCTTACCTTCGGTGGCGGCGTTGGCGGTGATCGTCACGCTGGCGCCTTCCAGCTTGGCGGCGCGGGCTTCGGCCTCGTCATGCACGGCCTTGGCCTTGGCTTCGTACTCGGCGCGCTTGGCTTCGAACTCGGCGACGTTGGCGGCGGTGGCCGGCACGGCCTTGCCCTGCGGCACCAGGAAGTTGCGGCCGTAGCCCGGCTTCACCTTGACCTTGTCGCCCAGGACGCCCAGGTTGGTCACTTTCTGCAGAAGAATCAGTTCCATCGTGTATCTCCGATTCGTTAGCGGCCGCTGTGCGACCGCAACTGGTTGCTGTCCGAATGGACGGGATGTTTGAGGCTGGGAGTGAGCGGAGAGGAGTGAGAAGTAAGGAAAAGCCACTCACTTCTCACTACTTGCGGCGCGAGCCGCCACTCACTTCTCCACTCAGACGTCGTGGTTGTCCGTGTACGGGATCAGCGCCAGGAAACGCGCGCGCTTGACCGCGGTGGACAACTGACGCTGGTAACGGGACTTGGTGCCGGTGACGCGGCTCGGCACGATCTTGCCGTTCTCGGTCAGGTACTGGCGCAGGGTGTTGAGATCCTTGTAGTCGATCTCTTTCACGCCTTCGGCGGTGAACTTGCAGAACTTGCGGCGACGGAAGAACTTGGACATGGGGGTGCTCCTCAGGCGGCTTCGGCGGTGTCGGAATCGGTCGAGGCTTCAGTACCGGCCTCGTCGTCGTCACGGCGGCGACGCTCGCCACGTTCGGGCTTGTCGCCCTTCTCGTCCTTGTTCTTCATGATCAGGGACTGCTCGGTGTCCGGGCCATCGCGCTTGATGACCAGGTTGCGCAGCACCGCATCGTTGAAGCGGAAGCTCTCGACCAGCTCGTTCAGCACGGCCTGGTCGGCCTCGATGTTGAGCAGGACGTAGTGGGCCTTCACCAGGTTCTGGATCGGGTACGCCAACTGGCGGCGGCCCCAGTCTTCCAGACGGTGGATGGTGCCGTTGCCGCCCTCGATCAGCGCCTTGTAGCGCTCGATCATGGCCGGCACCTGCTCGCTCTGGTCCGGGTGGACCAGGAACACGACTTCGTAGTGACGCATCGTTTTTACCTTTCGGATGTGGGTCCGGCCAGGGAAAAGGCCGGACGGACAGCCCCCCGATGACCTGAGCGGACACGGTGGGGCAAGGAACCGGCGGCCTGACGGGCCTCCGGGAGCCGGAAATTATGACACGTCAACCACTTAGGGGCAACCTGCCCCGCGGACGCGTCAGGCGGCGTCGGCGGCCGTGGTGAAGCTCTCGCCGCAGCCGCATTCGGCCGCCGCATTGGGATTGCGGAAGACGAAGGTTTCGGACAGCCCCTGCCTGGCGAAGTCGATCTCGGTGCCGTCGACCAGCGGCAGGCTGGTGGCATCGACGTAGATCTTCACGCCGGCGAACTCGAACACGGTGTCGCCCTCGCGCTCATCGCGGGCCAGGTCCGCCACGTGGCCCCAGCCGGAACAGCCGGTGCGGGTCACGCCGAAGCGCAGGCCCAGCGCGGCCGGGGTCTGCTCGACGAAGCGCTGCACGCGCTCGAGTGCGACCGGGGTGAGGGTGATGGCCATGCGTGTCTCCTGTGCAACGTCGGCGATTATAGCCGCCGGTCTGCCGGGGGCTGCGCGGCTCTTGTAAACTCCGCGTTCCATTAATAAGTCTGTTATCGAAGGATTCAAGCCATGACGGTGGTGAGCGTCGAACATGCGCTGGCGGGCAAGCTCCCGGCCGGCGGCGAGGTCACGGTGCGCGGCTGGGTGCGCACGCGGCGCGATTCCAAGGCGGGCCTGTCCTTCGTCAACGTCAGCGACGGCTCGTGCTTCGCGCCGATCCAGGTGGTGGCGCCCGCCGCACTGGCCAACTACGAGTCCGAGATCAAGCACCTGACCACCGGCTGCGCCGTCGTCGCCACCGGCACCCTGGTGCCCTCGCAGGGCCAGGGCCAGAGCTTCGAGATACAGGCTTCCTCCGTGGAGGTCGTGGGCTGGGTGGAGGATCCCCTCACCTACCCCATGCAGCCCAAGCAGCACTCGCTGGAATACCTGCGCGAGTTCGCGCACCTGCGTCCGCGCACCAACCTGTTCGGCGCGGTCACGCGCATCCGCAATTCGCTGGCGCAGGCGGTGCACCGGTTCTTCCACGAGAACGGCTACTTCTGGATCAGCACACCGATCATCACCACGTCCGATGCCGAGGGTGCCGGCCAGATGTTCCGCGTCTCCACGCTGGACTTGGTCAACCTGCCGCGCGACAAGGAAGGCGCAGTGGATTTCTCGCGCGACTTCTTCGGCAAGGAAACCTTCCTGACCGTGTCGGGCCAGCTCAATGCCGAGGCCTACGCGCTGGCGATGAGCAAGGTCTACACGTTCGGCCCGACCTTCCGCGCCGAGAACAGCAACACCACGCGCCACCTGGCCGAGTTCTGGATGATCGAGCCGGAGGTCGCCTTCAACGACCTGGCCGCGAACGCGCAGCTGGCCGAGGACTTCCTGAAATACCTGTTCCGTGCCGTGCTGAGCGAACGCGCCGACGACCTGGCCTTCATCGCCGAGCGCGTCGAACCGACCGCGCTGACTCGGCTGGAAGCCTTCGTCAACTCGCCGTTCGAGCGCATCGACTACACCGATGCGATCTCGCTGCTGCAGAAGTCGGGGCAGAAGTTCGAGTTCCCGGTCGAATGGGGCCTGGACCTTCAGACTGAGCACGAGCGCTGGCTGACCGAGCAGCATGTCGGCCGCCCGGTGGTGGTGACCAACTATCCCGAGCACTTCAAGGCCTTCTACATGCGCCTGAACGACGACGGCAAGACCGTCGCCGCGATGGACGTGCTGGCGCCCGGCATCGGCGAGATCATCGGCGGCAGCCAGCGCGAAGAGCGCCTGGACGTGCTGGATGCGCGCATGGCGCAATTCGGTCTGGATCCGGCGCATTACGGCTGGTACCGCGACTTCCGCCGTTACGGTTCGGTGCCGCATGCCGGCTTCGGTCTCGGCTTCGAGCGCCTGGTGGTGTACGTGTGCGGGCTGAGCAACATCCGCGACGCCATCGCCTACCCGCGCGCACCCGGCAACGCGGAGTTCTGATGCTCCTGTTCTTCGCCCTCTGCTTCGTCGGCGTGGCCATCGCCGGTTTCTGCGCGTTCGTCATCTTCTGGCCGTTGACGCTGGTGCATGTGCGCGACCGCCACGGCGCACTCGGCGCGCAGTGGGGCGAAGGCGCCTTCCTGAAGCCCGTCGCACTGCGCTGGCTGCTGTCCGGCGATTACCGGCGCATTCCGGACACCTCGCTGTCGGGCCTGGCCACGCCGGCGCGCATCTCGCTGTGCGTCATCGTATTCGGGTTGGCGATGGCCGGCCTGCTGGCGCTGTGGGCGGAGGCGTTCGCATGAATCCGTACCTCCGTGAAGACTGGTACCTCGCCTCGCTCGGCCGCACGCTGATCTGGGCGCGCCTTCGCCTGCTGGAGGCCGGTACCGCCGAGGTGCTGGACAGCGATGGCAATACGCTGGCCTACGACAGCGAAGACAGCGCCCGCGCGGCGCTGTTCGATGCGGAGTTCGTCGCCTTCGACGGTCTGGACGAGGACGATGCGCTGGCGCGCGGTTTCTCGCTGGCCGGCGTGCAGCCCCCGCGCGGTGACGACGATGCCACCCTGGTGCCGCTGATGGTGCAGTCGCTCGGCGCACGCGCCTGATCGGTCCATGTACACGCCGCGCGCGTTCGTCGAAACCGACCTGGCCGAGCTCGATCGGCTGATCGCGCAGGATGCGTTCGTCACCCTGGTCACCGTCGCCGACGGCGTGCCCGTGGTCAGCCATCTGCCGGTGCTCTACGCACGTGACGGCGACCGGATCGTCTTCGAGGGCCACTGGGCGAAGCCGAATCCGCAGGCACGCCATGGCGGCCCTGCCCTGCTGATCGTGCACGGCCCGCATGCCTATGTGTCTCCGGGCTGGTACGCGGACAAGGAAGAAGCCGCGCGCGTGCCGACCTGGAACTACGCGGTCGCGCACCTGCACGGCGCGCTGGCGATCACCGACGACACCGCCGAACTGGCCTCGATCGTCGACCGCCTCAGCCGGGTCAATGAGGCACGGGTGGGCAACGACTGGCGCTTCGAGCACGACCGCGACGACCACCTCCGCCAGTTGCGCGGGATCATCGGCTTCCGTTTCGACGTCGAACGCGTCGAGCTGAAGTTCAAGCTCAGCCAGAACCATCCGGTCGCCAACGTCGCGGGGGCGGCGGCCGCGCTGCAGCGACTGGGCGGCGAAAACAACACCTTGGTATCCGAGCTGATGCTTGAGCGCCTGACCCGTCGGAAGCAGGATGTGGGAGCGACCTAAGTCGCGAAGCGGGATCTCTGTCCCGCACATCGGCGCGGCAAAAAAGCATCGCGACGTACGTCGCTCCCACGCCCCACATCATGCAGGGCTACACTCGACGCACAAGACCTTCTGGAAACGATGCATGGACCTCAATCTCGCCGGCCGGCACGCGCTGGTCTGTGGCGCCTCCGAGGGCATCGGCCGCGCGGCGGCCCATGAGCTGGCCCTGCTGGGCGCGGACGTGACGGTGCTGGCCCGACGCCCCGAGGCGCTGGCCGAGGTGGCTGCTGCACTGCCTGGCGTCGCGAGCAGCCAGCAGCACGCAACCATCGCCCTCGATGTGGCCGATGCCGTGGCTCTGCGGGAGGCCGTCGGTCGCCTCGTGGCGACGCGGCCGGTGCATGTCCTCGTCAACAACACCGGCGGACCACCCGGCGGGCGCGCCATTGATGCTGACGCCGACGACTACCTGGCGGCATTCCAGCGCCACCTCCTGGCCAACCAGGCGCTTGCGCAACTCACCGTCCCTGGCATGCGCACCGCCGGTTGGGGACGCATCGTCAACGTCGTATCCACGTCCGTGAAAGAACCCATCGCCAACCTCGGCGTCTCCAACACCATCCGGGGCGCGGTGGCGAGCTGGGCCAAGACGCTGTCCAGGGAACTGGGTGCCGACGGCATTACCGTGAACAACGTGCTGCCCGGCTACACGCGCACGCAGCGACTGGAGCAGATCCTTCACGACCGCATACAGGCGACGGGCAAGGACGAAGCCACCGTCAGCGCCACGATGCTCGCCACGGTCCCGGCCGGCCGCTTCGCGGAAGCGCACGAGATCGCCGCCGCCATCGCCTTCCTCGCCTCGCCCGCCGCCGCGTACATCAACGGCGTCAGCCTGGCGGTGGACGGCGGCCGCATGCAGTCGATCTGAGGTCCGTTGACGGAAGCGGCTTGCCGGCCGGGTTAAGCTAATGGACATGGACCGCTTCGGCCACTTCATCGACGGCGAACCGCGCCCGGGCAGCGCCTGGCGTCCCGTGTTCGAACCGGCGGCGGGAAAGGTCTACGCCGAGGTCGCCGACGGCAGCGAGCATGACGTCCTGCTGGCCGTGCAGGCCGCCGAAGCGGCATTCCCGGCCTGGTCGGCGCTCACCACCTCCGGACGCGCACGCTGGCTGGAACGGCTGGCCGATGCGCTGGAACAGCGGCGCGACGTGTTCGCCGCCGCCGAATCGCGCGATACCGGCAAGCCGCTGGCACTGGCACGCGACATCGAGATTCCCCGTGCCATCGCCAACCTGCGGTTCTTCGCCCATGCGGCCACCCAGTTCGCCAGCGAATCGCACCATGGCGAGGCCGGGTTGAACTACACCCTGCGGCAGCCCTTGGGCGTGGTCGCGACGATCTCGCCCTGGAACCTGCCGCTCTACCTGCTCACCTGGAAGGTGGCGCCCGCGCTGGCGGCCGGCAACACCGTGGTGGCCAAGCCATCGGAGGTCACGCCGGCCACCGCCACGATGCTGGGCGACCTGGCGGCCGAGGTCGGCCTGCCCCGCGGCGTGCTGAACCTCGTGCACGGAAGCGGCACGGCGGTCGGCGAACCGCTGGTGCTGCATCCCGCCGTCAAGGCCGTCTCCTTCACCGGCAGCACCGCGGTCGGCAAGCGGATCGCCGGACTGGCGGGGCCGCTGCTGAAGAAGGTATCGCTGGAGCTGGGCGGCAAGAACGCGACGCTCGTCTTCGCCAACAGCGACTGGCGGGCGCACCTGGACACGCTGCTGCGCTCGGCATTCCAGAACGCCGGACAGATCTGCCTGTGCGGTTCCCGGCTGCTGGTGCAGCAGGCGATCTACGACGAATTCCGCGACGCCCTGGTGGAACGCGCCGCCACGTGGCAGGCCGGGCCGCTCGACGACCCTTCGACCCGCCTGGGTGCGCTGGTATCGCAGGCGCATTACGACAAGGTGCTGGCGTGCATATCGCGCGCGCGCGTCGACGGCGGTCGCGTGCTGGCCGGCGGCCACGCGCTGGACCGTCCCGGCTGGTACGTCGCCCCCACCGTGATCGAAGGCCTGGGGCCGGAGGCGGCGACCAACCGCGAGGAGATCTTCGGTCCGGTCGTGACGCTGCAACCGTTCGAGGACGAGGCCCACGCGCTCTCGCTGGCGAACGCGGGCGACTACGGACTGGCGGCGACCGTGTGGACCCGCGACCTGGATCGCGCCCATCGGCTGGCGACGCAGCTGCGCGCCGGCATCGTCTGGATCAACACCTGGATGACCCGCGACCTGCGCACGCCCTTCGGCGGCACGGGCGCGTCGGGCCTCGGCCGCGAAGGCGGGCTGGAGGCCATGCGTTTCTTTACCGAACCCAAGAACGTCTGCGTGGCGTTGCGCTGAGGATGAACACACCGATGTCTGAACCGACCGAACTCGAGAAACTGCTGCAGAACAACCGCGACTGGGCCGACCGCATCAAGCAGGAGGATCCCGGCTTCTTCAAGCGCCTGTCGCAGCAGCAGTCGCCGCGCTACCTGTGGATCGGCTGTTCCGATTCGCGCGTGCCCGCCAACCAGATCCTGGGCCTGGACCCGGGCGAGGTGTTCGTCCACCGCAACATCGCCAACGTGATGTCGCACGGCGACCTCAACGCGCTGTCGGTGATCCAGTTCGCCGTCGACATCCTCAAGGTCGAGCACATCCTGCTGGTCGGCCATTACGGCTGCGGCGGCGTGCATGCGGCCATGACCGGACTGCGCGTGGGCCTGGCCGACAACTGGCTGCGCCACGTGGCCGACGTGGCGATGAAGCATGCGGACCTGCTGGGCCAGGTGGATACCGAATCGCTGCGCCACGCGCGCCTGTGCGAACTGAACGTCATCGAGCAGGTCTTCAATGTCTGCCAGACCACCGTGGTCCAGGACGCCTGGACGCGGGGCCAGCCGCTGGCGGTACACGGCTGGGTCTACAGCCTGTTCGACGGGCGTGTGCGCGAACTGGGCATGGACGTGAGCGCCGCGGACGAACTGCAACCCGCTTACCAGCGCGCCCTCGCCGGCGTGCCGCCCAAGGGCAAGCGCGATGAGTGAGGTCGTCCACGCCGATGGCGCACCGAAGCCCGTCGGCCAGTACCCCCATGCGCGTCGCGTCGGCGACCTGCTGTTCCTCTCCGGCATCGGCCCGCGCGATCCGGCCACCAACGCCATCGTCGGCAACGTGCACGATGCGGACGGACGCCTGATCAGCTACGACATCGAGGCGCAGTGCCGGGCCGTGTTCGGCAACGTGCGCGCGGTCCTGCAGGCCAGTGGTGCACGCTGGGAGGACTTGGTGGACGTGACCGTCTACCTCACCGACATGGCACACGACTTCAAGGCGTACAACCGGGTCTGGGCGGAATACTTCGCCGACGCCGCCACCGCGCCCTGCCGCACCACGCTGGGCATCACCGCCCTGCCCACGCCGATCGCCATCGAACTGAAGTGCATTGCATGGCTGGGAAAGGACGCTCACCGATGAGCAAGATACTGTTCGCCTCCCTCCTCGCTCTCTGTCTGAATGCCGGCGCCCGCGCCGAGGGCTTGCCGGCAGACCATGCCGAACTGGCTGCTCTCCGCAAGCAGGACCAGGCCGACCGTCAGGGCAAGATCGATTGGAGCGAGGTGGCGCTCCGCGACGCCGCCAGGCTCGCACGGGTGAGGGCCTTGATGCGCGAAGGCGCCATGCGCACCGCCGCCGACTATGAAAACGCCGCGTGGGTGTTCCAGCATGGCGATACGGCCGAAGACATCCGCATCGCCCATGCGCTGGCGACGCTGGCAATGAACATCGGCGCGGATGACGGCGGACGCCGCCGCTGGCTCGTCGCCGCGTCATGGGATCGCCTGCTCATGCGGCAGCAGCAGCCGCAGTGGTACGGGACGCAGTTCCTGAGCGATGCGAAAGGCATGTATCTCTACCCCGTGGCGGTGGACGCGGTCACCGACGAAGAACGCAAGAAAATGATCGGCCTTACGCTGGCGGAATCGCAGGCGAAGACCGTGGAGATGGCCCGCAACGCCGGTATCCCGGTCCGCGACCCGGCACCGACGATCGAGGACCTGAAGCGCGCTTCCAAGCCGTCGGCCAAGGGAGGTTGACATGCTGCCCAACCCGCTCAACTTCCAGGCGTGGATCGACGAACACCGCCACCTGCTCAAGCCGCCGGTCGGCAACAAGGTCATCCATGACGGCGACTTCATCGTGATGGTGGTGGGTGGGCCGAATGCGCGCACCGACTACCATTGGGACGAAGGCCCGGAGTGGTTCTACCAGCTGGAAGGCGAGATGGTGCTGCGCATCCAGGAGGACGGTACCGTGCGCGACATTCCGATCCGCGCCGGCGAGATCTTCCTGCTGCCGCCGCGCGTGCCGCACTCGCCCCAGCGCATGCCGGGCTCGGTCGGGCTGGTGATCGAGCGCAGGCGCCTGCCGCACGAGGACGACGGCCTGCTGTGGTTCTGCGAGCGCTGCAACCACAAGGTCTACGAGGAGTACTTCCACCTCAACGACATCGAGCAGGATTTCTTCCGCGTGTTCGAGGCCTTCTACCGCAGCGACGACCTGCGCACCTGCAAGGCCTGCGGTCATCTGAATCCGCGCCCGAGCCGGTACGAAATGCAGGCCGACTCGCAGGCCGACATCACCTGAGCTTGCGCTTGCCCAATCTGGGCATTATCGTGCCCGATATGGGCATGAACGAGACACCCCGATCCCGGAAGGTCAGTGAAGCGGCCGCGCGCTATGCGACCGCCAGCCTGTCGGGGGCCCTGTTCACCACCACCCAGCAGCGGGTACTGGCCTGCCTGTTCGGTGACCCCGGACGCAGCTACGCGGTCAACGAACTGATCCAGGCCACCGGCGCCGGCAGCGGCGCCGTCCAGCGGGAGCTGGCGCGCCTCGCCGGCAGCGGCCTGCTGACCGTCGAACACGTCGGCAACCAGAAGCGTTACCGCGCCAACCCCGACGCCCCCATCCACGACGAACTGGTCTCCATCGTCCGCAAGACGTTCGGCCTGGCCGAACCGCTGCGCGAGGCGCTGGCGCCGCTGGCCGACCGCATCCACGCTGCCTTCCTCTACGGCTCGGTCCCCAAGGGCAACGACACCGCCCGCAGCGACATCGACCTGATGGTGGTCGCCGACGACCTGGCCTATGCCGAGGTGATGCTGGCGCTGCACCCGGTGGCCGAACGGCTGGGCCGGCAGGTCAATCCCACCGTCTATGACCGTGACGCGTTGCGCAGCCGTATCGAAGGGGGCAACAGCTTCGTCACCCGCGTGCTGCAGCAGCCGCGGCAGTGGCTGATCGGGAGCGACGATGACCTCGCCGCTTGAGAATCTGGCCGGTCCCAGCGGCCCGCTCAGTGCCGAACCCCCCGACAGGAAGGAAGTCGCCGGCCTGCTGCGCTCCGGACTGGCGCGGCTGGCCGATGCGCACAATGACGCATTGTCGCTGGAAAGCCGCTTCGACCTGGCCTACAACGCCGCCCATGCGCTGAGCCTGGCGGCGCTGCGCCGCGGGGGCTATCGGGCACGGCACCGCTACATCGTCTTCCAGGTGCTGCCCCACACGCTGGGACTCGGCCCCGAGGTCTGGCGCGTGCTGGCCAAGGCGCACGACCTGCGCAACCTGGCTGAGTACGAAGGCCATGTGGAGGTGGACCGTCGTCTGGTCAACGACCTGATCGCTGCCTGCGAACGCGTCTCCGACGCGCTGGAACGATGATCTGCAGCGCCTCGCCCAGCTTCGCGCCGACGCGGCAACGCAGCGCGAAACCCACGCGGGCAGCCTCTACAATCCGATCATGCTGAAGATCGACACCCACGCGCATTTCCTGCCACGCGACTGGCCCGACCTGGCGGCCAAGTACGGCGATCCGCGCTTTCCGGTGATCCACCACGGCGACGACGGCCGGCACCGCATCTACAAGGACGGCAAGTTCTTCCGGGAGATCTGGCCCAAGACCTGGGACCCGGAGGAACGCATCGCCGACTACGCCCGCTTCGGCGTGCAGGTGCAGGTCATCAGCACGGTGCCGGTGATGTTCAGCTACTGGGCCAAGCCGCATCACGCGCTGGAACTGCATCAGGCGCTCAACGACCACACCGCCGCCGCCTGCCGTGACTATCCACGCCACTACGCCGGCATCGGCACGGTGCCGCTGCAATCGCCGCGGCTGGCGGTGCAGGAGCTGGAACGCTGCATGGACCAGCTGGGCCTGCAGGGCGTGCAGATCGGCAGCCACGTCAACGACTGGAACCTGGACGCGCCCGAGCTGTTCGAGTTCTTCCAGGCCGCCAGCGAACTGGGCGCCGCCATCCTCGTGCATCCCTGGGACATGATGGGCGCGGCGTCCATGCAGAAGTACTGGCTGCCCTGGCTGGTGGGCATGCCGGCCGAACAGTCGCGCGCCGCCTGCAGCCTGATCTTCGGCGGCGTGCTGGAGCGGCTGCCGCAGCTGAAGGTCTGCTTCGCGCACGGGGGCGGCAGTTTCCCCTACACCATCGGGCGCATCGAACACGGCTTCAACATGCGCCCCGACCTCGTCGCCACCGACAATCCCCGCAACCCGCGCGACTACCTGGGCCGCGTGTACTTCGATTCCTGGGTCGCCGATCCGCGCGCCCTGCGCTACCTGCTGGATACGGTCGGCCACGAGCGGGTGATGCTCGGCACCGACTACCCGTTCCCGCTGGGCGAACAGGAACCGGGCGCCGGCATCGCCGCGCTGGGCCTGGACGCGGAGCAACAGGCCCGCCTGTACCACGGCACCGCGCTGGAATGGCTGGGGCTGCCGGCGTCGAGGTTCACGTGATGCTGCCCTCTGCAGGAGCGACGTCAGTCGCGACCGCACGGCATGGCCAAGTCGGCATCCTGCCCTGTTGGAACCTCCGCCAAACAAACGTTTTGTCTCAACCGCCAGCGTCCGGTCGCGACTGACGTCGCTCCTACAACCAACCGATCATTCTCACGCCCGCCTCCATGACCGACCCGCTGTCCCGCACCCACATCATCGCCCTCGATGCCGCCGATCCGCTGCGCGCGCTGCGCAACGACTTCCTGATCCCCCGCCACAAGCACAACGACCAGGTGTACTTCTGCGGCAACTCGCTGGGCCTGCAGCCGAAAGGCGCGCGCACCTACATCAACGAAGTGCTGGACAAGTGGTCCACCGAAGCCGTCGAAGGCCACTTCACCGGCAACGCGCAGTGGATGACCTACCACGAACTGGTGCGTGACCCGCTGGCGCGCCTGGTGGGCGCGGAGCCGGCCGAGGTGGTGGCGATGAACACGCTGACCACCAACCTGCACCTGATGATGGTGAGCTTCTACCGCCCCACGACGGAACGTCCGGCGATCCTGATGGAGGCCGGGGCGTTCCCGTCCGACCGCCATGCGATGGAGTCGCAGGTGCGCTTCCATGGCTTCGATCCCGCCACCGATCTGATCGAAGTGGAACCGGACCAGCCCGACGGCACGCTGTCGATGGCCGCGATCGGACGCGCCATCGCCGAGCACGGCCCGCGCCTGGCGCTGGTGCTGTGGCCGGGCATCCAGTACCGCACGGGGCAGGCGTTCGACCTGGGCGAGATCGCCCGCCTCGGCCATGCGCAGGGCGCGGTGGTCGGTGTCGACCTGGCGCACGCGGTCGGCAACCTGCCGTTGCGCCTGCACGACAGCGGCGTCGATTTCGCGGTCTGGTGCCACTACAAGTACCTGAACTCCGGTCCCGGCGCCGTGGCAGGCTGCTTCGTGCACGCGCGCCATGCGAACACGGATCGGCCGCGCTTCGCTGGCTGGTGGGGCCACGAGAAGGAAACCCGCTTCCGCATGGCGCCGGAGTTCGTGCCTACGCCGGGTGCCGAAGGCTGGCAGCTCAGCAATCCGCCGATCCTGGGCCTGGCGCCCCTGCGGGCGTCGCTGGAGCTGTTCGAGAAGGCCGGCGGCATGGAGGCGATCCGCACCAAGTCGCTGAAGATCACCGGCCTGCTGGAAGCGCTCATCCGGGCGCGGCTGTCGGATGTCCTGCAGATCATCACACCTAGCGATACGACCCAGCGCGGCGCGCAGCTGTCGCTTCGCGTGAGCGGCGGCCGCGAACGTGGGCGCGAACTGTTCGAGTACCTGCTGTCGGTGGGCATCGTCGGCGACTGGCGCGAACCGGACGTGATCCGCATCTCGCCCGCCCCGTTGTACAACCGCTACATGGACGTCCACCGCTTCGTCGAGGAAGTCGAGACGTGGCGGGGGTTCTGACCGTCATGCAGTGATTCGTCGTCCCCGCGAAGGCGGGGACCCAGTGACGTTACTTGGATAGGATTGCTTATGGAAAAGCAGCCCGCCACTTACATGCTGGCTAGCCGCAGGAACGGCACGCTGTATGTCGGGGTCACCAGCGATCTGATTGGACGCATCTGGCAACACCGCACGCATGCTGTACCTGGCTTCACAGAGCGTCATCGCGCGACCCGGCTGGTATGGTACGAGATCCATCCGACCATGGAAGCCGCGATCACCCGAGAGAAGCGCATCAAGAAGTGGAATCGCGCATGGAAGATAAGACTGATCGAAGAATCCAATCTCTATTGGAACGATCTGTGGCCCGACATCATCGGACAACGTTAAGTCACTGGATCCCCGCCTGCGCGGGGATGACGGGGTATTGAATTGAGCATCGGGGAATCGCGACACATCACCATCATCGGCGCCGGCCTCGCCGGCGCACTGCTGGCCACGCTGATGGCCCGTGCGGGCTGGCGGGTGGACGTGTTCGAGAAGCGCGGCGACCCGCGCGTGCAGGGCTATGCCGGTGGACGCTCGATCAACCTGGCGCTGGCCGAGCGGGGCCGCCACGCGCTGCGGATGGCCGACGCCGACGATGCGGTGATGCGGCAGGCGGTGATGATGCGCGGCCGCATGGTGCATGCCCTCGACGGGCGGCAACAGTTGCAGCGCTATGGGCGCGACGATTCCGAGGTCATCTGGTCGATCCACCGTGGCGACCTGAATGTCACGCTGCTGGACCTGGCCGAGCGCGCAGGGGCGACCCTGCATTTCCATCGCCGCCTGGATGCGGTCGACTTCGATGCACGGATCGCCCGGTTCGGCGACGAACAGGATGGAAGCGCGCACGCCGTGGGTTTCACCGCCCTGATCGGTGCCGACGGCGCCGGATCGTCGCTGCGCGGTGCGATGCAGCGTCGCGAGGATCTCGGCGAGCGCACGGAGTTCCTCGATCACTCCTACAAGGAGCTCGAGATTCCGCCCGACGTGGACGGTGGCTTCATGATGGAGCCCAATGCGCTGCATATCTGGCCGCGCGGCCACTACATGTGCATCGCGCTGCCGAACGACGAGCGCACGTTCACCGTGACCCTGTTCCTGCCCAATCACGGCGACCCGAGCTTCGCCAGCGTGCGCACGGGGGAGGACGCGAAAGCGCTGTTCCTGCGCGATTTCGCCGATGCCGTGCCGCTCATCCCCGAGCTGGAACGGGACTGGGAGACCAACCCCACCGGCCTGCTCGCCACGCTGTACCTGGACCGCTGGCACCTCGGCGGCCAGGCGGTACTGCTGGGCGATGCCGCCCATGCGATGGTGCCGTTCCACGGCCAAGGCATGAACTGCGCGTTCGAGGACTGCGTGGCGCTGTCGCGGCATCTGCTGGCGTCGGACGACCTGGCCGCTGCGTTTGCCGCCTTCGAGGCCGAGCGCAAGCCGAACGCGCTGGCGATCCAGGAGATGGCGCTGGAAAACTACGTGGAGATGCGCGACAAGGTCGACGACAGCGGCTTCCTGCTGCAGCGCGAACTGGAACTGGCATTGCAGGCGCGCCATCCGCAGCGCTTCGTACCGCACTACACGATGGTCAGCTTCATGCGCATTCCCTACGCGCTGGCGCAGCACCGCAGCCATGTGCAGCGCGACCTGCTGGTACGGCACACCGCAGGCCGGGCATCGCTCAACGGCATCGACTGGGCCCGGGTGGATGCCGACGTGCACGCGCAGCTTCCGGTCCTGGAGGAGGCCGGGGAGTGAGCGCGAGCGCGCCACCATGCATCTTCGGCTGGCGGGGCAATGAGGCCGTCGCAACGGCATATGACAATGATGCGCCGATGGTGGACTTCTGATGGCGGGAACCTTTCTCTTCTACGATCTCGAAACCTTCGGCGCCGACCCCAGGCGCAGCCGCGTGGCGCAGTTCGCGGCCGTACGCACCACCCCCGCGCTGGAGGTCATCGACGAGCCGATCAGCTTCTTCGTGCAGCCGGCCGACGACCTGCTGCCCTCGCCCGTCGCCACGCTGATCACCGGCATCACCCCGCAGCAGGCACAGCGTGACGGCGTGAACGAAGCCGAAGCCTTCGCCCGCATCGCCGACGAGATGGGCCGGCCGGAAACCTGCACGCTGGGCTACAACAGCCTGCGGTTCGACGACGAGTTCGTCCGCCACGGCCTGTTCCGCAATTTCCACGAGCCGTACGAGCGCGAGTGGCGCGGCGGCAATTCGCGCTGGGACCTGCTCGACGTGATGCGGCTGATGCATGCGCTTCGTCCCGACGGCATCGTCTGGCCGAAGCGGGAGGACGGCGCCACCTCGTTCAAGCTCGAGCAGCTGGCACTGGCCAATCGCGTGCGCGACGGCGATGCGCACGAGGCGCTGTCGGACGTGTTCGCGACGATCGGCCTGGCGCGCCTGATGCGCCAGGCGCAGCCACGCCTGTGGGACTACGCGCTGCAGCTGCGCGACAAGCGCTTCGCCGGGCGGCTGCTCGACAGCATCGCCATGCTGCCGGTCCTGCACGTCTCGCAGCGCTATCCTGCGCACCGGCTGTGCGCGGCGCCGGTGCTGCCGCTGACCCGGCATCCGCGCATCGACAACCGGGTGGTGGTGTTCGACCTGGACAGCGATCCGGCGCCGCTGCTGTCGATGTCGCCGGACGACATCGCGGACCGGCTCTACACGCCGGCCGCCGACCTTCCGGAAGGCGAACAGCGCATTCCGCTGAAGGAGGTCCACCTCAACCGCACACCGGCGCTGGTCGCGTGGTCGCACCTGCGCCCGGCGGACCTGGACCGGCTCGGCATCGATCCGGTGCGCTGCGAGCGCAACGCCGCGATCCTGCGCCAGGCCGGTCCGGCCCTGGCCGAGAAAGTGCGGCAGGTCTTCGCCGGCGAACGCGCCCTCCCGGCCGGCGATGTGGACGGATCGCTCTACGACGGCTTCCTGGCCGACGCCGACAAGCGCCGGTTCTCCGACGTGCGCACCACCCCGCCCGCATTGCTGGGCCAGCGCGATTTCGGCTTCCGCGACCCGCGCTTGCCGGAGCTGCTGTTCCGCTATCGCGCACGCAACTGGCCCGACACCCTGTCCGCCGGCGAACGCCAGCGCTGGGACGACTACCGGCGCCAGCGCCTGTCCACCGACAGCGGGCTGTCCGAGTACAGCTTCGAGCGCTTCGATGCGGAAGTGGCCGACCTGCGCCGCACGCAGGCCGGCGATCCGGAAAAGCTGGCCCTGCTGGACAGGATCCAGCACTGGCGCGACGACCTGCAGGCCGGCCTGTAGCTGCACGTCGAGGGCGATCTTGCCGGTTCGATGACACCGGCCTGTCTAGAATGGCGACCATGGCCACCTACTTCTCCGATGCCAGTTTCAGGTTCCTGCGCGGGCTGGCGCGCCACAACGACAAGACCTGGTTCAACGACCACAAGGCGCAGTACGAAGACCACGTACGCCAGCCATTCCTGCGCCTGCTGACCGACCTGCAGCCGGACCTGGCGGCCGTCAGCCTGCATTTCCGGTCCGATCCGAAGACCGTGGGCGGTTCGCTGTTCCGCATCTACCGCGACGCGCGCTTCTCCAGCGACAAGTCGCCCTACAAATCGTGGCAGGGTGCGCGGCTGTATCACGAACGCCACAAGCAGGTGCCTGCGCCGTCGTTCTACCTGCACCTGCAGCCGGGCGAGTGCTTCGTGGGCGCCGGTCTGTGGCATCCGGAGCCGGATACGCAGCGCCGCGTCCGCCAGTTCATCCTCGACAACCCCGGCAGCTGGAAGAAGGCCGCGCACGATCCCGCGTTCCGGCGCCGCTTCGAGTTCGAGGAGAGCGAGAAGCTGGTGCGGCCGCCGCGCGGGTTTCCGGCGGATTTCGAGTTCATCGACGACCTGAAGCACCGCAACTTCGTGTTCTGGCGCTCGCTGGACGATGCCACGATGAGCGGGCCGCGCCTGCGCCAGACGCTCGCGGGCGATCTGAAGACGCTTGGACCGTTCGTCGATTACCTGTGCGCGGCGCTGGATCTCGAATTCTGACCTGGAGGCGGTGCGGATGAAGAAGTGGCTCGTCGGCGGCGTACTGCTGGTTTTCCTGCTGGGACTGGCCACGTATGTGGTCGCTGGCCCCTATCTCGCCCTGCATGGCATCCGCACGGCGCTGGCGGAGCAGGACACCGCCAGGCTGCAGAAGCATGTGGATTTCCCGGCGCTGCGCGTCAACCTGCGGGCGCAGGTGGAGGATTCCCTCGCGCGCCGCGCCGGACCCGACGTGTCGTCCAACCTGTTCGGGGCGGCCGCGCTGTCCATCGCCAACCAGGTGCTGGGGCGCGGCGTGGACACCCTGGTCACGCCCATGGGCATCGCCGCCATCCTGCAGGGACGCGCGACGTGGAAGCGCGCCCTCGGAGAGACGGTCGGTGGCGACACCTATGCGCCGGCCGTCCCGGCCGAGCCGCTGAAGGATGCCGAGCACCGCTACGAGTCGCTATCGCGCTTCACCGCCACCGTGCACGACGCCGACGGCGATCCGGTCGTGTTCGTGCTCACCCGCCAGGGGATGCGCTGGCGACTGACCGACATCCGGCTGCCGCTCTGATGCCGGTTCGGGCGACGCCCGACCGTCGACCACGGGCGCGCCTGCCCATGCCATGCCGGTCTCCGGCACCACGAGCCGGAACAGGTCGGCGACCGTGCGCACGCGGTCGATCATCTCGTCGCGCGCCTGCGCCTCCGTCTCGTCGCCAGGCTCGGTATCGCCCCAGACATGGGCCAGCAGGACGTTCTTCTTTTCGTACGCGTCGATCCGCGTGTATCCGCTCACCCGCTCTATCCGTCTCGTCCAGCTGCTTTGCCAGTAGAAATCGCGACGATCGGCAAAATGCTCGCAGCGCCGCAGGAACTGCAGCGGCCATACCGCGTCCTCCAGCACGTCCAGTCCCTCGGTGATGGTGAACGCATAGACGCGCTCGCCGTCATGGGCGAAGCGGGTCTCGGGGACCGTCTGGAAACGCTCGGCATCCGCGTCCGGCACCCAGGCGCCCCGGCAGTACAGCAACGGACCGATGCGCGCGAAGTGCGGCGACAGCACCTGCAGCTCATCCGGCGCCGCACGCGGACGACGCATCACGCGGATCTTGTTGGGCAACCAGTAGCTCACGTAATGCAGGCGCCGACCGCTTTCGACGTACGCCCAGAAATCGGGACCCTCTCCGCCGTGCCTGATCACGCGGCAACCGGCGGCCGGCAGTTCGAGGTCGTAGAACTTTTCCTCCATGATCCGCTGGCTGCCCCACTCCCGCCGGCGGTGGACCAGATACAGGCGACCTTCGCGCTCTTCCAGGCACACGACACGCTCCCCGGGCTCCGCGTGTTTGCGGAATGGCTCGTGCCTGTACCTATCGGGACGCCCCCTTGCGCCCGGACAGGCGCAGAGGGACAGGCGTCACGGATTGGCGACGCCGTGGGGAACGTGACCGGCGGCGACGTGATGCCGGGCACTGTCGATGTTGTGCTGCGAGTCATCGAAGAAGATGTCGGCGCCGAAGGCCTCCAGGAACGGCCCCTTGTGGCGCCCGCCCAGGAACAGCGCTTCGTCCAGGCGCACGCCCCATTCGCGCAGCGTGCGGATGACGCGCTCGTGCGCCGGCGCGGAGCGCGCAGTGACCAGCGCGGTACGGATCGGCGAGCGTTCGTCCGCCGGGAACACCTGCTGCAGCTGGTGCAGGGCCGACAGGAAGTTGCGGAACGGACCGCCGGACAGCGGTTCGCGCGCACGTTCCTGTTCGTGCTTTCCGAACGCCTCGACACCCTGCTCGCGCGAGATCCGCTCGCTCTCGTCGCCGAAGATCACCGCGTCGCCGTCGAAGGCGATGCGCAGCTGGTGCTCGTGGCGCAGCTGCGGTGCGCCGGCGGGCAGGATGGTCGCCGCGGCGATGCCGTGCTCGAGCGAGCGCCGCACCGAGTCCGGGTTGGCCGACAGGAACAGGTCCGTGCCGAACGGCTTGACGTAGGGCCAGGTCGGTTCGCCGGCGGTGAAGGTGGCGCGCACGATGCCCAGCCCGTAGTGCTGGATGGAGTTGAAGATGCGCAGCCCGGTGTCGGCGGAGTTGCGCGAGAGCAGGATCACTTCGACGCGCGGCGCATCGGCCGGCGCTCCCGTGTTCAGCGCCAGCAGCTTGCGGACGACCGGAAACGCGATGCCGGGCGCGAGCACGTCGTCCTCGTGACGGCGCTGGAAATCGCTGTATGCCTCGACGCCCTCGCGCTCGTACAGCGCGTGGCTTTCTTCCAGATCGAACAGGGCGCGCGAGGTGACCGCGACGGTCAGCAGGCGGGGGGTGTTGTCGGCCATGGCGCACAGTATCGGCGATCCCTGGCGCGGACGGCGAGACGCACTCAGCCGCCGGGTGCCGCCGCGATCCGCAGTTGGGCCGGCGGGCCGCGACGGTTGTCGGCCGTCACCGCCCGCACCTCCACCACCATGTCGATGGGAAGCTGCTGCGCGGGTGGTCCATCGCGCCACAGGAAGACGAATTCGCTGCGTCGCCCGTCCACCCGCCCCGCCACCGGTTCGCGCGGAAAGATGGTCAGCGGGTCGTCGCCGACCACATGGAACTCGAAGCCCAGCTCGCGCAGCTTGTAATCGGTACCGCGCGGCCATTCCACGCTCAGCGTGAGCAGCCCGCTGGCATCGCACGAGGCCCGGCCATCGACGCCGCGCGTCAGGCTGACCAGTTCCAGCACCGGTGCCTTCAGGCCGGCATCATCGGCCGCGTTCGCGGCGGGCACGCTCGCGAACGGGATGATGCCGGTGGACAGGTTGCAGGCGGCGGCATCGGCCACGGCCAGGACGGCGCACAGCGCCACAGCGCACTTCAACGGCATCGAAACCCCTCCCCGGGTGGATGCGGACCGAACGGCGACCGGGGCTGCATAACATGTGTTACATGACGCGGCAAGCCGCACTGCGGCGAAACGACGTCGTCGGCGCGCGGCCCGCTCAGGTCATGAACTGCTCGCTGAGGATGCGTTCTTCGAGATTGTGCTCGCGGTCGAACAGCAGCGTGACCGTGCGGTCGCGCGATTCGCGGATGGTCACCTCCACCACGTCGCGTACTTCGTGCGAGTCGGCGGTGGCGCTGACCGGGCGCTTGTACGGGTCCAGCACGCGGAAGCGCACCTCGGTATCGGCCTTGAGGATGGCGCCCCGCCAGCGGCGGGGGCGGAACGGCGCGATCGGCGTCAACGCGATGGTGTGCGAGCCCAGCGGCAGGATCGGTCCATGGGCGGAGAAGTTGTAGGCCGTGCTGCCGGCGGGCGTGGCGGTCAGCACGCCGTCGCAGATCAGTTCGTCCAGCCGCGTCTCGCCGTTGAGGTCGATCTGGATGTGCGCCGCCTGTCGCGTCTGCCGCAGCAGCGACACTTCGTTGTAGGCCAGCGACGACGTGGACGTGCCCGATTCGGTCAGCGCCTGCATTTCCAGCGGACGCAGCTTGGCCGGCTCCGCGGCGGCGATCCGCTCGACCAGACCGTCAGCGCGGTAATGGTTCATCAGGAAACCCACCGTGCCCAGCTTCATGCCGAACACCGGCTTGCCCAGCGCACCGTGTCGGTGCAGCGTCTGCAGCATGAAGCCGTCGCCACCCAGCGCGCACAGCACGTCGGCCTGGTCGGGCGCGTGCGCACCGTGTTCGGACTGCAGCGCGGCCAGTGCCTCCTGCGCTTCCGGCGTGGGGCTGGCGAGAAAGGCGATGCGGGGATGGGACATCCGTGGCTCCAGATGGACGGCGCGTTGGATCAGGCGGGACAACGGGCGATCGCCGACGTCACGTCGAGCGCCGCCGCGATCCTGTCGGGGTCGGTGATGATGAAGGCGCCGTGGTCGCGGGTCCAGTAGTCGTAGGCCAGCCTGCGGACCTCGGGATCGGTGATGGCGAATGCGCCGTCGGCTTCGCGTGTTTCCAGCATCCTTCGCGTCGCATCGAAGGCTTCGATGCCACCCTGCTGGAACAGCAGGCGGCCACCGCCGTATTCCTCATGCAGCCGCTTCTGCAGTTTCACGTTGCCGAGCAGCATGCCCAGCACGCCGTCCTTCAGGGCGGGATCCTCCGGCAGCGTGTAGCCGTTGCCGCTGCAGGCGGCGTACGCCGTTATCGCCGTCTCGGCGCGGCGTTTCTCGGGCATGGTCGGCTGCGCGTCCGCGGCATGGTCGCGGATCCAGGCGCGCAGAGTCGGCGCCATGAACAGGGCGCGCGCGCTGTCCGCACGCGCCTGCGTGCTGTCCCCGATGAGCTGGTCGGCATAGACCGGCTGTCCTCTCACCTGCCCCACCTGCCGCCGCGGCTCCGCGGCGCCGGTCGAAAGGGCCCAGGACAACAACAGCCATCCTGCGATCGTGCGCATGCCGCATCTCCGGAAAAAAAAGGGGCAACCCGCAGGTCGCCCCGATTCTAGCCAGTAAACGCGGCCGGCGTGCGCCGGCCGCATCGCGACGATCAGCCCTGCGACGCCAGTTGTCCCAGCCGCTGCACGGCGACCGAGGCCGTGGGGTAATCCAGCGTCTTCTGCGCGGCCAGCTCGTTGAGCATGTTGAGCGTGAAGCGCAGGCCGGCGTCGTCGCGGCCGAGCCATGCCTTGACCTTGGCCTCGGCGTTGCCGCCCGGCAGCGACAGCACCTGATTCGCCAACGTGCGCTGGTGCGCAGCCAGTTCGTCGCGGAGCACGCCACGCGCCACCGCATGCCAGCGTCCATCCACCTTGAGGCCTTCGATCTGGTCCTGCAGCCACGGCAGGTGCAGGGCTTCGCCCAGCCGGTAGTGGACCTTGGACACCTCGACCGGCTTGAGCTTGCGCGCACGGGCCAGCTCGATGATGTCGCAGGACGGCTCCAGGTACGGCAGCGCCGCGATCTGGCCGGCCAGCGCGGCAGGCAGGCCCTTGTCCTTCCACGCCTGCAGGCTGGCGTTGTACGCCGGCCGCAGCGAGTCGGGCAGCACGCCGTCGGCGGCGCGGATTTCGTTGAAGCCGTCGTGGTAGCGCTCCACGGCGGTGGCGATGGCCGGGATCGGGCCCTGGCGGGTCAGCAGCCAGCGGGTGAAGTTGCGCTGCACCTGCCAGATGACCTGCAGCGCGTCGATCTGCACCGACTCGGGCACCTTGCCGTCCAGCGCATCGATCTGGTTCCACAGCGCCCGCGCATCCAGCGTCTCGCGGGTGATGGTGAACGCCTTGGCCACTTCCGCCGGCGAACGGCCGGTGTCTTCCTGCATGCGCAGCAGGAACGTCGCACCCATGCGGTTGATGGTGGTGTTGGTCACCGCCGTGGCGATGATCTCGCGCTTCAGGCGATGCTTTTCCATCTCCGAGGCGTACTTCTTCTGCAGCGGCTGGGGGAAGTAGCGCTGCAGTTCCTTGGACAGGTACGGATCCTCGGGGATGTCCGATTCCAGCAGCTGCTGGAATGCGACCAGCTTGGCGTACGACAGCAGCACCGACAGCTCGGGACGGGTCAGGCCCTGGCCACGCGCCTTGCGCTCGGCCAGCTCCGCGTCCGACGGCAGGAACTCGATCTGGCGATCCAGCAGCCCCTGCGATTCCAGCGTCTGGATGAAGTGCTGCTTGGAGCCCAGGCGCGACACGCTCATCCGCTCCATCAGGCTGATGGCCTGGTTCTGGCGGTAGTTGTCCCACAGCACCAGGTCGGCCACTTCGCCGGTCATGTCGGCGAGCAGCTTGTTGCGGGCGTCCATCGACAGCTTCTTCGCCTGCACCACGCCGTTGAGCAGGATCTTGATGTTCACCTCGTGGTCGGAGGTGTCCACGCCGGCGGAGTTGTCGATGAAGTCGGTGTTGAGCAGCACGCCATGCTGCGCGGCCTCGATGCGGCCGAGCTGGGTCAGGCCCAGGTTGCCGCCCTCGCCCACCACCTTGCAGCGCAGGTCGCGGCCGTCGACGCGCAAGCCGTTGTTGGCGCGGTCGCCGACGTCGGCGTGCGTCTCGCTGGCCGCCTTGACGTACGTGCCGATGCCGCCGTTCCACAGCAGGTCGACCGGCGCCTTCAGGATCGCGCTCATCAGCTCGTTCGGCGTCATCGCCTTCACGCCGTCGGCGATGCCCAACGCGGCGCGCACTTCAGGCGTGATCTCGATGGACTTCGCGCTGCGGGGATGGATGCCACCACCCTTGGAGATCAGCTTGGCGTCGTAGTCGGCCCAGCTGGAACGCGGCACCTTGAACATGCGGTCGCGTTCCTTGAACGACTTCGCCGCATCCGGATTCGGGTCCAGGAAGATGTGGCGGTGGTCGAACGCGGCGACCAGGCGGATGTGCTCGGACAGCAGCATGCCGTTGCCGAACACGTCGCCGGACATGTCGCCGATGCCCACGCAGGTGAAGTCCTGCGTCTGCGAATCGCGGCCGAGCGCGCGGAAATGGCGCTTGACCGACTCCCATGCACCACGCGCGGTGATGCCCATGCCCTTGTGGTCGTAGCCCACCGAGCCGCCGGAGGCGAACGCGTCGCCCATCCAGAAGCCGTGCGCGATGGCCAAGCCGTTGGCGATGTCGGAGAACGTGGCCGTTCCCTTGTCGGCGGCGACGACCAGGTACGGATCGTCCTGGTCGTGGCGCACCACGTCGACCGGCGGCACGATCCTGTTGCCGACGATGTTGTCGGTGATGTCCAGCAGGCCCTGGATGAAGAGTTTGTAGCAGGCAATGCCTTCGGCCAGCACGGCATCGCGGTCGCCGCCGGCCGGCGGACGCTTGACGAAGAAGCCGCCCTTCGCGCCGACCGGCACGATGACGGTGTTCTTCACCATCTGCGCCTTGACCAGGCCCAGCACCTCGGTGCGGAAGTCTTCGCGGCGGTCGGACCAGCGCAGGCCGCCGCGCGCCACCGGGCCGAAGCGCAGGTGCACGCCTTCCACGCGCGGACCGTAGACGAAGATCTCGCGGTACGGACGCGGCTTGGGGAGGTCCGGCACCCTGGCCGAATCGAACTTGAAGCTGATGGTGTGCGCCGGCTTACCGTCCTTGCCGGTCTGGTAGAAGCTGGTGCGCAGCGTGGCCTCGATCGCGCCCATGAAACCGCGCAGGATGCGGTCCTCGTCCAGACTCGACACCCGGTCCATCAGTTTCAGCAGCGACTGGTGCGCGGCCTCGATCTGCTGCTCGCGCTTGCCGCCGCGGGCCTCGACCAGCGCGGCGAGCGTCTTCTGCGCCGACTCGTCGCCGCCTGCCAGCGACGTCAGCTGCGCGGCGAAGCGCTCCTGGCCTTCCTTGATCTGCGCCTTGCTCTCGCTGCCGGTCGCCGGATCGAAGCGGGCTTCGAACAGTTCCACCAGCAGGCGGGCCAGCAACGGATAGCGGTTGAGGGTCTCTTCGACATAGCTCTGCGAGAACGGCACACCCGTCTGCAGCAGGTACTTGCAGTACCCGCGCAGCAGCGCGACCTGGCGCCAGGCCAGGCCCGCGCCCAGCACCAGCTTGTTGAAGCCGTCGTTCTCGGCATCGCCGTGCCACACGCGGGCGAAGGCGTCCTCGAACGCGGGCGCAAGCCGCTCCACGTCGAAATCGCCGCCCACCGGCTCGACCTCGAACTCCTGGATGTAGCGCGCACCCTGTGCGGTCTCCAGCCGGAACGGATGCTCGGAGATCACGCGCAGGCCCATGTTCTCCATCAGCGGCAGCGCGTCGGACAGCGGGATGTCGGCTTCCTGGCGATACAGGTTCAGGCGCAGCCGGCCCTGCCCCGGACGCTTGCGGCGGGACTCGTGCAGGCTCAGTCGAAGGTCATCGGGGCCGGACAGCGAGGCGAGATGCTCGACATCGCGCGCAGCCCCTTCCGGCGACACCACTTCGATGTAGCCCGCCGGCAGCGCACGGCCGTAGCCGCCGGCCAGCAGCAGGCCCTTGGACTCGCCGTGGCGCGCGATCAACGTCTCGCGCAGGTCGTCCTGCCAGTTGCGCAGCAGGTGGGCGATGTCGCCTTCCAGCGCGGAGGTGTCGACCTCGACCTGTTCGCCGGCCTTCGGGCGGATGGTGATGTGCAGCTGCGCCAGCGGCGATTCGCCCAGCAGCACGCTGCTGTCGGCGTACTCGCCGCGCATGGCGTCCTTCAGCAGCGATTCGATGCGCAGGCGCACGTCGGTGTTGAAGCGCTCGCGCGGGATGTAGACCAGCGCGGAATAGAAGCGGCCGTAGCGGTCGCGACGCAGGAACAGCCTGCTGCGCACGCGCTCCTGCAGGCCGAGGATGCCCATCGCCGTGCGGAACAGCTCCTCGTCGCTGGACTGGAAAAGTTCCTCGCGCGGCAACGTCTCCAGGATGTGGCGCAGCGCCTTGCCGCTGTGGCCGCTGGGCGACAGGCCGGACTTCTGCATGACGTACTCGTGGCGCTCGCGCACGAGCGGAATTTCCCACGGGCGGCGGTTGTAGGCGCTGGAGGTGTACAGGCCGATGAAGCGCTGTTCGGCGATCGGGTTGCCCTGCGCGTCGAACTCCAGCACGCCGATGTAATCCATGTTGCCCGGCCGGTGCACGGTGGAGCGGCGGTTGGTCTTGGTCAGGATCAGCGCATCCACCGAGCCGCCCTGCGGCAGGTAGTGCGCGGCCAGCGTCTTGATGTTGCGCGGCGGGGTGGTGTCGCCTTCGCGCAGCAGGCCCAGCCCGCTGTCCTCGACCGCGGCGAGGATGCCGGTGCGCTTCTCGACGCGGTATTCGCGATACCCGAAGAAGGTGAAGTGGTCGGCGGCGGCCCAGCGCAGGAACTCCTGCGCCTCGCGACGGCCATCGTCGTCCACCGGCATGCGTCGGGTGGCCATGTCGTCGGCCAGTGCCAGCATCTTCTCGCGCATGCTGGACCAGTCGCGCACGATGGCCCGGACTTCCTCCAGCACGCCGCGGATGCGCTTCTCGACCTGCGCCATCTCGTCCGGCGGCAGGCGGTCGATCTCCAGCAGCATCAGCGACTCGTGCTTGCCCTCGCCCACGGCGGTGACCTTGCCCGACTTGTCGCGGGCGAAACGGACCAGCGGATGGCCCAGCACGTGCACGCCCACGCCCATCTCCGCCAGCGCCATGCTGACCGAATCGACCAGGAACGGCATGTCGTCGTTGACGATCTGCAGCACGGTATGCGGCGATTCCCAGCCGTGCGTCTTCTGCGCGGCATTGAAAATGCGCACGTTGGCGGTGCCGGGCTTGCGGCTGCGCGCGAACGCCAGGATATCGGCGGCGATCGCGGCCCAACCGTCCGCGCTGTGGTGCGGATATTCGTCCTCTTCCATGCGCTTGTAGAACGCCTCGGCGAAGGTACGGGCCTCGGCCTGCGCGGCGGTGCCGGACACGCGCTTGCGGATCGCTTCGAGGATGGGCGCCAGGGAGAACGCCTCGCCTGCCTTGACCACCGACGTGTTCTTCTCTGCTGCGGCCTTCGCCGCCTTCTCCGGTCGGGCCGCCACCTTCTTGGTGGGCGTTGCCTTCGGGCTCACCGGGGTGGCGGCCTTCGCGGCTTCCGGTTTGGACGACGGTTTCGAGGCTTTTTTCGGGCTGCGTGCAGCGTTCATGCAGGAAGTGACTCAACAAGTGGTAGTCGAATGGTCATTGTATCTCCCGACGCGATGACAAAACTTGCTGCGAGGCGTCATTGCGCGCGCTTGCAATCGCATGCCGGATTGTCTAGCGCGACGCTCCCGGAGCGTTTGTCGGCACGCGCTTCGGCGGATCGACGAGAACCGCCACAACATTCGGCGCCGCACGGACCAGCACCTCGCCTCGTCACGCGTTTTTCACAAGTGCGAAGCGCGTTGTGCACGGAAATGCCCTGTTTTCAAACCTGTCAAAATTCTGAACTGGACGGTATAGTCCAATTCCATGCGCGCGCCCCCACCCCCTTCGTCATCCGAGCTGCGACGCGCGCGCGTCCACCAGGCCGTGCGCGAGCTGATGGCCGAGCAGGGGTTCCGCATCAGCATGGACAGCGTCGCCGTGCGTGCGGGGTGTTCCAAGCAGACGCTCTACGCGCACTTCGGCAGCAAGCAGGAACTGCTGCGCAGCGTGATCGCCGAACACCAGGACCTGGCCACTGTGCCGCTCTCGCCGGTCGTGGAAGATCCCCGGGCCGCACTGCTGGCGTTCGCCATCGAACACCTCAGGCACCTCTGCGATCCGGCCATCGTGGCGACCAGCCGACTGCTGACGGCGGAAGCGCACCAATTTCCCGAAGAAGCACGCGATCTCTACCAGCAGGCCTGCGATACTCTGGTCCGGCGCCTCGCCACCTGGCTGCAGCATGCGATGGACCAGGGCCGGCTGAGGCATGACGATCCGCACTACGCCGCGGAGCTGCTGCTCAGCATGATCGTGGGAATGGACTTCGACCGGCAGCGTTTCGGCGTGGCCCATCGCGCAGGCGAACGTGCGCGCCGCCGCTGGGCCGAGTTCGCGATCGATGCGTTCCTGAAGGCCTTTGCGCCCCTCCCCGACGACGACACCCCGACCGCCGCGTCCGCGGGCCGCCGCATCCGCTCACCGCTTTCCTCTCCCACGTCTACAAGAAAAAGAAACGGAGTCTCCCCATGACGTCGCCCGTCCGCTCCCTCGTCCTGGCCAGCGCATTGCTGGCGATCCTGGCCGCCTGCAGCAAGCCCGAACCGCAGCAGATGCCCCCGCCCGAGGTGGTGGTGCTGAACGCCACGCCGCAGGACGTGCCGCTGCAACGCGACCTGGTGGGCCGCCTGTCGCCGTATCGCAGCTCGGACGTGCGCGCGCGCGTGGCCGGCGTGGTGCAGAAGCGCGTCTACCAGGAAGGCAGCGACGTGAAGGAAGGCCAGGTGCTGTTCCTGATCGATCCGGCGCCGCTGCAGGCCTCGCTCAGCGCCGCGCAGGCGACCCTGGCCTCGGCGCAGGCGACCTATGCGAACGCGAAGGTCGCCGCCGACCGCGCCCGCCAGCTGGCGCCGCAGAAGTTCGTGTCCCGTTCCGACCTGGACAACGCCGAGGCGGCCGAGCGCAGCGCCGCCGCCGCCGTGCAGCAGGCCCGTGCCAACGTCGAGAGCGCGCGCATCAACCTGGGTTACGCCTCGGTCACCGCCCCGATCTCCGGGCGCGCCGGCAAGCAGCAGGTCACCGAAGGTGCGCTGGTCGGCCAGGGCGACGCCACGCTGCTGACCACCATCGACCAGATCGACTCGCTGTACGCCAACTTCTCGATGAGCTCGAGCGAGCTGCAGACGCTGCGTCAGGCCCAGGGCGACGGCAAGGTGCAGCTGGCCGGTGACGGCCAGCGCACGGTGCAGGTGATCCTGCCCGACGGCCAGGCCATCGACCAGACCGGCACGCTGGACTTCTCGGACACCGTCGTGGATCCGGCCACCGGCAGCGTGTCGCTGCGCGCCACCGTGCCCAATCCCGACCGCACCCTGCTGCCCGGCACGTTCGTCACCCTGCGCGCCACCCTCGGCGAGCAGAAGGGCGCGTTCCTGATCCCGCAGGGCGCGATCCAGCGCGACACGGTCAGCGCCTACGCCATGGTGATCGGCAAGGACGGCAACGTCGCTCGCAAGAACGTCACCACGCAGCAGGCCATCGGCGCGAACTGGCTGGTCACCGACGGCCTGGCCGCCGGCGACCAGGTGATCGTCGAGGGGCTGCAGAAGGTCAAGGAAGGCGCGCCGGCCAAGGGCGTCACCGCCGAACAGGCCGCCGCCGCGAAGGCCGCACAGGCCAAGGCCGCGCCGGCGCCAGGCAAGGCCGAGTAAGAAGGACCCGCCCCCATGCCCAAGTTCTTCATCAACCACCCGATCTTCGCCTGGGTCGTGTCGATCCTGATCTCGCTGGCCGGCGTGATCGCGATCCTCAACCTCGGCGTCGAGTCCTATCCCTCCATCGCGCCCCCGCAGGTCACGGTCAGCGCCACCTATCCGGGCGCCAGCGCCGAGACCACCGAGCGCTCGGTCACCCAGGTAATCGAGCAGCAGCTCACCGGCATCGACAACCTGCTGTACTTCAGCTCCAGCTCCAGTTCCGCCGGCCAGGCCTCGATCACCCTGACCTTCCAGACCGGTACCGATGCGGACATCGCGCAGGTGCAGGTGCAGAACAAGGTGTCGCTCGCCACGCCACGCCTGCCCAGCGAGGTCACGGCGCAGGGCGTGGTGGTGGCCAAGGCCAACGCCGGCTTCCTGATGGTGGTGGGCCTGCAGTCCGACAATCCGAGCATCGACCGCAACCGCCTGAACGACATCGTCGCCTCGCGCGTGCTGGACCAGATCTCGCGCGTGCCGGGCGTCGGCAGCACCCAGCACTTCGGTTCCGAGTACGCCATGAACCTGTGGCTGGACCCGGGCAAGCTGCAGGGCTACAACCTGTCGGCCACCGAGGTGCTGACCGCGGTGCGCGCGCAGAACGTGCAGTTCGCCGCCGGCTCGGTCGGCTCCGATCCCGCGCCCGAGGGCCAGGCGTTCACCGCCACGGTCTCGGCGGAAGGCCGCTTCACCTCGCCCGAACAGTTCGAGCAGATCATCCTGCGCGCCAACAACGATGGCTCGACCGTGCGCCTGAAGGACGTGGCGCGGGTGGAGTTCGGGGCGCAGAACTTCGGCTTCGACACCCAGTTCAACGGCAAGCCGGTCGGCGCCTTCGCCATCCAGCTGCTGCCGGGCGCGAATGCACTGAACGTGGCCGACGCCGTGCGCGCCAAGATGGACGAACTGGCACCCAGCTTTCCCCAGGGCGTCAGCTGGTTCTCGCCGTACGACACCACCACGTTCGTCAAGATCTCGATCGAGGAAGTGGTCAAGACGCTGATCGAGGCGGTGATCCTGGTGTTCCTGGTGATGCTGGTGTTCCTGCAGAACTTCCGCGCCACCATCATTCCCACGCTGGTCATCCCGGTCGCCCTGCTGGGCACGTTCTGGGGCCTGAGCCTGATCGGCTTCACCATCAACCAGCTGACGATGTTCGCGCTGGTGCTGGCCATCGGCATCGTGGTGGACGACGCCATCGTGGTGATCGAGAACGTCGAACGCATCATGGCGGAAGAGAAGCTGCCGCCGCGCGAGGCGACCATCAAGGCGATGGGCCAGATCACCGGCGCGGTCATCGCGATCACCGTGGTGCTGGCGGCGGTGTTCATTCCGTCCGCCTTGCAGGGCGGCGCCTCGGGCGAGATCTACAAGCAGTTCGCGCTGACCATCGCCATCTCGATGGCCTTCTCGGCCTTCCTGGCACTGGGCTTCACGCCGGCGCTGTGCGCCACGTTCCTCAAGCAGCACGAGCACGACAGCCACGAGAAGAAGAACATCGTTTTCCGCACGTTCGAGAAGTACTACGGCAGGATCGAGAAGACCTACGTCGGCCACATCGGTTCGGCCATCAGGCATGCGCCGCGCTGGATGGTGGTGTTCGCATTGCTCACGGTGCTGGCGGGCTTCCTGTTCACCCGCCTGCCCAGCAGCTTCGTGCCCGAAGAAGACCAGGGCTACGCGCTGGCCATCGTCCAGCTGCCGCCGGGCAATTCGCTGCAGAAGACCAAGCAGGTGTTCAACCAGGTCCGCGGCACGCTACAGCAGATGGACGGCTTCGACGGCGTGATGGAAGTGGCGGGCTTCAGCTTCCTGGGCCGCGGCGAGAACGTCGGCATGGCCTTCATCCGCCTGAAGCCGTGGGACGAACGCGACATCACCGTGCCGGAGTTCATCCAGCAGGCGAACCAGCGCTTCTACGGCATCAAGGGCGCGCAGATCTTCGTGGTGAACCTGCCGACCATCCAGGGCCTGGGGCAGTTCGGCGGCTTCGACATGTGGCTGCAGGACCGTGCGGGCCTGGGCGAGGAAGCCCTGATGGCGGCGCGCAACCAGCTGCTGGGCGCCGCCTCGCAGGACCCGAGCCTGATGGGCGTGCGTCCCAACACGCTGGAGAACGCTCCGCAGCTGCAGCTGCACGTGGACCGCGTGCAGGCGCAGTCGATGGGCATGTCGCTGAGCGACATCTACAACGGCATCCAGCTGATGCTGGCGCCGGTGTACGTCAACGACTTCTTCTACGAAGGCCGCATCAAGCGCGTCAACATGCGTGCCGATGCGCCGTACCGCACCGGCGCCGAATCGCTGGCGCGGATCTACTCGCCCAGCAGCCAGCAGACCGATGCCAGCGGCGGCCGCGCGATGATCCCGCTGTCCAACGTGGTGCAGTCGTCGTGGTCGTCGGTGCCGCCCTCGCTGTCGCGCTACAACGGCTATTCGGCGGTGAACATCAACGGGTCGGCCGCGCCGGGCAGTTCCTCCGGCCAGGCGATGACGACGATGGAGAACATCGTCACCGAGCAGTTGCCGCAGGGCTTCGGCTACGACTGGAGCGGCATGTCGTACCAGGAGATCCTGGCCGGCAACAGCGCCACGCTGCTGATGGTGCTGTCGATCGTGGTGGTGTTCCTGTGCCTGGCGGCGCTGTACGAGAGCTGGTCCATCCCGGTGGCCGTGCTGCTGGTGGTACCGCTGGGTGCCCTGGGTGCGGTGCTGTTCACCATGCTGCGTCCGGGCCTGTCGAACGACCTGTTCTTCAAGATCGGCCTGATCACCATCATCGGCCTGGCGGCGAAGAACGCGATCCTGATCGTCGAGTTCGCGGTGATGGAACGCAAGCAGGGCAGGACGCTGCGCGATGCGGTGATCTCGGCCGCGCATCTCCGCTTCCGGCCGATCCTGATGACCTCGTTCGCCTTCATCATGGGCGTGCTGCCGATGGCCATCTCCACCGGCGCCGGCGCCAATGCGCGCCACGCCATCGGCACCGGTGTCATCGGCGGCATGTTCTTCGCCACCTTCCTCGGCCTGCTGCTGATCCCGGTGTTCTTCGTCGCCGTGCGGCGCGTGCTGGGCGACAAGATGGACGAGCCCTCGAAGGAATACCTGCTGGAACAGGAGAAGCCGGCCTCGCGCTGAGCGCCGTCCCTTCCACGAGAGCCCCGGCATGTCCGGGGCTTTTCGTATGCGCCGGCCGCGGACGTCCCGGTGCATCCGGTGTCCGCAACCCGGCGTACCGACCGGCGCCGGCCGTCCGTGCCACGGATGATGCCGTCATGCACTTCTTGCAGCCGTCTCAATCCGTGATAATCCACCGATTGATCCTGTCGATCACACCCCTCCCCGTTCGTCGCCATGGCGACATCCCCCGACCAGCCGAAGACATCCCATGACACGGAAAGACCCCACCGCACGGAAAACGCCCTCCACCACCAAGCGCATGATCCTGATGCTGATCGTCGTGGCGGTGATCTTCGGCGGCGTGTTCGTCGTCAAGTACTTCATGGGCAAGGGCATGAACGACTTCTTCGACAACATGCCCCAGCCGGCCGCATCGGTGACCGACTGGACCGCCAAGGAAGAGGAATGGATCGACGCGCAGCAGGCGGTCGGTACCTTCGTGGCCATCAATGGCACCGACGTCACCACCGAGGCCGGCGGCGTGGTGCGCAGCCTGTCGATCGATGTCGGCCAGCCCGTCAAGGCGGGCACGGTGCTGGCGCAGCTCAACACCGCCAACGAGCTGGCCGTGCTGAAATCGCTGGAAGCCCAAGCCAGGCTCGCGGCCGTGCAGCGCGACCGCTGGCAGGCGCTGGCGCGCGACAAGCTGGTCTCGCAGGCCGAGGCCGAGGAGCGCGCCACGGTGGCGGCGACCTCGCTGGCGCAGGTCGAGGCGCAGCGCGCGCTGATCGCACAGAAGACCATCCGCGCGCCGTTCGACGGCGTGCTGGGCATCCGCAAGGTCAACCTGGGTCAGTTCATCAATCCGGGTGACCCGATCGTCAGCCTGCAGGCGCTGGACCCGATCTACCTGGACTTCACCCTGCCCGAGCAGCGCGTGGGCCAGGTGCTGCCAGGCGCGAAGATCCGCGCCACGGTCGACGCCCTGCCCGGCCAGGTGTTCGAGGGCGAGGTCACGGCGGTCGAACCGCAGGTCGATCCCGCCACGCGCAACTTCAAGGTCCAGGCCACGTTGCCGAATGGCGAGTACAACCTGCGCCCGGGCGCGTTCGCGCACGTCGGCTTCGACACCGGCGATGCGCGCAAGGTCGTCGTGGTGCCGCAGACCGCGATCAGCTTCAATCCCTACGGCAATGCGGTGTACGTGATCCAGGAAGTGCCGCGCGCCGAAGGCGAGAAGGACATGCAGGGCAAGCCGCTGACCGGCAAGAAGCTGATCGTGCGCCAGCGCTTCGTCACCACCGGCGCCACCCGCGGCGACCTGATCGCCATCGTCGAGGGCCTCAAGCCCGGCGAGCGCGTGGCCACCACCGGCCTGCTGAAGCTGCGCAACGACGCCGAGGTGACGATCAACAACAAGGTGCCGCCGGTGACCGATGCCCAGCCCAAGCCCGAAAACCGTTGACGGAGCGACGGCATGAAATTCACCGACATCTTCATCAACAAGCCGGTGCTGGCGATCGTCGTCAGCCTGTTCATCCTGCTGTTCGGCCTGCGCTCGTTCACCGAATTGAACGTGCGCCAGTACCCCGAACTACGCAACGCCGTGGTCAACATCAGCACCACGTACTACGGTGCGGACGCCGACCTGATCCAGGGCTTCATCACCACGCCGCTGGAGCGTGAGGTCGCCAGCGCCGAGGGCATCGAGTACCTCAGCTCCACCAGCTCGGCCGGCGTCAGCGTGATCCAGGCCTACATCAAGCTGGAACAGGACCCGAACGAGGCGCTCACCCAGATCGCCGCCAAGGTCAACAAGATGCGCGGCCAGCTGCCGCCGGAATCGGAAGATCCGGTGATCGACCTGCAGCAGGGCCAGCAGATCGCGGCCATGTACGTGTCCTTCGCCAGCGAGACGCTCGACAACAACCAGATCACCGACTACCTAACCCGCGTGGTGCAGCCGAAGCTGGTGACCGTGGCAGGCGTGCAGCGCGCCGACATCCTGGGCGCCGGCACGTTCGCGATGCGCGTGTGGCTGAAGCCGGACCGCATGACCGCGCTGCAGGTCACGGCCAGCGACGTGTCGACGGCACTCTCGTCCAACAACGTGCTGGCCGCGGTGGGTTCGACCAAGGGCCAGATGGTCGCCATCGACATGACCGCGCGCACCGACCTGCGCAATGCCGACGAGTTCCGCCAGCTGATCATCCGCGAGCAGAACGGCGCAATCGTGCGGCTGGGCGACGTGGCGGACGTGCAGCTGGGTTCGGAAAGCTACGGCACCTCGGTCCGCATCAATGGCGAGGCGGCCACGTTCATGGGCATCTTCGTGTCGCCGGACGCGAACTCGCTGGAGGTCATCAAGAACGTGCGCACGCTGTGGGACAACGAGATCGTCCCGCAGCTGCCGGAAGGCATCAAGGCGACCATCCCCTACGACAGCACCGAGCAGATCCAGGACGCCATCGACGAGGTGGTCAGCACCATCGTCGAGGCGGTGATCATCGTGATCGTGGTGATCTTCCTGTTCCTGGGCTCGCTGCGCAGCGTGCTGATCCCCGCGGTGACGGTACCGCTGTCGCTGGTGGGCTCGCTGTTCCTGATGCTGCTGATGGGTTTCACCATCAACCTGCTGACCCTGCTGGCGATGGTGCTGGCGATCGGCATCGTGGTGGACGACGCCATCATCGTGCTGGAGAACATCCACCGGCATATCGAAGAAGGCATGTCGCCGTACGACGCCGCGATCAAGGGAGCGCGCGAGCTGGCCTGGCCTGTCGTGGCGATGACCACCACCCTGGTCGCGGTGTACCTGCCCATCGGTTTCCAGGGCGGCCTGACCGGCGTGCTGTTCACCGAGTTCGCCTTCACCCTGGCCGGGTCGGTGCTGCTGTCCGGCGTGATCGCGCTGACGCTCAGCCCGATGATGTGCGCCAAGATGCTCAAGCCGCACAGCGAGGGCGGCAAGGGCAAGCTGGAGAAGTGGCTAGACACGCGCTTCGAGAAACTCAACGCCGGCTACCAGCGACGGCTGCACGGCACCCTGGAGACCAAGGCCGTGGTCGGCGTGTTCGGCCTGCTGGTGCTGGTGTCGTGCGTGTTCCTGTACATCACCGCACCGAAGGAACCGGCACCGCTGGAGGACGAGGGCTTCATCTTCTCGGTCGCCAGCGCCGACCCCTACTCCACCCTGGACTACGTGGAGCGTTACACCGAAGAGGTCACCTCGATCGCCAAGGGCGTACCGGAAGTGCAGGATTACTTCCTGTTCAACGGCGGCTTCGGCGGCAGTGGCGGCGGCGCCAGCCCGATGGCGATGGCCGGTTTCGTGCTGAAGCCGTGGAGCGAGCGCGAGCGCTCGACCAACGCGGTGCTGCAGCAGGAACTGCAGCCGAAGATGAGCCAGGTCAGCGGCCTGAACATCTTCGCGCTGGTGCCCCCTTCGCTGCCCAGCGCGGGCGGCGACGGCGGTGGCGGCGAGTTCATCATCGGCGGCGTGGGCGAGCTGAGCCAGTTGGCCGGACTCGCCGACCAGATCCTGATGAAGGCGATGGAGAGCAAGCGCTTCATCTTCCTGGACAAGGACCTGAAGATCGACAAGCCGCGCATCGAGGTCAACATCGACCGCGAAAAGGCGGCCAGCCTGGGCATCGACATGCGCACGCTGGCGGCCGACATGGCGGCCATGCTGTCGGGCGGCTACACCAACCGCTTCGCGATGCAGAACCGCTCGTACCTGGTGATCCCGCAGGTGCAGCGCAGCGACCGCCTCAATGCCAGCGACCTGGAGAACTACTACACCCGCACCCGCGACGGCGAGCTGATCCCGCTGTCGACGCTGGTGACGCTGAAGGAAAGTGCGCAGCCGCAGTCGCTCAAACGCTTCCAGCAGCTCAACGCGGTGTCGATCACCTTCGCCCCCCGCCCCGGCGTGAGCAAGGGCGAGGCGCTGGCGATCCTGGACCAGGCGGCCAAGGAGGTCCTGCCCCAGGGCTACTCCGTGGACTACGCCGGCGAGTCGCGCCAGTTCAAGCAGGAAGGCGCCGCGATGCTGGTGACGCTGGCGCTGGCACTGATCGTGATCTTCCTGGTGCTGGCGGCGCAGTTCGAGAGCTTCCGCGACGCGTTGATCATGCTGCTCACGGTGCCGATGGCGATCAGCGGCGCGCTGCTCACGGTCAACGTGCTGGCGATCCTCAGCGGCATCCTGGGCTTCATGCAGATCGAAGCGTTCCCCGGCATGAGCATCAACATCTACACCCAGGTGGGCCTGGTGACGCTGGTCGGCGTGATCTCCAAGCACGGCATCCTGATCGTGGAGTTCGCCAACAAGCTGCAGGTCGAACGCGGCCTGTCCAAGCGCGACGCGATCGAGGAAGCCGCCGCCATCCGCCTGCGTCCGGTACTGATGACCACCGCCGCGCTGGTGTTCGCGATGATCCCGCTGCTGATCGCCAGTGGCCCGGGCGCCGCCTCGCGCTTCTCGATGGGCGTGGTGATCGCCTCCGGCATGACCATCGGCACGCTGTTCACGCTGTTCGTGCTGCCGGCGTTCTACCTGTACCTGGCCCGCGACCATGCGCATGACCGGGAGAACGCGACACAGGACGACCGCGACGCTCTGCCGACGGAGCCGGCGACCGGTCACTGAGCCACGATAGGCATCTTCTCCGCAAGATCTGGAAACCCCGGCGCTGCCGGGGTTTCCTTTTGCGCGACATATCGACCCCCTTGCAGGCGGTTCTTCCGGCCAGACCCATCCCGCTCCGGAGGCCCCGCCCTGCAGGCGCGTCTACCTCAAAGCGGTGCGTTGGCCGACGGCGCGACGTAGGCCTGGCGCGCAGCCCGCACTTCATCGTGATGATCGGCCGCCCATTGCGCCAGCATTTCGATGCGCTCGAAGAACGACGCGCCCAGGGCCGTCAGCGTGTACTCCACGCGCGGCGGTACGGTCGGGAACACCTCGCGCCGCACCAGCCCGTCCTGTTCCAGCCGGCGCAGCGTCTGCGCCAGCATCCGCGGCGAAATGTCGGCGATGCGCCTGCGCACCTCGGTGAAGCGCAGCGTGCCGCCGGCCAGCTCATGCAGCACCAGCACGGTCCAGCGGTCGCCGAGCCGGTCCAGCACGTCGCGGATCGGGCAGTTCTCGGTCAGGATCAGCGATTGGCGATGCAGCGTCATGGGCGATGTCCGGGGCATGGTTACCGGGCGATAACCGGGTTACTTCGGCCGCCCTGCTTGTGGGCGCACCGGCCATTACTACCATAGCGTAACCGACATCCTTTCCGTTACCGAATCAGGAGCCCGCATGAATTCCCCCGCCCCCTCCCTGCTGGTCACCGGCGCCTCCGGACACCTGGGCGGCGCCGTCGTCCGCCATCTGCTGGACACCCTGCAGATCCCGGGCGAACGCATCATCGCCACCACCCGCAACGCTGAAGCGCTGAACGAATTGACCGCACGCGGCGTCACCGTCCGGACGGCCGACTTCGACCAGCCGGATTCGATGGTTACCGCCTTCGCCGGGGTCGATCGCCTGCTGCTGGTCAGCACCGACGCGTTGATGGAACCGGGCAAGCGCCTGGCCCAGCATCGCGCCGCCGTGCAGGCGGCGGTCGATGCCGGCGTGAAGCACATCGTCTACACCTCGCTGCCCTCCGCCGACACCTCGCAGGTGTCGTTCGCGCCGGACCACTGGGGTACCGAACAGGCACTGTCCGCGTCGCCGCTCACCTGGACGGTGCTGCGAAACGCCTGGTACTTCGAGAATCTCGCCTATTCGGTGCCGGGCGCGCTGGCATCCGGCGAATGGGCCTCGGCCGCCGGCAACGGACGCATCGCCTACATCGCCCGCGACGATCTGGCCCGCGCCGCTGCGGTCGTGCTGGCCTCCGACGATACGTCGAACCGGATCCTCACCCTGACCGGCGAACAGGCATGGTCCGCACGCGACGTCGCCCGCCACGTGTCCGCCCTGACCGGCAAACCGTTGGCTGTGGTCGACATCACTGCTGAGCAACTGAGCGACGGCCTGAAAGCACACGGCTTCCCGCCGGTGCTGGCCGGGGTGTTCGCCTCGTTCGACGCTGCGACCGCGGCCGGCGATCTCGGTGAGGTCACGAACGATTACCGCCAGCTCACGGGCCGGGCGCCGACCGCACTCGATGCCTGGCTGCCGGCGAACCTCGACCTACTGACCAAGGCGCACTGAACCGGAAAAGAAGAACCCCGGCACGAGGCCGGGGTTCCCGGTGATACCTGGCAGGGATCGGACGTCAGGCCGCCTTCTCCGCCTTCAGCTTCGCGATCCACTGGTCCACGCGACGCTCCAGCAACGTGAGCGGCAGCGCACCGCCGCCCAGCACGGTGTCGTGGAAGCCCTTGATGTCGAACCTGTCGCCCAGTTCGGTCTCGGCCTTCCTGCGCAGTTCCTGGATCTTGATCATGCCGATCTTGTAGGCCGTGGCCTGGCCCGGCATGATCAGGTAGCGCTTGATTTCCGATTCGATCGCCGCGCGCGGCACGGCGCTGTTGGCGTCGAAATACTCCACCGCCTGCTCCTCCGTCCAGCTCTTCGCATGCAGGCCGGTATCCACTACCAGGCGGATCGCGCGCCACATCTCCGAGCTCAGGCGGCCGAATTCGGAATACGGATCCTGGTAGGTGCCCGGCATTTCCTTGGCCAGCCATTCCGAGTACAGGCCCCAGCCTTCCGCGTAGGCGGTCACGCCGTACTGCGTGCGGAACTTCGGCACGCCGGTCAGTTCCTGCGCGATGGAGATCTGCATGTGGTGGCCCGGCAGGCCCTCGTGGTACGCGATGACCTCCAGCTCCGGCTTCGGCATGGCGTCCATGTCGGACAGGTGCGCGTAGTACACGCCCGGCCGCGCGCCGTCCGGCGTGCCCGGGAAGTAATGCTGAGCGGCGCCGTCCTGTTCGCGGAACGGCTCGACGCGCTTGACCACCAGGTCGGCCTTGGGCAGCAGGCCGAAGTACTCCGGCAGCACCTTCTTGATGTTGTCGATGGCGCGCGTGGCGTCGTCGATGTAGGCCTGGCGGCCGGCGTCGGTGTTGGGATACTTGAACTGCTTGTCGGTGTCGATGAAGGTGAAGAACGCATCCAGGTCGCCTTGGAAACCGACCTTGTCCTTCAGCGCGGTCATCTCGCCCTTGATGCGCTCGACTTCCTTCAGGCCCAGCGCGTGGATCTCCTCGGCGGTCATGCCGGTGGTCGTCATCTGCCGCAGCTGGTACTCGTAGTACGCCTTGCCGTTCTTGTGGGTCGTGCCCACGCCGGTGGCGTTGACGGCGGCCTTCGGCAGTTCTTCCTCGCTCCACGCGATCACGCGGTCGTAGGCCGGCTTGAACTGTTCCAGCAGCGCCTTGCGCGCCTCGTCCTTCAGGGCGGTGGCGCGGGCGGCGTCGATCTTGCCCGCCTTCACCAGCGCGTCGGCCTTGGCCTGGGCGTCGGCCCAGATCGCCGAATCCTTGCCGGCCGAGAACGGCGCGCCGGCGACGACCTTCTTCGCCTGGTCGATCACGCCTTCATAGGCGAACTTCGGCGGACGCACGCCCTGCGCGGCCGACGCGCGCGCGCGCTCGAGCAGTTGGTCGAACGCGCGCTGGGTCGCCTTGAGGCGGGCGATGTAGGCGGTGTAGTCGGACTCTTCCTCGACCTTGTGGAAGCTGATCAGGAACGTCGGCCAGAAACCCTGCGCACCGTTCATCTGGTCGAACGCGTAGCCGTCCAGCAGGAACGGCAGGCCATCGCGCGCGTTCTCGTACTGCAGCTTCCACAGGTCGTAGGAGAACTTGGTTTCGTCGTCGAGCTTGGCGTAGTCGAACGACTTTTCCATCTCCTCGACGCTGGCCTTCTGCCAGGCGACCTGGTCGCGCTGGGCCTGCTCGGACATGTCGTCGACCTGGTCGTACAGGTCCTTGCGGCCCTGGAACGTCAGCTGGATGGGGCTGAACTTCAGCTGCTCCTCGTACTTCTTCTCGAACCACTCGTTCAGCCGCTTGCTCTCGGCGGCGATATCGGCGGCGGACGCGACCGGAGCCGGGGCATCGGCGGCCGCGCCGGCTGCGGGGGCATTGCCCTTGTCGCAGGCGGCCAGGGCCAGGGTGAGGGCACAGACGATCAGGGTTTTGCGCATCGGGGTCTCCAGGAGGGAAACGGGGGACGGACCCCCGCATCGGGCCACTCTAGCCGACCCCGTCCCGGCGGTCCCGTGACGAAAGACGGGGGTCGCGAGAACCGCGTCCCGCAACGAAGAACGCCGCCTTGCGGCGGCGTTCTCAATTCGACCAGGGCAACGCACGGCTCAGCGCAGGCCGGTCTCGTTGCGCGCGATCACCAGACGCTGGATCTCGCTGGTGCCTTCGTAGATCTCGGTGATCTTGGCGTCGCGGAAATAACGCTCGATCGGCATTTCCTTCGAGTACCCCATGCCGCCATGGATCTGCAGCGCCTGGTGGGTGATCCACATCGCCGCCTCGGAGGCGAACAGCTTGGCCATCGCCGCCTCGTTGCTGAAGCGCTGGCCCTGGCCCTTCACCCACGCGGCGCGCAGGGTCAGCAGCGTGGCGGCGTCCAGCTTGCACTTCATGTCGGCGATCTTCGCCTGGGTCATCTGGAAGGTGCCGATCGGCGCGCCGAAAGCCTTGCGGTCCTTCACGTAGGCGATGGTCGCCTCGTAGGCGGCGCGGGCGATACCGATGGCCTGGCTGGCGATGCCGATGCGGCCGGCGTCCAGCACGCTCATGGCGATCTTGAAGCCCTCGCCTTCCTTGCCCAGCACCGTGTCCGCCGTGGCGACATAGTCGGTGAACTCGATCTCGCAGGTCGCCGAGGCACGGATGCCCAGCTTCGGCTCGGTCTTGCCGCGATGGAAGCCGGCCTTCTCGGTGTCGATCATGAAGGCGGTGATGCCGCGCGCGCCCTTGTCCGGCTCGCTCATGGCGAACAGCACGATGTACTTCGCCACCGGCCCCGAGGTGATCCAGCTCTTCTTGCCGTTGATGACGAAGCTGCCGTCGGCCTGCTTCACGGCGCGGCAGCGCATCGCGGTGGCGTCGGAGCCGGACTGCGGCTCGGTCAGCGCGAACGCACCGATCTCGCGGCCTTCGGCGATGGCGCGCACGTAGGTCTGCTTCTGTTCCTCGGTGCCGAAGGTCAGGATGCCGTTGCAGAACAGCGAGTTGTTGACCGAAACAATGGTGGAATGCGCCGCGTCGGCGGCGGCGATCTCGATCATCGCCAGCACGTAGGCGACCGGGTCCATGCCGGCGCCGCCGTACTCGGCCGGCACCTCGATACCCATCAGGCCGTTCTCGCCGAGCAGGCGGATGTTCTCCAGCGGGAACTCGCCGGTCCTGTCGTGATGCTCGGCGCTCGGGCCGATCTTTTCCTGGGCGATCCGGCGCGCCACGTCCTGGATCATCAACTGCTCTTCGGTGAATGCGAAGTCCACGGGTACCCCTCGACCAGATAACTAGATACCAATTGTAACCCGCGGCCATGCGCAGGCGTATGCCATGGGTTGACCGCATCGGGCGGCCCCAGCCAAAATATCTCTATATCGCGATAGTGAGATATTTATGGATCTGGAAGCCTGGTCGACCCGGCTCAAAGTCTTTGCCGACGCCACCCGCGTGCGCCTGCTGGCGCTGCTGGCACGCGAGGAACTGACCGTCGCCGAACTGTCGGCCATCACGCAGCTGGCGCAGCCGCGCGTATCCACGCACCTGGCCAAGCTCAAGGAGGCCGGGCTGGCGCGCGACCGGCGCGCCGGCGTGTCGGCGTACTACCGCTTCGACGAGGACAATCTCGACAGCGTGCAGCGCGAATTGTGGCGCAGCCTGCGCGACGGCAGCGACGATCCGCTGCTGCGCCAGGACGCGGAACGCATCGCCGCGGTGTTGGCGAACCGCGCCGCCGACCAGAACTGGGCCGACAGCGTGGCCGGCGACATGGAGCGCCACTACTCGCCCGGACGGACGTGGGAAGCACTGGCCCGCACCGCCCTGCCCCTGCTGGAAACCGGTGACGTGCTGGACATCGCGTCCGGCGACGGCGTGCTGGCCGAACTGCTGTCGCCGCACGCCAAGCGCTATGTCTGCATCGACACCAGCAGCCGCGTGGTGGCCGCCGCGGGCGAGCGCCTGCGCCGCTTCCCGAACGTGGAAGTCCGCGAGGGCGACATGCATGCGCTGCCCTTCAAGGACGCCAGCTTCGACCTGGTCGTGCTGATGCATGCGCTGACCTATTCCACCAAGCCCGCGCAGGCCGTCGCGGAGGCCGCGCGCGTGCTGCGCCACGGCGGCCGCCTGCTGCTCAGCAGCCTGGGCAAGCACGAGCACAGATCGGTGGTGGAGGCTTACGGACACGTGAACCTGGGGTTCTCGGAGAAGGAACTGCGCAAGTTCGCCGAGAAGGCCGGGCTGGAGATCGCCAACGCCGAAACGGTCACGCGCGAGCGCCGCCCTCCGCATTTCGAAGTCATCTCCCTGACGGCGGTGAAGCCATGAAGCCCCTGCCCTGGCTGAAGCCCGAGCGCGAACGGCGGCTGGAAGAAGCACTGGCCCAGCGCATCCTCATCATCGACGGCGCGATGGGCACGATGATCCAGAAGCACGACCTGCAGGAGGCGGACTATCGCGGGCAGCGTTTCGCCGACGGCTGCGATGCCGAGCATCCGCACACGCACGGCCCCGGTTGCGGCCATGACCTGAAGGGTAACAACGATCTGCTGCTGCTGACCAAGCCGGAGGTGATCGCCGGCGTGCACACCGCGTATCTGGAAGCCGGCGCCGACCTGATCGAAACCAACACCTTCAATGCCACTTCGATCAGCCAGGCGGACTACCACCTCGAACACCTGGTGTACGAACTGAACAAGGCCGGCGCCCGCGTCGCGCGGGAGTGCTGCGATGCGGCCGAGGCGGCCACGCCGGACAAGCCGCGCTTCGTGATCGGCGTGCTCGGGCCGACCAGCCGCACCGCCTCGATCAGCCCCGACGTCAACGACCCCGGCTATCGCAACACCAGCTTCGACGAACTCCGCAGCACCTACCGCGAGGCCATCGAAGGCCTGATCGACGGCGGCGCCGATACGCTGATGGTGGAGACCATCTTCGACACGCTCAACGCCAAGGCGGCGCTGTACGCGATCGAGGAAGTCTTCGATGCGCGCGGCGGCCGCCTGCCGGTGATGATCTCCGGCACCATCACCGATGCCTCCGGGCGCACGTTGTCGGGCCAGACGGCCGAGGCGTTCTACACCTCGGTGGCGCACAGCCGTCCGCTGTCGATCGGGCTCAATTGCGCACTCGGGGCCAAGGACCTGCGCGAGCATGTGGAGACGCTGGCGACCGTCGCCGACGCCTATGTCAGCGCGCATCCCAACGCCGGCCTGCCCAACGCCTTCGGCGAGTACGACGAGACGCCCGAGGAGATGGCGGCCACGCTGAAGGAATTCGCCGAGTCGGGCCTGCTCAATCTGGTCGGTGGCTGCTGCGGCACCACGCCGCCGCACATCAGGGCGATCGCCGAGGCGGTCGCGGGCATTCCGCCGCGCAAGGTGCCCGCCCGCCTGGAGCAGGCCGCATGACCGGCGCCGCGCGCCATACCCGCCTGTCCGGCCTGGAGCCGCTGGTCATCACCCCGGACCTGCTGTTCGTCAACGTGGGCGAGCGCACCAACGTCACCGGCAGCGCGCAGTTCCGCAAGCTGATCAAGGAAGAGCGCTACGAGGAGGCCGTGGAAGTCGCGCGGCAGCAGGTCGCCAACGGGGCGCAGATCCTCGACGTCAACATGGACGAGGGCCTGATCGATTCCGAGAAGGCGATGCACCGTTTCCTCAACCTGATCGCCTCGGAACCGGACATCGCCCGCATCCCGGTGATGGTGGACTCGTCGAAGTGGAGCGTCATCGAAACCGGCCTGAAATGCCTGCAGGGCAAGGGCGTGGTCAACTCCATCTCGCTGAAGGAAGGCGAAGCCGCCTTCGTCGAGCAGGCCCGCAAGGTGCTGCGCTACGGTGCCGCGGCCGTGGTCATGGCCTTCGACGAGACCGGCCAGGCGGATACCTGCGCGCGCAAGGTGGAAATCTGCACACGCGCCTACCGCATCCTGACCGAAGAGGTCGGCTTCCCGCCGGAAGACATCATCTTCGACCCCAACATCTTCGCCGTGGCCACCGGCATCGAGGAGCACGACAACTACGCGGTGGACTTCATCGAAGCGACGCGCATCATCAAGCGGACGCTGCCGCATTGCCACGTGTCCGGCGGCGTCTCGAACGTGTCGTTCTCCTTCCGCGGCAACGAGCCCGTGCGCGCCGCGATCCATTCCGTCTTCCTGTACCACGCCATCCAGGCCGGCATGGACATGGGCATCGTCAACGCCGGCGGCCTGCCGGTCTACGACGACCTGGACGCCGACCTGCGCGAGCGCGTCGAGGACGTGATCCTCAACCGCCGCAAGGATTCCACCGAGCGGCTGCTGGAAATCGCCGACCGCTACAAGGGCAGGAAGGGCGAGGCGCAGGCGGAGAACCTGGCCTGGCGCGAGAGGCCGGTCCGCGAACGCCTGGCGCATGCGCTGGTGCACGGCATCGATGCGTTCGTCGACCAGGACACCGAGGAGGCGCGGCAGCAGGCCTCGCGTCCGCTGGACGTGATCGAAGGTCCGCTGATGGACGGCATGAACGTGGTCGGCGACCTGTTCGGTGCCGGCAAGATGTTCCTGCCGCAGGTGGTCAAGTCCGCGCGCGTGATGAAGAAGGCGGTGGCCTACCTGCTGCCCTTCATCGAGGCGGAAAAGCTGCGCACCGGCGACGTGGGCAAGTCCAACGGCAAGATCGTCATGGCCACGGTCAAGGGCGACGTGCACGATATCGGCAAGAACATCGTCGGCGTGGTGCTGGCGTGCAACAACTTCGACGTGGTGGACCTGGGCGTGATGGTGCCCACGCAGAAGATCCTGGACACCGCGCGCGCCGAGAACGCCGACCTGATCGGCCTGTCCGGGCTGATCACGCCGTCGCTGGAGGAAATGACGCATGTGGCGCGCGAGATGCAGCGCCAGGGCTTCGAGATGCCGCTGCTGATCGGCGGCGCCACCACCTCGCGCGCGCATACGGCGCTGAAGATCGACCCGCACTACGACGCGCCGACCGTATGGGTGAAGGATGCGTCGCGTGCGGTCGGCGTGGCGCAGTCGCTGATCTCGCGCGACATGCGTGCGGCGTTCGTCGCCGCCAACGACGCCGACTATGCCGAGATCCGCGAACGCCACCGCAACCGCGGCGATGCCAAGCGGCTGGTGTCCCTGGAAAAGGCGCGCGCGCAGAAGTTCGATGGTGGTTGGGATGCCTACACCCCGCCGGTGCCGAAGCACCCCGGCCTGCATGTGTTCGACGACTACCCGCTCGCCGAGCTGGTGGACTGCATCGACTGGACGCCGTTCTTCAACGCCTGGGAACTGTTCGGCAAGTACCCGGCGATCCTGACCGACGAGGTCGTCGGCCCCCAGGCCAGCGAGCTCTACCGCGATGCGCGGGCGATGCTGGACCGCATCGTGTCGGAGAAGTGGCTGACGGCGAAGGCGGTCTTCGGTCTGTGGCCGGCGAACAGCGTGGGGGATGACGTGGAGATTCAGCCCCTTCCTTCGCTTGCGGGGGAAGGTTGGGATGGGGGCAACGCGATGGGCTCGCCCCCACCTCAATCCTCCCCCGCAAGCGGGGGAGGAGGCAGAACGCTGCTGCACTTCCTGCGCCAGCAGGTCGACAAGCCGGTCGAGCGTCCGGACTTCTGCCTGGCCGATTTCATTGCGCCCAAGGACTCCGGCAAGCAGGACTGGATCGGGATGTTCGCGGTCACCGCGGGGATCGGCATCGACCGGCATGTCGCCCGTTTCGAGGCCGACCACGACGACTACAACGCCATTCTGCTCAAGGCATTGGCCGATCGGCTGGCCGAAGCGCTGGCCGAAAGCCTGCACCAGCGCGTGCGCAAGGAGTTCTGGGGCTACGCCCCGGACGAGGTGCTGGACAACGATGCGCTGATCGCCGAGCAGTACGTCGGCATCCGCCCCGCCCCCGGCTATCCGGCCTGTCCTGAGCACAGCGAGAAGGACACGCTGTTCCGCCTGCTCGACGCACCCGGCAACGCCGGCATGTCGCTCACCGAAAGCTTCGCGATGCTGCCGACGGCAGCGGTGTCCGGCTACTACTTCAGCCATCCGCAGAGCCAGTACTTCGTCGTCGGTCGCGTTTCCAAGGAACAGGCCGCGGACTACGCCAGGCGCAAGGGCGTCGAGCTGGCGCAGGTGGAACGCTGGCTGGCGTCCAACCTCGATTACGACCCCGAGTAAAGAAACTCACCGGACCCCTCAACGTCACGGACGCAAGCACGCCTCCCGAAGCCGAACCCGCATGGCACCAGCTCCCCCTCTCCCGCCGGGAGCGGGCAAGGGGTGAGGGCGAACCGTCGCGATCCCGTTCGCTTCTGAAGTGTGGACAAATCCTCGGTCGCCCCAGCGAACGATGGGATCCATCTTGCCTGTGCGATGAACACCAGGCCTGCACCGGGCAATGGATTCCAGCTTCCGCTGGAATGACGGGCAAGGACGGCCGTCCTGACGGGCCGAGCGCGCGATGCAGACCGTAGCGTGCGCCATGCGCACGACTCACGTCGTCTGGTGACCATCACAAAACCACCAGAGCTCGCGACCCGCTCCCGCAAACCACACCTCCCGCAGACCCGGTCGCGGCTCGACCGACATCACCCACCGCTACAATGCGCCATGACATCGCCCGGCGCCGTCCCTTCGCATCCCTACCCCGCCGCGCGCCTGTCCAGCTTCTACTTCTTCTACTACGCCGCGCTGGGTGCGTTCACGCCCTACTGGAGCCTGTACCTGGAGTCGCGCGGGCTGGGCGTTGCGGCGATCAGCGTGTTGATGAGCCTGTGGTATGCGACCCGCATCGTGTCGCCGAGCCTGTGGACCACGCTGGCCGCCCGTTCCGGGCATCCGATCCGGTGGTTGCATCGGGGGTGTGCGCTGGCGCTGGGCTGCTTCGCGCTGTTCCTGTTGCCGCTGGAGCACGCGGGCCTGTTCGCGGTGATGCTGGGCTTCTGCTTCGCCTACAACGCCGTGATGCCGCAGTTCGAATCGATCACGATGTCGCACCTCGGCGCGCGCAGCGATCGCTACGGCCTGATCCGGGTATGGGGATCGATCGGCTTCATCGTGGTGGTGGCATCGTTCGGCTGGCTGATCGACGAGCGGCGCCTGGGCGTGGGGTCGCTTCCCTGGCTGATGCTGCCGGTCCTCGTCGGCGTGCTGGCATCAGCGCTGGCCAACCGCTATGCGCACGAGCCCACCGTGCCGGCGCACGCGGCGGACGACAGTTTCCGCGCCCGCCTGCGGAAGCCGCAGGTGATCGCGTTCTTCGTCGCGGCCTTCCTGATCCAGATATCGTTCGGGCCGTTCTACACGTTCTTCTCGATCTACCTGTCCGAGCACGGCTATCCGACCGCCACCCAGGGCGTGCTGTGGACCGTGGGCGTGCTGGCGGAAATCGGCGTGTTCTTCCTGTCCAGCCGCATCTTCCGGCGCTGGGATGCCAGCCGCGTGCTGATGATCGCGCTGCTCAGCGCTTCGCTGCGCTGGCTGGTCACCGCGCTGTTCCCCGACAACATGCCGGTGATGGTGCTCGCCCAGCTGACCCACGCGCTCAATTTCGGCGCCTTCTTCGCCGCCGCCATGCAGTTGCTGGTGCGCTTCTTCCCCGGGCGGATGAACGGCCACGGGCAAGGGGTGTTCTACGGGTTGTCGTCCGGCGTCGGCGGCGTGTGCGGCGCCCTGCTGGCCGGACAGCTGTGGCGCTTCGGCGGTGAAACCGCTTTCCTCTGCTCGTCGGGCATCGCGTTGATCGCCGCCGCCATCGTCTGGCGCTGGCTGGTCCGGGAGCCCTCGCCGGCCTAGCTCGGAGCGCGCGCCCCGATCTCGCCCAGGAACGTCCGGATGCCCGCAGCGGCGGCGCGTGGCGCCATCTGGAACAGGAAATGCGGTGCATCGATCACGGCGTGGCGTGCCTGCCGCGCGAGCCGCAGCACCTCACGGCCGGCCGATGGCCGGATCAGCCTGTCGTGCCTGGCCTGCAGATACAGCACCGGCATGTCCAGCGACGCCAGGTGTTCCCTGACATCCACGCGCAGCGCGGCCAGGGCGCGCTGACGCAATACCTGCAGCGGAATGCTGCGCACGATCGCATCGAACTCCGCATGCAACGTGGGCGGCAGGCCGCTGCCTGCGAGCACGCGTTCCAGGGCGAACAGCGGCGGAGCCACGGCGGGCACGCGCTGCAGGATGGCCGCGCCGATCCTGGTAAAGGGCAGCGGGGAGCGGACGAAACTCGCCGCCATCACCAGGGCCCGGATCCGGTCGGGATGGCGATGGGCAAGCAGGACGCCCAGCGGTCCCGCGAAGGATTCCGCCACGAGCACCACATCACCCTGCCGCCGCACCGACTGCGCAAGCGTATCGGCGAGCGAAGGATAGTCCTGGAACCGCGTGCCGTCGTAGGACAGCACATCCACCTCGGCCACGTCCGCCAGTTCGGCCGACAAGGGCGCGTACAGGCGCCCGGTCCCGTCCAGCCCCGGCAACAGGCAGAGCCGTGGCCGGCCGGGCATCGTCACCACACCAGGTCGTCGGGCACCTGGTACTGGGGATCGGCGTAGGGATCGTCTGCCGCCGGCGCGTCAGGATCGACTTTCAGCGCGATGGCGGGGGCGAAGATGGTTTCCGCTTCCGCCAGCACGGCGGCCGTCACCAGCAGGTAGCGGCCATTCTGCTGGACCACGCCCAGCTCACCGGCGTTCAGGGCCTTCAGCTGCGCCGCGTTGACGTAGATGCGCTTGATCTTGCCGCCGTATGGGAAGTGACGCGCGATATCCGCATCGGCGTCGTTGAGTGCCTTGTCCTTCAGGAAGGCCTCGAGCGCCGCCTTGGCCTCGCGGCGAACGCGCGCCTCTTCCTGCTTGATGCGCTCGGCCTCGATGCGCTCGTCCTTCTCGCGCTGCGCACGTATCGCGTACGCCTTGGCCAGGTCGATGTCTTCCTGGCTGCGCTTGGGACGTGGCGCACCGTGCGGTGGACGCGGCTTGCCGCCCTGCCCCGGTTTCGGCTGCGCGGTGCCCTTGCCGGCGGGCTTGTGCGCGTCGCGGCGCGGGTCGGGACGGCGTTCGGGCTTGCGTTCTGGCTTGGGCGCAGGCTTGAAGCCCAGGCCGAGCAGCTGGTCACGGAGTGAATCGGTCATCGGTCTTTCGCGGGGGACTGCCGTCCGGCAAGCGTATCAATAATGCGGCGGGGGCGGCTCGCTGGCGGGATCCTCGTACAGTGCGGTGCGCACCTTGCCGAGTTCTTCCACCATGTGGCGCAGCAGGCGGGCGGTCCGTTCGTTCTCCGCGCGCGCATCGGCCAGGGCTTCGCTCATCTCGTTGAGCGAATGCTCCTGGAACGCCAGCCGGGTCTCCAGTTCCACCAGGCGACGCTCCAGCGCGTCGCCGGACAATGGCAGGTCAGTCTGCACGCACGGACCTCCCGCGGCCGATCCCGTAATAGGCCAGGCCGGCGGCCTCGACCTCGGCAGGGTCGTACAGGTTGCGTCCGTCGAAGATCACCGCGTCGCCGAGCGTCTCGTGCAGGCGCGCGAAATCGGGGCTGCGGAACTGCTTCCACTCGGTCACGACCACCAGCGCGTCCGCGCCTTCGGTGGCGGCACGCGCGTCGTCGCACAGCACCAGGTCTTCGCGCTCGCCGAAGATGCGCGCCGCTTCCGCGCGCGCTTCCGGGTCGTAGGCGCGCACGCGGGCGCCGGCGTCCCACAGCTCGGCCAGCAGCCGGCGGCTGCTCGCTGCACGCATGTCGTCGGTGTTGGGCTTGAACGACAAACCCCACACCGCGAAAGTCTTGCCGCGGATGCCTTCATCCTCGCCCCGGTCGTAGTGCTGCTGGATCAGTTCGAACAGATGGCCTTTCTGCCGCTCGTTGACCGCTTCCACCGCCTCCAGCAAGGCGGGCGCATAGCCATGCTGCTGGGCGGTGCGGGCCAGCGCCTGCACGTCCTTGGGAAAACACGAGCCGCCGTAGCCGGCGCCGGGATAGATGAAGTGCCAGCCGATGCGCGGGTCCGACCCGATGCCCTGGCGGACGTGCTCGACATCGGCACCGACGCGCTCGGCGATGTTCGCGATCTCGTTCATGAAGCTGATCTTCGTGGCCAGCATGGCGTTGGCCGCGTACTTGGTCAGCTCGGCCGAGCGAACGTCCATCACCACGATGCGCTCGTGGTTGCGGTTGAACGGCGCGTACAGGCGGCGCAGCTTCTCCACCGCCTGCGGGCTGGACGCGCCCACGACGATGCGGTCCGGCCGCATGCAGTCGTTGACCGCATCGCCCTCCTTGAGGAACTCGGGATTGGACACGACGTCGAAGGCGACATCCACGCCCCGCGTGGCGAGTTCCGCCTGGATGGCGGCGCGCACCTTGTCCGCGGTACCCACCGGCACGGTGGACTTGTTGACCACCGTGCAGCCGCGCTCGAGGTTCCGCCCGATGGTGCGGGCGACGGCCAGCACGTACTGCAGGTCCGCGCTGCCGTCCTCGTCCGGCGGCGTGCCGACGGCGATGAACACGATCTCGCCATGGGCGATCGCCTGCGCCGCGTCGGTGGTGAAGCGCAAGCGCCCGGCCGCGTGGTTGGCCTTCACCATCGGCGACAGGCCCGGCTCGTAGATCGGCACGATGCCGTTGTTCAGGCCCTCGACCTTGATCGGATCGATGTCGACACAGACCACATCGTGCCCCACTTCCGCCAGGCAGGTGCCGGTCACCAGGCCCACGTACCCGGTACCGAAAATCGCTACACGCATCAGCCCATTTCCATCAGTGAGAGTTCAACGCCGGACACCGCGATGCGGATTACTGCAGCACGCCCATCAGCTCGACATCGAACGTCAGCGTCGCGTCCGGCCCGATCTTGCCGCCCGGCGCGCCGTTGGGGCCGTAGGCCAGGTTGGACGGGATCCAGAAGCGGTACTTCGCGCCCACCGGCATCAGCGCCACGCCTTCGGTCCAGCCCGCGATCACCTGGTTCAGGCCGAACTCGGCCGGCTCGCCGCGCGCGTAGGAGCTGTCGAAGACGTCGCCGTTGAGCAGCTTGCCTTCGTAGTTGACGCGCACGCGGCTGGTCGGCATCGGACGCTGGCCATTGCCCTGGCGCAGCACCATGTACTGCAGGCCGGACTGCGTGGTCACCACGCCGGGCTTGGTCTTGTTCTCGGCGAGGAACTTGGCGCCCTCGTCGCGGTTGCGCTGTGCGGCACCGGCCTGGCGCTTGGCCATGTAGGCCTGCATCTCGGCCTGCGCCTGTTCCAGCGTCAGCAGCGGCGTGCCGCTCCCGGTGGCGACGGCCTTCACCGCCTGCGTCAGGACGGCGACGTCGATCTCGTCCTTGAACGGCGCCAGTGACGGGCCGATCACATAGGTGCCGAGGAAGACGCCGACCTTGGCCTTGTCCACCGGCGGCGGCGTGCTGCCCGGCGGCATGCCGGGGATCGGCTGGCCGTCGGCCACGGCGATGTTGAGGCGGAGCAGCTGGTCGGTGGCCTGCGCTTCCTGTTCGTTCATCGCCTTCGGCTTGCCGGCGAACGTATCGCCGATGGCCCGCTGGAACGCGTCTAGGTCCATGAACGGCCCGACCGGCTGCAGCGAATTGCCCACGTCCACGCCGATGGCGTAGCTCACCTTGTCGCGCTCGGACACCAGCGCGGCTTTTTCCTGTGCAGACACGCTGCCTCCCAGCATCGAAAACGAGATTGCCAACAACACGGCTGCGCCGCGGACCGACCGCTTCATCCTTTCTGCTCCTGGAACCTGCGCCGCGATGGCGGCGCCAAACCGATATTGTGGCACGCCCGCCCGCCGCGAAGGCACTGCATCAACGCGTGGCGCGCGGCGCCTTGAGTTCGCGCTCGATCGCGGCGACCACGGCAGGGTCGTCCGGCGAGACCTTGCTGGGGAAGTTGGCCACCACGCGTCCATCCCTGCCGATCAGGTACTTGTGGAAGTTCCAGCCCGGTGCGGTGCCCGTCGCTTTCGTGAGCGCTGCATACAGCGGCGTCGCCTTGTCGCCGGTCACCGCGACCTTCTCGAACATGGGGAACTTCACGCCATAGGTCAGCGTGCAGAACTCCTGGATTTCCTTTTCGCTGCCCGGCTCCTGGCCCCTGAAGTCGTTGGAGGGAAAACCGAGCACGGCGAATCCCCGGGACGCATACCGTTGATGCAGCGCTTCCAGCCCCTCGTACTGCGGCGTGTAGCCGCACTTGCTGGCGGTATTGACGACCAGGAGCACCTGGCCGGCATAGCGTTCCTTCAGGTTGACCGGGGCCTTGCCCGCCAGCGGGCGATAGCTGACATCCAGCAGGCCGGCGGCCAGGGCCGCGGCCGATACCCCGAGAAGCGCGACAAAAGCGAACAATTTCAATGACCTGGACTTCACGACGGACTCCACTAGTACGAACATGACAAGTATGCCTTCAGTTGGGTGACAAAACCCTGCGAGGGAGTTGACGGCCCGTGTTTTGGTGTTATAGTTGAATACATCACCACTCACCCAACTCACGGGGAGATGCCATGAACCAGAGACTCACCCACACCCTGCCCAGCCTGGCCGTCGGCGGCCTGCTGCTGGCGGCCGGTGCCCTGGCCGCCGTGTCCGGCGCCCGCACCTCCGAGGTGGACCCGGGCGCGCTGGTGGGCGCGCTAGAGTCCGACGTCCGCGAGATCACCGGCGACGACGGCGCACCGGAACCCACCCAGCACAAGCGTCGTGCGCGGGCCTCCCTGGCCATGCCGTACTTCTCCTTCGGCCAATCCCTGCGTCCGAGGAGCTGAGCCATGGCGCCCATCCAATGGAGCGACGGTGCTCCCATCTACCGTCAGTTGAAGGACCGCGTGATCGCCATGATGCTGGACGGCATCCTCAAGCCGGGCGACGCGCTGCCGTCCGTCCGCCAGGTGGCGGCGGAGTACCAGCTGAATCCGATCACCGTCTCGCGCGCCTACCAGGAACTGGCGGACGAAGCGCTGGTGGAAAAGCGCCGCGGCTTGGGCATGTTCGTCACCGACGAAGCCGCCAAGAAGCTTCGCGGCAGCGAGCGCGAGCGGTTCCTGACCGAAGAGTGGCCGGCCGTCGCCGAGCGCATCGAGCGCTTGGGCCTGTCCGTCGAAGAGTTGCTGCAATCCAAGGGGAACAAGTGATGAATGCTGCAATCGCCAACACCGTGGTGTCGGCCCACGGCCTGCGCAAGGCTTACCGGAACAAGCTTGCGCTGGACAACACCGGTTTCGAGATCGAAGCGGGCAAGATCATCGGCCTGATCGGCCCCAACGGGGCCGGCAAGACCACCGCGCTGAAGGCCATCCTGGGCCTGACGCCGTTCGAGGGCCAGCTGAAGGTGCTGGGCCTGGACCCGCGCAAGGACCGCGACGAACTGATGAAGGACGTCTGCTTCATCGCCGACGTCGCCGTGCTGCCGCGCTGGATGAGGGTGAAGGAAGCCATCGACTTCGTCGCCGGCGTCCATCCGCGCTTCGACCGCGCCAAGTGCGAGCGCTTCATCGCCAACACCCAGCTCAAGCCCAACCTGCGCGTGCGTGAGATGTCCAAGGGCATGATCGTGCAGCTGCACCTGGCGCTGGTGATGGCCATCGACGCCAAGCTGCTGGTGCTGGACGAACCCACGCTGGGTCTGGACATCCTCTACCGCAAGCAGTTCTACCAGCGCCTGCTGGAGGATTACTTCGACGAGCAGAAGACCATCATCGTCACCACCCACCAGGTGGAGGAGATCGAGCACATCCTCACCGACGTGATGTTCATCCGCGACGGCAAGATCGTGCTGACCGCGCAGATGGAAGACGTGGCCGAACGCTACACCGAAGTCCTGGTCAGCGGCGATGCCGTGGACCAGGCGCGCGCCCTGAAACCCATCGACGAGCGCGCCCTGCCCTTCGGCAAGACCGTGCTGCTGTTCGACGGCGCACCGAAGGGACAGCTCGCCGCCCTCGGCGAAACCCGCACCCCTGGCCTGGCCGACCTGTTCGTCGCCATCATGAAAGGAACCTACGCATGAACGCCGTGACATCGACATTGGGCAAATCCTCCAAGCCGGGCGCGTTCACGTGGTTGCTGAAGCGCGAGTTCTGGGAGAACCGCGGCGGCTTCTTCTGGGCCCCGGTCATCACCGGCGGCATCTTCGTAGTGCTGAACGTAATCCTGGCGGTCGTCGGCAGCATCGCGGCACGCGGTTCGATGGGCGGCGGTTTCGACATCGATGAAGCGCCGCGCAAGGCGGAGATGATCGTCGGCGGCATCGGCGACGGCATGCTGCTGGGTGGCGTGATGCTGGCCTGCGTGGTGCTGGCCTTCGTGGTGTTCTTCTATGCGCTGGGCACGCTGTACGACGACCGTCGCGACCGCAGCGTGCTGTTCTGGAAGTCGCTCCCGATCTCGGACACGCACATGGTGCTGTCCAAGCTGACCTGGGCACTGCTGCTGGCCCCGCTGCTGGCGGTCGGCGTGGGCATCCTGATCGGGCTGGCGATGTGGCTGATCTCGGCGCTGACCATCACCGTCAACGGGTTGCCGGCGGGCGGCGCGATCTTCACCCACTCGCATCCGCTGCGCATCATCGGCGGCGTGCTGTCCTCGCTGCCGGTCTACGCCTTCTGGGCGCTGCCGGCGGTGGGCTGGCTGATGTTCTGCTCGGCCTGGTCGCGCAGCAAGCCGTTCCTGTGGGCGGTGCTGGTGCCGGTGCTGGCCTGCGTGATCATCAGCATGACCGACATCCTGCCGGGCCTGGAGATCCGCCACGACCTGATCTGGTACACCGTGGTCTACCGCGGCCTGGCCAGCGTGATTCCCGGCGCCTGGTTCCCCACCCTGTCCGGCGGCGCCGCCAACCCGCAGGCCGAGATCAATACGCCGGACGACCTGGCCAATGCCATCGACCTGACCCGCAGCTGGCAGGCCTTCGCCTCGGCCGACCTGTGGATCGGCGCGGTCATCGGCATCGCCCTGATCGTCGGCGCGATCTACCTGCGCCGCTGGCGCGAGAGCGAATAAACCCACTCCCTCAGGCGGGCCGCGACCGGCCCGCCGCCGACAAGGACACGGACATGCAGACCTCTCTTTCCCTGATGCGGCCCCTCTTGATGGTCGGCGTGCTGACGCTCGCCGCCTGCCAGCCGGCCGACAAGGACACGGACAAGATGCCCACGGGCGTCGTCGCCAAGGCGATGGACGAAGCGGCCAACAGCCTGGGCGACGCCAGCCAGGAAATGGAAAAGGCGCGCGGGGAAATCGCCGCAGCGCGCGAGAAGCTGGCCCTCGCCAACCTGTCGCTGAACCGCGACACCACCGAGCATCTGCCGAAGGCGGAAATCACGCCCGCCGGCGAGTTGCTGATCGAGGGCAAGGCAATCGCCACCACGCCGGAACAGAAGGCGCTGGTGCTGGCCTACCGCAACGAATTGCTGGGCGTGGTCGGCGACAGTATGGCCATCGGCATGGAAGGCGCGCGAGTCGGCATCGACGCTGCGGCCTCCGCGCTCAAGGGCATGCTGGCCGGCCAGTCCGGCGACGATATCGGCAAGCAGGTCGGCGACCAGGCCAAGGCGAAGATCAAGCCGATGGTCGCGCAACTGTGCACCCGCCTGCCCGGCCTGTTGTCGGCGCAGCGGGCACTGGCGACCGCCGTGCCCGAGTTCGCACCCTACGCCACCATGGACCAGGCCGACGTGGACGATTGCGCCGACGCCAACGGCAACGGCACATGGACGTTCTGAGGTTTTCCCGCCGCCTGCAGCGCGGCGGACCCCTTCGACTTTCGCCACGCGGAGAACCGGACATGCAACGCCTGCGCATCCACCACATCGTCGTACCGCTGCTGCTCACAGGCCTGATGTCGCTGGCGGCGCCGGCCGCCATCGCCAAGGACACCGGCATCCGCAGCGGGATCAGCGCAGACCTGGCCGATGCACGCGAGGAAGTCCGCGTCGAACTCGCGGCCGCCCGTCGTGAACTCGACACCGGCAACCTGCGGCTGGGTCAACACGTGCACTTCGGCACGTCGGGCAAGTACCGCAGCGAACCCGACCCCACGCTGCCGAAAGCGGAAATCACGCCGCAGGGCGACCTCCTGATCGGGGGCAAACCGGTCGTCATCGACAGCCGCCAGCGTCGCGACCTGCTGCTCTACCGTCGCCAGGTGATCGACATCGCCAAGGCCGGCATCGACATCGGCGAGCGCAGCGCGCAGGTCGCGCTGGACGCCGTGGACCGCGGCGTGCTCAGCCTGCTGGTCGGCGCCATGACCGGCAGCCTGGAGCGCCGTGTCGAGAAGACCGTGCTGGAGACCGTCGAACCGGGCGTGCGGCAGATCTGCCGCAGCCTGCCCGCATTGCGCGACAGCCAGCAGCGCCTGTCCGCCAGCCTGCCCGCGTTCCGCCCGTACGCGACGTTGAAGATGGACGACGTGGAGGATTGCGAGAAGGAGATCCGCCAGGAATTGGCGATGCGTTGACGGCGCGCTGCCCTGCTCTGTTGCTCGCCGCCCCGCCCGACACGACCCTGATCCCAGCCAGGAGCCCCCGATGCGCACTGCCCTGACGCCGTTCCCGATGCTCGCGCTGCTGATGCTGTCCGCGCCTACGCTGGCCTCGGACCGATACTGCAAGCACGAGGCCCCTCGCCAGCTGACGCTCGACATCGGCGACGCCAGGACCGTGGTGTTCGAGGTCGGTCCACATGACCTGACCGTGGCATCCCGTGCGGGCGCGCCCGCCGCGATGGAAGGCCGGGCCTGCAGCAGCCACGCCGACCGGCTGGACCGGTTGAAGATCGAGCAGCGACGCGCCGGCGACAAGCTGATCGTGCGGATGTACCAAGAAGGCAATGCCAGCAGCTTCTCCTTCGGCGCCCACTACGCGTACATGAACCTGACCGCGACCCTGCCCGATCAGCTGCCCGTGCAGGTGAAGGTCGGTTCGGGCGAAGCCGAGGTCACCGGCGCGCCCATCTTCAGCGCCGATGTCGGTTCCGGCCATGCCGTGGGCCGCGACATCCGTGGCCTCGTCGCCGCCTCGGTGGGGTCGGGTGAGATCGATATACACGGCGCCGGCAGCCTCAACGTGGTGTCGATCGGCTCCGGCGAAGTCGACGCGGAGAAGGTGCGCGGCCCGACCCAGGTCGGCAGCATCGGCTCGGGCGGCTTCCGCCTGTCCGGCGGCGGCGACGTCGAGATCCGCTCCATCGGTTCCGGCGGTGCGGAGCTTCGCGGCATCAGCGGCAACGTCACGGTCGGCTCGGTGGGTTCCGGCGGCGTGGACGTGCGCGATGTCACCGGCAACCTCACCGTCCGTTCGATCGGCAGCGGCGACGTCGACCACGACGGCGTGAACGGCAAGATCGATATCCCCAAGCGTCGTTGATTCCCGAGGAATGACCATGATCCGTACCTTCGCCATCGCGTTTTCCGTCGTGCTGCTGGCCGCCTGCTCGCCAGGCGCCGATGCGGATGCCGACAAGACCTCGTCCCGCGCGCTGTGGGGCCAGAACGTCAAGCTCGACAGCACGGGTCATCCGAAAGCCGAAGTGTCGGCGAAGGGCGACTTCATCGTCGATGGCAAGCCGGTGCCGGTGACCGACGCGCAGCGTGCGCTGCTCGTCGCCTACCACCGCGAGCTCGGCGGCATCGCCGACGCCGGCATCGCCACCGGCAAGGAAGGCGTGAAGCTGGCGGGCAAGGCGGTCGGTGCCGCGGTGAAGGGCATCTTCAGCGGCAATCCCGACCAGATCGAGCAGCAGATGGAAGCGGAGGCCAGGAAGGTGGAGTTGGAAGCGATGAAGATCTGCGATCGCCTGCCCGCCCTGTACAAGGCCCAGCAGGACCTGGTCGCCGCGCTGCCCGCATTCCGGCCCTACGCGGGCATGGAACCGAAAGACATCGAAGAGTGCCGCACCACGCACACCGGCGCCCATGAGGCCGGCGAGGAGGTCGGACGCGCCCTCGGCCGGGCGGTCAAGGGCGACGCGCCCGGAACCGTGGGCGATGCGGCGGCGGAAGCCGATGCGGCCGCTGCGCCGGCGGCGGATGCGCCCTCGCCCTGAGGATGACCGAGGCGCCGTCGCGCGCAGAACGTCGGCCCCTCCCCTCCTCCCCTCGAGGTCCGCCATGAAGTACCGCTGCATCATGTGGATGGTCGCCGCGATGACGGTATCCAGCGCACAGGCGGCGGACACACCGGACCTCGCCCGCGAGCAGGCCGTCCAGGACCATCTCGCCTACGTCGCCACGTTCGCCGTGCCGGTGCTGATCGAGAAATGCGCCACCACCGATGCGACCTATCTGGCACGCGCGGCGCCGGCCTACTTCCGCTACGTCAATGGCCATCAGGATCAGATCGAGCGCGGACGGCTGCTGACGCTGGCCGGATTCGGGCCGGATGAGACGCTGTCCGCGTATCGCACCCGCACCCTGGCCCAGCGCCCGGGCCGTCTGGATACCGGAACGCCCGAACAGAAGCAACGGATGTGCGAGGGCGCGCTGGCGATGCTGGGCGGGATGAAGATCCCTGGCGAGTGGCCGCCGCGCGACTGACGCGCGGCAACGTCGTCAACCGCCACCGCCTCCCGGCTTGCCGTGGATGCCGCCTTTCGCCAGCAGCGCCGGATCCAGCAGTCGCTTGAGGGTCTTTTCCGGTAGACCGGTGACCTCGCGCGCCACCTCCAGCACCGGCCGGTTCTGCTTGTAGGCCTGCTTGGCGATGGCCGCGCCCTTCTCGTAGCCGATCACCGGATTCAACGCCGTCACCAGGATGGGATTGCGCTCCAGTGCGTCCTGCACGCGATCGCCGCGCACCTTCAACCCGGCGATGCAGTCGTCGGCCAGCAGGCGCGACACGTTCGCGAGCAGTTGGATGCCGTCGAGCAGGTTGTGCGCGATCAGCGGCAGCGTGACGTTGAGCTGGAAATTGCCGGTCTGCCCCGCGACGGTCACCGCCGTGTGGTAGCCCATCACCTGCGCGCAGACCATCACCGTGGCTTCCGGAATCACCGGATTGACCTTGCCCGGCATGATCGAACTGCCCGGTTGCAGGGCCGGCAGCTCCACTTCGCCCAGGCCCGCCAACGGGCCCGAATTCATCCAGCGCAGGTCGTTGGCGATCTTGGTCAGCGCCACGGCGAGCGCACTGAGCTGGCCGGACAGCTCCACCGCGTCGTCCTGCGCGGCCAGGCCCTCGAACGTGTTGGCGGCGCTTTCGAAGCGCGTCTTCGTCATCGTGGACAACGCCTTCGCCACGCGTGCGCCGAAACGGGGATCGGCATTGATGCCGGTGCCGATGGCGGTGCCGCCCAGCGGCAGCCGGCGCACGCGCTTGAGGGTGTCCTCCAGGCGCGCCTGCGCCGACGACAGCTGCGCCGACCAGGCCGAGAATTCCTGGCCGAAGGTCAGCGGCATGGCATCCATCAGGTGCGTGCGGCCGGTCTTGACGACCTTGCCCAGCGCCTTGCCACGCGCATCGATGGTCTTGCGCAGGTGCCGGATGGCCGGCAGCAGGTCTTCCACCACCGCCAACTGCGCCGCCACGCGGATCGCGGTCGGGATGACGTCGTTGGAGCTCTGGCCCAGGTTGACGTGATCGTTCGGATGGACCGCCGCCTTGCCCGCCCGCGACGCCAGCGTGGCGATCACCTCGTTGGCGTTCATGTTGGACGAGGTGCCGGACCCGGTCTGGTACACGTCGATGGGAAAATGCGCGTCGTACTCGCCGGACGCGACGGCCTGTGCGGCACTGCGCACCGCCATGGCGATGCCCTTGGGCAGCAGTCCCAGGCCGGCATTGACCTCGGCCGCGGCGCTCTTGACCAGCCCCAGCGCGCGGATGAACCCGCGCGGCATCGCTCGTCCGGAAATCGGGAAGTTCTGCACGGCGCGCTGCGTCTGCGCGCCCCACAAGGCATCGGCGGGCACCCGCAATTCGCCCATGCTGTCGTGCTCGATCCGGGTACGTGCGCGGCGGGACGCGCCTGCCGTCTTCTTGCTGGTCATCGACCGTCTCCTGGGGGGATTCAGGGCGTGCGCGCCGGCACGGGGCCGGTGGCTGGCGAGGACCAAAGAATACGCCAGGCCGGTCCACCGGCTTCCCGGGGTAAAATGGAACGCTCCCTTTCAGCCGCCCTTGCCCCCATGTCGGATTCGTCCCTGCTCGCCCTGTCCCCGCTCGATGGCCGCTATGCCGGCAAGGTCGATGCGCTGCGCCCGATCTTCTCGGAGTACGGCCTGATCCGCGCCCGCGTGAAGGTGGAGGTGGAGTGGCTGCTGGCGCTGGGGGCCGAGCCGGGCATCACCGAGCTGCCGGCCTTCTCCGCCGCCGGCACGGCAAAGCTGCGGGCACTGGCCGACGGCTTCGGCGTGGCCCATGCCGCGCGCGTGAAGGAGATCGAACGCACCACCAACCATGACGTCAAGGCGGTGGAGTACTTCATCAAGGAGCAGCTGAAGGACGATGCCGAACTCGCCCCGGCGCTGGAGTTCGTCCACTTCGCCTGCACCAGCGAGGACATCAACAACCTGTCCTATGGCCTGATACTGGAACAGGCGCGTCGCGAGGTGCTGCTGCCCGCGCTCGATGGCGTCACCGCGACGCTGCGCACGCTGGCGCACGCGCAGGCGGCGCAGCCGATGCTGTCGCGCACGCACGGGCAGACCGCGTCGCCGACCACGCTGGGCAAGGAGATCGCCAATGTCGTGGCGCGCATCGAGCGCCAGCGCGCGCAGATCGCCGCGGTCGAACTGACCGGCAAGATCAACGGCGCCGTCGGCAACTACAACGCGCACGTGGCCAGCTACCCCGACGTGGACTGGCCGGCATTCGCCCAGCGCTTCGTCGAAGGCCTGGGCCTGGTGTTCAATCCGTACACCACGCAGATCGAGCCGCACGACAACGTCGCCGAGATCGGCGATGCCGCGCGCCGCGCCAACACCATCCTGATCGACCTCGCCCGCGACATCTGGGGCTACATTTCGCTGGGCTACTTCAAGCAGCGTCTGAAGGAAGGCGAAGTGGGCAGTTCCACCATGCCGCACAAGGTCAATCCGATCGACTTCGAGAACGCGGAAGGCAATTTCGGCATCGCCAACGCCCTGTTCGAGCACTTCAGCGCCAAGTTGCCGATCAGCCGCTGGCAGCGCGACCTGACCGACTCCACCGTGCTGCGCGCACTGGGCACGGCGTTCGGCCACACGCAGGTGGCGCTGGACTCGCTGGCCAAGGGCCTGGGCAAGCTGGAAGTGAACCCGCAGCGCCTGGACGCCGACCTCGATACCGCCTGGGAAGTGCTGGCCGAGGCCGTGCAGACCGTCATGCGCCGCCATGGCCTGCCGAATCCGTACGAACAGCTGAAGGCGCTGACGCGCGGCCAGGGCATCACCGCCGACTCGATGCGCGCCTTCGTCGAATCGCTGGATCTGCCGGCCGGGGACAAGCAGCGCCTGCGCGACATGACGCCGGGCAGCTACACGGGCCTGGCCGAACAGCTCGCACGGAACATCTGAACGGCGGACGCGAGGGAACGGCGATGCACCTGCTGATCAACATCGACGTTCCCGACCTGCCCGCCGCCGAAGCGCTGTACACCACCGCCTTCGGCCTGACCGCCGCACGTCGCTTCGGCGATGGCGGCGTGGAACTGCTGGGCGCGCAGGCGCCGATCTACCTGTTGCAGAACCCCTCCGGTTCGATCGCGGCCGCCAATGCGCCCCGCGATTACGCCCGCCACTGGACGCCCGTGCACCTGGACGTGGTGGTGGATTCCCTTGAACCTGCCCTCGCCCGCGCGCTGCAGGCCGGTCTTGCGCAGGAAACCGACATCCGCGAAACGAACTGGGGACGCATCGTCCGCCTGGCCGATCCCTGGGGCCACGGCTGGTGCCTGCTGCAGTTCGTCAACCGCGGCTACGACGAGATCGCCACATGACGCTCCGCACCACCTTGCTCTCCGCTTTGATTGCCCTCGCGCTTCCAACGGCCGCACGCGCTGCCGACACGCCCAACGCCAAGGCCTGCGCCGATGACGCCGGCTGGAACGACCCGGCCACGCCGCTGAAGGTGTACGGCAACACCTGGTATGTCGGCACCTGCGGCATCAGTGCGCTGCTGGTGACCTCCGATGCCGGCCACATCCTGATCGATGCTGGCACGCCGCAGGCCGGGCCGCAGATCCTGGCCAACATCCGCACGCTCGGCTTCGAGCCGCAGGACGTACGCGCCATCGTGTTCTCGCACGAGCACTTCGACCACGCCGGCAGTCTTGCGGAATTGCAGAAGGCCACGGGCGCGCCGGTGTATGCGCGCGCACCGGCCGTCGCGACGCTCACGCGCGGCGCTAGCGACCGCAGCGATCCGCAGCACGGGGTACTGGATCCGTTCGCGCCGGTCGAGCGCGTGGTCACGCTCGCCGACGACGGCGTGGTGCGGGTCGGGCCGCTGGTCCTGCAGGCCGTCGCATCACCCGGGCACACGCCCGGCGGCACCAGCTGGACCTGGCGCTCCTGCGAAGGCGATGCCTGCCATCAGATGGTCTACGCCGACAGCCTGACCGCGATCTCCGACGACGTGTACCGCTACAGCGACGACGCGGCGCACCCCGGCTACACCGCCGCGTTCCGCGCCACCCTGGCGCGCGTGGCGGCGCTGGACTGCGACGTGCTGGTCACCCCGCATCCCTCGGCAAGCGGGCTGTGGACGCGGATCGGACCGCGGGCGAATGCGCCTCTCGTGGATCGCGGCGCCTGCCGTGCCTACGCGCAGAAGGCCAGCGAGCGGTTGGACAAGCGTCTTGCCGACGAAGCCGCCCGTCCCGCGCCCGCGCGCCCCTGACCGGCCTCAATGCCGACCGTGCCGACCTCGGTGACGCCGGCGTTCCTCCTCTCCTGCATGGCCCCGCGCCGCGCGACACCAAGCCCATGACCAAGAAGATTTCCCCCCGCGCCGCCGCCCTGCCGTTCGAGATCGAAGCCACGCGCGAGCATCCCCTGGGCATGCCGGCCGACCGCTTCCTGCGCGACTACTGGCACAAGCGCCCGCTGCTGATCCGCAACGCCTTCCCGGATTTCGAAACGCCGGTGCAGCCGGAGGATCTCGCCGGCCTGGCCTGCGAGGAAGGCGTGCTGGCGCGCCTGATCAGCCTGGACCGGACGACGGGTGTCTGGGATGTGCGCACCGGCCCGTTCCAGGAAGAGGACTTCCCCGGCCTGCCGCACCACGACTGGACCCTGCTGGTGCAGGACGTGGACAAGTGGGATGCGGATGTCCGCCAGCTGCTGGAACAGTTCCGCTTCCTGCCGCGCTGGCGGGTGGACGACATCATGGTCAGCTTCGCCGCGACCGGCGGTTCGGTCGGCGCGCATGTGGACCATTACGACGTGTTCCTGCTGCAGGCGCAGGGCGAGCGGCGCTGGATGATCGATGCCAGCGTCGCGACGGGCAGGCCGGCGCCGGATCTCGCCTTCCAGGACGACGTGGCGATCAAGCTGCTGCGTACGTTCGATCCCACCCACGAGTGGGTGCTGTCGCCGGGCGACATGCTGTACCTGCCGCCGCTGGTGCCGCACCACGGCGTGGCCGAGAATCCCTGCCTGACCTTCTCGGTGGGCATGCGCGCGCCATCATCGGCCGAGCTGATCGGCGATTATCTGGACACGCTGATCGCCGATGCCGACGACACGCAGCGCTACCACGACGAAGACCTGACCGCACCGCAGGACCCCAACGAGATCGATGCCCGCGCGATGGAACGCGTGGTCGAGGCGCTCAATGCGCTGCGCATGAACGATCCGGACAAGGTCGGCGACTGGTTCGGCCGCTTCATCACCACCTATCGCGCCTCCGGCGACGTGATGCCGGCACCGGACGCGCCGTCGCGCATCGAGATGGAATGGGACCTGCAGCGCGGCGCGCAGCTGTTGCGTCATCCGTTCTCGCGCTTCGCATGGCGCCGGCGCAGCAAGGGCGCGACCCTGTTCTGCAATGGCGTGGACTACGAGCTGCCGGTGAAGGATGCCCAGCGGCTGGCGGCGCTGGAACGCCTGGATCGGGTGACGTATGGGGCATTGAGCGACGCCGGCCGCGACGCGGTGATGGCCCTGGCCGCGCAAGGCCACTACCAGGTTGCGCCGGAAGACGATCCGGCGAGCGAGGACGCATGACCACGACGCGCGACTTCCACGTCGAAGCCATCGACTACGCCTCCGGTGCCGCGCCGCTGCACCAGGTGCGCGACGTGGTGTTCGTGCAGGAGCAGCAGGTGCCGCCCGAGCTGGAGCGGGATGCGCTGGATCCGCTCAGCCATCATGTGCTGGCGCGCGATGGCGCCTGGACGCCGATCGGCACCGCCCGCCTGACGCCCGAGCATCGCATCGGCCGCATGGCCGTGCTGCCGGCGTGGCGCGGTCGCGGTGTCGGCGACGCGCTGCTGGTGGCGCTGCTGGATGAAGCCCGCCGGCGCCAGTGGCCCGATGTCTCGCTGCATGCGCAGCTCGCGGCCGAGACCTTCTACGCCCGTCACGGTTTCGTGCCGGAAGGACCGCGGTTCTTCGAGGCCGGCATCGAGCACCAGGGCATGCGGCGGCAACTGGCCGGGCCCACCGGCATCCTCCATCGGGCCGAAGCCGTCGCCATCACCATGGCCGTGGTGACCCAGGCACGCCGCTCGCTGGTCGTCTACAGCCGGGCGCTGGATCCGGGGCTGTGGGACGCACCGGCCGTCGTCGAGGCGCTGCGGCGCTTCGCCACGCACCGTGCCGGCGCGCAGGTGCAGCTGCTGCTGCAGGATGCGGGCACCCCGCAGCGCGCGCTGGCGCCCCTGATCGGCCTGGGCCAGCGGCTGCCCAGCGTGTTCGCCTTCCGCGAAGTCCAGGACCCGGTCGACCTGCCCTACACCGCCGCCTTCGTCGCCAACGACGACCACGGTTACTACTACCGTCCGCTGGGCAACCGCTTCGATGGCGAAGCGGGCCTGGCCCATGCCGGCCGCGCCCGCCAGCTGCGCGCGGAATTCGTCCAGATGTGGGAGCGTGCGCGTCCGGTCAGCGAGTACCGCGCACTGGGCCTGTAGCCGGCTGCCGGGCCTCGGGATGGCCGCCTTCGCGGGGCTGGTGCCTGCGTCTTTAGTCCAATCCGGTTACGCCCCGCTCCCGGCAAGGGGGTATAATTTCCCGGTTTTCGTCCTTGTCAGTGCAGTAGCGCGCCGCATGGACGCAAGCGCCCCTCGACTACCCCACTGCACGCCATCGCCATCGTGGACAACCTCCTGAAGCAGTTCGCGCAATCCTCGCAGCTCAACGGGGGCAACGCCTCCTACGTTGAAGACCTGTACGAGCAGTACCTCGTCTCCCCGGACAGCGTGGGCCCCAAATGGAAGGCCTACTTCGACGGCTTCAAGGGCCACGAGGCCGGCGATGTGCCCCATTCGGTGGTCATCCAGCAGATCGCCGACGCCGCCCGCCAGGCCGCCAACAACGGCCATGTCGTGGCCACGGGCGGCGACGAGCGCGAGCGCAACGTGGGCCGCCTGATCACCGCCTACCGGTCGCGTGGCCATCTCGGCGCCCGGATCGACCCGCTGGGCTTGACCCCGCCGGTCAACCCGCCGGACCTCGAGCTGTCGTTCCACAACCTGTCCGAGCGCGACCTGGACAGCGAATTCAGCACCGGCAATGTCGGCGGCAACACGCGCATGAAGCTGCGCGACCTGCTGGCCCGCCTGAAGGCCACCTACACCGGCCCGATCGGCGTGGAATTCATGCACATCCCGGAGGTCGAGCAGCGCCAGTGGCTGTACCAGCGCCTGGAGACCGCCGGTGGCCAGTTCGGCCTGTCCGACGACGCCAAGCGCCGTGCGCTGGAGCGCCTGACCGCCGCCGAGGGCCTGGAACGCTACCTGCACACCAAGTACGTCGGCCAGAAGCGTTTCTCGCTGGAAGGCGGCGATGCGCTGATCCCGCTGATGGACACGATGATCCGCAGCGCCGGCGAAGGCGGCGTCAAGGACATCGTGATCGGCATGGCCCACCGTGGCCGCCTCAATGTCCTGGTCAACACGCTGGGCAAGAGCCCGCGCAAGCTGTTCGACGAGTTCGAGGGCAAGTTCGAGCACGACAACGACCTGGCGCATGCCGGCGACGTGAAGTACCACATGGGCTTCTCCGCCGACATCGCGACGCCGGGCGGCCCGGTCCACCTGGCGCTGGCCTTCAACCCGTCGCACCTGGAAATCGTCGACCCGGTCGTGGCCGGCAGCGTGCGTTCCCGCCAGGAGCGCCGCAACGACGCCAAGCGCCAGAGCGTGTTGCCGATCATCATGCATGGCGATGCCGCGTTCGCCGGCCAGGGCGTGGTGATGGAACTGTTCCAGATGTCGCAGGCGCGCGGCTTCGCCGTCGGCGGCACGCTGCACGTGGTGATCAACAACCAGATCGGCTTCACCACCAGCAACAAGGAAGACGCCCGCTCCACGATGTACTGCACCGACGTGGCCAAGATGGTCGGCGCGCCCGTGTTCCACGTGAACGGCGACGATCCGGAAGCGGTGGTGTTCGTGGCGAAGATGGCGTACGACTTCCGCCAGCAATTCAAGAAGGACGTGGTGATCGACCTGGTGTGCTACCGCCGCCACGGCCACAACGAGGCCGACGAACCGGCGGCGACGCAGCCGGTGATGTACCAGACCATCCGCAAGCACCCGACCACGCGCGAGATGTACGCGGCCAGGCTGGAAAGCGCCGGCGTGATCCCGGCCGAGGGCGGCAAGGCGCTGGCCGATGCCTACCGCAACAAGCTGGACTCGGGCGAATACACCACCGAGCTGGCCAAGCAGAAGAGCGACGAACTGGCGATCGACTGGTCGAAGTACCTGTCGGGCAAGCTCAGCGATCCGGTCGACACCCGGGTCAAGCGCGCCTCGCTCGATTCGCTGGCCAAGATCATCACCACCATCCCGGCCGGCGTCGCGCTGCATCCGCGCGTGGCGAAGATCTACGAGGACCGCGTGAAGATGGCCGCGGGCGAACAGGCGGCCGACTGGGGCTTCGCCGAGAACCTCGCCTACGCGACGCTGCTGGCCGAAGGCAACGGCCTGCGCCTGGTCGGCCAGGACGCGGGGCGCGGCACGTTCTTCCACCGCCACGCGATCCTGCACGACCAGAAGACCGACAGTTACTACCTGCCGCTGCGGCAGCTGGTGGAACAGCCGGAACAGGCCACCATCATCGACTCGCTGCTCAGCGAGGAGGCGGTGATGGCGTTCGAATACGGTTTCTCGACCACCGACCCCAACACCCTGTGCATCTGGGAAGCGCAGTTCGGCGACTTCGCCAACGGCGCGCAGGTGGTGATCGACCAGTTCATCGCCGCCGGCGAGGCCAAGTGGGGCCGCATCAGCGGCCTGACCCTGCTGCTGCCGCACGGCTACGAAGGCCAGGGTCCGGAACACAGCTCCGCACGCCTGGAGCGCTTCCTGCAGCTGTGCGCGCTGGAGAACATGCTGGTCTGCGTGCCGACCACGCCTGCACAGGCGTACCACATGCTGCGCCGGCAGATGCGCATGACCACCCGCAAGCCGCTGGTGGTGATGACGCCGAAGTCGCTGCTGCGCCACAAGCTGGCCGTGTCCACGCTGGATGAGCTGGCCAATGGCGAGTTCCAGCACCTGATCCCCGACGCCGCCGCGGACGCCAGGAAGGTCAAGCGTGTCGTCGTGTGTTCCGGCAAGGTCTACTACGACCTGCTGGAAGACGCGCAGAAGCGCGGCCAGGACGATGTGGCGCTGGTGCGCGTGGAACAGCTGTACCCGTTCCCGCGCGAGCAGCTGGCCGCCGAACTGAAGCGCTACGGCAAGGCCACCGAGGTGGTCTGGTGCCAGGAAGAGCCGCAGAACCAGGGTGCGTGGTACCAGATCAAGCACCACCTGCAGGCCTGCCTGGCCGACAAGCAGACGCTGCACTACGCGGGTCGCGCGCGTTCGCCCTCGCCCGCCGCCGGCCACTTCGCCGAGCACGTCGAGGAACAGCTCAAGCTGGTCGCCGACGCACTGGTCAACAAGCTCGGCAACGACAACGTCGCCGAATAAGCCCCCACTCATTAGAACAACACCACCAGGACGTCCCATCCCATGGCCACTGAAGTCAAAGTTCCGGTTCTGCCCGAGTCCGTCTCCGATGCCACCATCGCCGCCTGGCACAAGAAGGTCGGCGACGCGGTCAAGCGCGACGAGAACCTGATGGACCTGGAAACCGACAAGGTCGTGCTGGAAGTGCCCTCGCCCGTCGATGGCGTGCTGAAGGAAATCAAGTTCAAGGAAGGCGACACGGTGACCAGCCAGCAGCTGCTGGCGATCATCGAGGAAGGCGCCGTGGCCGCGGCCGCGCCCGCCGCGGAAGAGAAGAAGCCCGCCGCAGGCGCCGAGGAAGTGCAGCCGAAGGCGGCCGCCGCCAAGGCCGACGCCGCCGCGCCGTCCAGCACCAAGCCGGCCCCGGCCGGCGCCGACGCGCTGCCCCCGGGCGCGCGCTTCACCGCCGTCACCCAAGGCATCGATCCGGCGAACGTGGAAGGCACGGGCCGTCGCGGCGCGGTGACGAAAGAAGACCTGATCAATTACGCCAGCGGCAAGACCTCCGGCGTGTCCGGTGGCGCACGTCCGGAAGAGCGCGTGCCGATGACCCGCATCCGCACGCGCATCGCCGAGCGCCTGATGCAGTCCAAGAACTCCATCGCCATGCTGACCTCGTTCAACGAGGTCAACCTGGCGAAGGTCATGGAGATGCGCAAGGAGCTGCAGGACGACTTCGTGAAGGCCAACGGCATCAAGCTCGGCTTCATGAGCTTCTTCGCCAAGGCCGCCGCCAACGCGCTGCAGCGCCATCCGATCGTCAATGCCTCGGTCGACGGCAACGACATCATCTACCACGGCTACGCCGACATCTCGATCGCCGTCTCCACCGAGAAAGGCCTGGTCACGCCGGTGCTGCGCAATGTCGAGCGCATGGGCTTCGGCGACATCGAGAAGGGCATCGCCGAGTACGCCAAGAAGGCGCGCGACGGCAAGCTGGGCTTGGAAGACCTGCAGGGCGGCACGTTCACCATCACCAACGGCGGCACCTTCGGTTCGCTGATGTCCACGCCCATCGTCAACCCGCCGCAGAGCGCCATCCTGGGCATGCACGCCATCAAGGACCGCGCCATCGTCGAGAACGGCCAGGTGATCGCCGCGCCGATGATGTACATCGCCCTGTCCTACGACCACCGCATCATCGACGGCAAGGACGCGGTGCTGTTCCTAGTCGACATCAAGAACCAGCTGGAAAACCCGCACCGCATGCTGCTTGGCATGTGACCAGTGCGAGCCCCTCTCCCGCCGGGAGAGGGGTTGGGGTGAGGGGCAACGGAGTCACGCCCTCTGGCCTCGCGACAAAACGCGGCAGCCTCACCTCTGATTTGGAGTCTCCCACTCCATCGCCCCTCATCCGCCCTTCGGGCACCTTCTCCCGAGGGGAGAAGGGAAAAGGCAAAGGACACTGAAATGGCTGAACAATTCGACGTCGTCGTCATCGGTGCCGGCCCGGCCGGCTACCACGCCGCCATCCGTGCCGCGCAGCTGGGCATGAAGGTCGCGTGCATCGACGCCGCGCTGGGCAAGGACGGCAAGCCCGCACTGGGCGGCACCTGCCTGCGCGTCGGCTGCATCCCGTCCAAGGCACTGCTGGATTCCTCGCACCAGTACCACAACCTGACCCACCAGTTCGAACAGCACGGCATCAGCGTCAAGGACGCGAAGATCGATGTGGGCACCATGGTCGGCCGCAAGGACGCCATCGTGAAGCAGTTCACCGGCGGCATCGCGCAGCTGTTCAAGGCCAGCAAGGTGACGGCCTATCACGGCTTCGGCCAGCTGCAGCCGGGCAACGTCGTCAAGGTGAAGCAGCACGACGGCAGCGAGGTCGAGCTCAAGGGCACCAACGTCATCCTCGCCGCCGGCTCGGATTCCATCGAGCTGCCGTTCGCGAAGTTCGACGGCGACACCATCGTCGACAACGTCGGCGCGCTGGACTTCACCGAGGTCCCCAAGCGCCTCGCGGTGATCGGTGCCGGCGTGATCGGGCTGGAGCTGGGCAGCGTGTGGAAGCGCCTGGGCGCCGAGGTCACCATCCTCGAAGCCCTGCCCGATTTCCTCGCCGTCGCCGACAGCGAAGTGTCGAAGGTCGCCGCGCGTGAATTCAAGAAGCAGGGCCTCGACATCCGCCTGGGCGCCAAGGTGTCGAAGACCGAGGTCACCGGCAAGGGCAAGAAGAAGGAAGTCGTGGTCACCTACAGCGACGCCGACGGCGAGAAGACGCTGACCGTGGACAAGCTGCTGGTCGCCGTGGGCCGTCGCGCTGCGAGCAAGGGCCTGCTGGCCGACGGCACCGGCGTCAGGCTCAACGAGCGCGGCCAGGTGGAAGTGGACGCGCACTGCCATACCGGCGTCGATGGCGTATGGGCGATCGGCGACTGCGTGCGTGGGCCGATGCTGGCGCACAAGGGCTTCGAGGAAGGCATCGCGGTCGCCGAGCTGATCGCCGGCCTGCCGGGCCACGTCAACTTCGACACCATCCCGTGGGTCATCTACACCTCGCCCGAGATCGCCTGGGTCGGCAAGACCGAGCAGCAGCTCAAGGCCGAAGGCGTGGCCTACAAGGCCGGCTCCTTCCCGTTCGCCGCGGTGGGCCGCGCGGTGGCGATGGCCGAGTCCGCCGGCTTCGTGAAGGTCATCGCCGACGCCGAAACCGACCGCGTGCTGGGCATGCACCTGGTCGGCGCCAACGTGTCGGAACTGGTGCACGAGGGCGTGCTCACCATGGAGTTCAAGGGCTCCGCGGACGACCTGGCCCGCATCTGCCATGCGCACCCGTCGTTGTCGGAAGCGGTGCACGACGCCGCGATGGCCGTGCACAAGCGCGCGATCCACAAGGCCAACTGATCCACCGGCCTGATGCGAACGGCCCGGTTTACCGGGCCGTTCTGCTTCCGGGATTCCACCCTCAGGTGAAACCATGTTCGCCTTGCTGCTTCCCCTGACGATAGCGGGCATCGCCATGACCCCATCCGACCGACACGACGATCCCCACGAGCGGTGCATGCTGGTCAGCGCGGGCATGGAGGTGCGCGAGGCCTGGGCGATCATGCAGCGCGGACCGGACAGCACGCTTAGCGGCCACAGCGCCGCCGGCCCGGAGGGCGATCCGCCTGCCGGCAGTTTCGCCATCGATTTCTGGCACACCACCAACGACCAGGGTATCCGCCGGACCTCCGCGCTGCGCTACCGCGGCGGCACCGTTGAAAGCGTGGAGTGCGGCCGCATCGAATTCCCTGTCGCCACCCCCTCGACCCTGCAGGAAGACTGACCCATGCGTTCCCTCTGCGTCTATTGCGGCTCCAACGCCGGCAACAAGCCCGCCTACGCCGAACGCGCCATCGCGCTCGGCGACCGCATCGCCAAGGAAGGGATGCAACTGGTCTACGGGGGCGGCAATGTCGGACTCATGGGCATCGTCGCCGACGCCGTGCTCGCCGCCGGCGGTGAGGTGATCGGCGTCATTCCCGAGCAACTGGTCAACTGGGAAGTGGCGCACAAGGGCGTGACCAGGCTGGAAGTCGTCGCCAACATGCACGAGCGCAAGAAGCGCATGTTCGACCTGTCCGACGGCTTCGTCGCCCTGCCCGGCGGCTTCGGCACGCTCGACGAGATGTTCGAGATGCTGACCTGGCGCCAGCTGGGCATCGGCGACAAGCCCTGCGCGTTCCTCGATGTGGAAGGCTTCTACACCCCGCTGATGGGCATGATCGACCGCATGGTCGAAGAGCGCTTCCTGCACCCCGAACAGCGCGCCGACCTGTGGCACGGCGATGACCTCGACGCGATGATCGGCTGGATGCGCGCGTACAGCCCGGCGCAGGCGGACAAGTGGATGGATGAGAAGCGGCGCAAGTCGTTGCGTTGAGCCTTCCATCGTTCCAGCGAAGGCTTGGACTCATCTTCCTCTTGCTGTCAGCGGGGCGGCGACCAGAGGCAATGGATTCCAGCGTTCGCTGGAATGACGGTGAGCATGTCCGCTGCGATCGACCAACCTCCGTCGTCCCAGCGAATGCTGGGACCCATCTTGCTTTCAAGACGAACTTGCGGGCGCACCAACGGCTGGTTGCAAATCGTCCGCGAGCGACGAAGCGGGTCTATAGTCTCCTCTCTTGCGTCAACTGGCCAAGGAGAGCCTGCATGCCTAGGGAACGGAGTCCCTGTGTCTACATACTGTCCAGCCGACCGCGCGGCACGCTCTATATCGGCGTCACGTCCGATCTTCCAGGGCGCATCTGGCAGCACAAGCACGATCAAGCCGACGGGTTCACTAAACGCTACGGCGTCCATACGCTTGTCTGGTATGAAGTCCACGATCAAATGGAATCTGCGGTCCTGCGCGAGAAGGCCATCAAGGCATGGAAGCGCCTCTGGAAGATTCAGCTCGTCGAGGCCACAAACTCCATTTGGCGGGATCTCTATCCCGACATTCTTTGAATGAAAGAGGTGCATAGACCATGACCCTGCCTTCCCTCCCCTTCAATGCCTTCCGCATCCACAACGACGACACCGGCTACCGCAGCGGCATCGAAACCATCGCGCTGGATGCGCTGAATCCCGGCGAAGTCGTCATCAGGACGGCCTATTCGTCGGTCAACTACAAGGACGCACTGGCCGGCACCGGCGAAGGCAAGATCCTGCGACGGTTCCCGTTGGTCGGCGGCATCGACGTGGCCGGGCATGTGGTGGCCTCGACGGATCCCGCATTCAAGGAAGGCGATGCGGTGCTGGTCACGGGCTCCGGCCTCAGCGAAACGCGCGACGGTGGCTATGCTGAATACGCGCGGCTCGATGCGAAATGGGTCATTCCCCTGCCCGGCGGACTCAGCCTGCGCGAGAGCATGATCATCGGCACCGCCGGCTTCACCGCCGCGCTCGCGCTGTATCGCATGCGCGAGAACCGGCAGACACCGGATCTCGGCCCGCTCGCCGTCACCGGCGCCACCGGCGGCGTGGGTTCGCTGGCCATCGACATCTTCAGCAAGGCGGGTTTCGAGGTGCATGCCATCAGCGGCAAGCCCGAGAACACGCACTACCTCAAGTCCATCGGTGCCAGCGACGTCCTCGGCCGCGACGCACTGGCGACCTCGCGGCCGATGGAGTCGGCACGCTTCGGTGGCGGGCTCGACAATGTCGGCGGATCGATGCTGTCCAGCCTGCTGGCGCAGACCTCTCCCTACGGCAATGTCGCCAGCGCAGGCCTCGCCGCCAGCGCCGACCTACCCATAACTGTGATGCCCTTCATAATTCGAGGGGTTTCCCTGCTCGGCGTGGCCTCCGCCGGCACCGCGCGCGACATCCGCGAACAGGTCTGGCAGCACTTGGCCAGCGACTGGAAGCCGCGGCATCTCGAGACCATCTGCACCCGGGAAACCACGCTGGACGGCCTACCGGAGGTCTTCCGCACCATGCTGGACGGGCATTCGTTCGGACGCACGCTGGTGCGAATGGGATGAACGGCACAGGCGGCGCGACAGGCGTCGTCCGTTGGCCTCCCAGCCCATTGTGTTGTCACCGACAACGTCTAAAATCGACGGCGGGGAACACTGGGGATATCCATGGCAAAGATTCTGATCGTCGACGATTCGCCGTCGCAGCTGCTGGGCATCCAGCGCATCGTCGAGAAACTGGGGCACGAATCCATCACCGCCGAGGACGGCGCAGCGGGCGTGGAAGTCGCCAAGCGCGAACTGCCCGACATGGTGCTGATGGATGTGGTGATGCCGAACCTCAACGGGTTCCAGGCCACCCGCACGCTGAGCCGCGAGGCCACCACCAAGCACATCCCGGTGATCCTGGTGACCACCAAGGATCAGGACACCGACCGCATGTGGGGCCTGCGCCAAGGTGCGAAGGCCTACCTGACCAAGCCGTTCTCCGAGGACGAACTGGCCGAGGTGATCGAGCGCATCTTCAACGCGCGCGAGCTGCCTTCCGCACCGTCGGCCTGACGCGCGGAATCGATGCACCGACGAAGAGCAGGCTGCGGCCTGCTCTTTTCGTTTGCGCGACCGTCAGCGTGGCGCGACGTAGCCGCCCGGCACGCCGCGTGGAGACAGCACCAGTTGCCACAGGTGCGAACGGCGGCTGCGGAAGGTCGCCATCGAGGCCGCCAAGTAGAACCGCCACATCCGCCGGAAGCGCTGGTCGTAACGCGGATCCAGCATGTCCCAGGCGGCTTCGATGTTGCCGCGCCATGCCTGCAGCGTCAGGTCGTAGTCGGCGCCGAAGTTGTGCCAGTCCTCAAGCACGAACCGCCCCTCGGCGGCGTGCGTGATCTGCGCCGCCGAGGGCAGCATGGAGTTGGGGAAGATGTAGTGCGCGATCCAGGGATCGGTGCGATTCACCGAGCGGCTGCCGCCGATGGTATGCAGCAGGAACAGGCCGTCGGCGGGCAGGCAGCGCCGTACCACGTCGAAATAGTCCGCGTAGTTCTTCACGCCGACATGCTCGAACATGCCCAGCGAGAACGCCGCGTCGAAGGGTTCGTCCAGGTCGCGGTAATCCTGCTCGCGGATATCGATCGGCAGGCCGGCGCACAGCCGGCGCGCGTAATCGGCCTGCTCCCGCGAAATGGTGACGCCGACGCCCGTGACGCCGTAGTGGTCGGCGGCGAACTTCAGCGCTTCGCCCCAGCCACAGCCGATGTCCAGAACCTTCATGCCGGGCTGCAGGCGGAGCTTGCGGCAGACCAGCTCGAGCTTGGCTTCCTGCGCGGCATCCAGGTTGCCGGCGTCCCGCCAGTAGCCGCAGCTGTAGACCAGCCGCCGGCCCAGCATGGCGGCGTAGAGATCGTTGCCCAGATCGTAGTGGCGCCGGCCGACCTCGCGGCTGCGGTTGGGGGTCTGCAGATTGCTCAGGCGCGCGCGCAGCGCATCGAAGAGCTCGCCCGCACCGTGCACGCGATCGTCCACGTGCGCCGCGAGCAGGTGGAACAGCAACCCGTCCAGCGACACGGCGTCCCACCAGCCATCCATGTAGCTCTCGCCCAGGCCGAGCGAGCCCTGTCCCAGCACGCGCGCGTGGAAGCGCGGGTTGTGGATCTGGATATCCCAGGGACGATCGCCCCCGATCCGCACGTCCGCTCCGGCCAACAGGTCTGCGATCCTGCGCTCGAAGCGGGCATGCGGCATGGCGGCGCTCAGCGGGCGAACAGCTCCGCGTACGCCGGGGCGACGTGCGGCAGCAACAGCGCAGACGGTACGTCGACCGTCTGCGTGCCATCGGCATACGGGCCCACCTGGTACGGCGGGAACACGAAGCGCAGCGCGGTGATGCGCCCCGAGGCGTCCAGGACCGGGACGAACTCGCTGAAGTTGCCGACCTCCGGCTCGGTCCCCTCGTCGATCATCCGGAACGTGCTCTTGATGAGCGCGGCACGGTCGGTCGGCGGCAGTTCGTCCTCGTCCGCCCGGTTCACCACGGCGGTATGCAGTTGCTCGCGCACGTAGTCGCTGACAGCCTGCCAGCCCTTGGCATCGGGCATCAGCGCGTCGGCGGTCAGGCGGGCATTCTGTTGCGGCAGCCAGACGAAGCGCGCGATCAACGGCTGGCCGTGCGCACCGCCGGTGTAGCGGCTACCGTCGGCCGCCACGGCCACGATCTCCGGCGTGTCCACCACCTGCTCGAAGGCGAGCGACAACTCGTACGGCGCCGTCGGCTTGTCGTTGCCGAAGGCCTCAACGGCCTCCATCAGCTCGGCGCGCTGGGCCTGGGCGTAGTCCGACAGCACCCTGGCCAGGCCCGGATGCCGATTGACCGTCGCGGGGTAGCTGATGCCCACCACGTAGCGCTCGTTGGTCTCGATGACATCCTTCAACTCGACCGGGGCCTCGACCGGGGCCTCGACCGGGGTCCCCGGCGGGGCCACGGTGGCCGGCGGACCGCCGGTCGCCGCCGGTGGCGAGGCGGGCTCGCGCTTGCAGCCGGCCAGGACGGACAGGGTGATCAGGACGAGACCGGCGTAGCGGGTCGCGTGGCGGGGCATGGTGGGGGACAGCACGTTCGGGCTCCTTCCGCATGTGATGGCCTTCATTCTAGGCCGTGCCACCGCCGTCCTCCATCACGCCGCATCCACCAGGTCGGCATACTCCGGATGCCGCTGCACATACGCGGCGGAATAGGAACAGGCAGGCACGACCCGCCACCCCTGGCTGCGTGCGTGGTCCAGTGCGGCGCGCACCAGGAGCGCGGCCACGCCGCGGCCGCCGATCGCCTCCGGCACGCCCGTGTGGTCGATGACCATGCGTCCGTTCCGGAGCGAGTAAAGGAGCTCGGCCTCGTGGCCATCCAGGCGGACGGAAAAACGATGGGCGGCCGGGTCGTGATGGAGGTAGAGCGAGGGCGAGTCGTGGGTCATGACAGCTCCGTGGTAGGGGACACCCCGACAGTGTGACGCAATGCCCGGCTGTCCTTGTGGCAGAACTGGACGCAGCGCGTCACATTCACGCTTGTGAAAACCGGGCCGCTCTTCCCCACTGTGATGCCGATCCCATTTCGAAAGTTGGCACGATTACTGCGTCGTACGGCATATAGACCAGCATCTCGGAGTTCCACCATGAGCCTGATCGACGCACTGCCCGATGTCTCCAACGCCAGCGACTTCACCCTGCTCGAAGGCCTGTACCAGCTCACCGTCACCGGCCACACCGATGCGTGGGAGTTCGAGAAGCTCAACAACGCGGTGTACGAGCGCCTGATGTCGACCTACTCCGGCAGCGAGCATGCCGGCGTCCACGCCGTGCATTCCTTGGTGGACTGAGACGCACCGCCTCCATCGGGTACTCCGGCGCGGCGCAGGGGTCCGCCTTCGGGTGTGACTGCCGCGCCGGAGTCCCGTCCCACCTGCACGCTCTGTGCAGGCAGAACGGAATCCCTCCTCCCTCGATCAACGGCGTGCGCTACTCGCCACGATGATCGCGCTTGCCCTGATTGCGTCGATCCTGGGTGCCGGAACTGCCCTGGATCGCTTTCAGGCGACTTTCGGCGGCATGCAGTTCGTTCGCCTTGGCCGCCGCTTCGTTCGACACGAAACCCGCGCCCGACGCACCCGGCTGCCCGTTCTGGTCAAGCTGCTGCCAGGGTGCGGGCTGGCGGTCGTGTTCGTGCTTCTGTTCCAGCAGCGTGCGCGCGGTAGCCAATGCCTGCGCCGGGGTGATCTTTCGCGAAGCACGTTTGCGCGGTGCCGCCTTCTTTGCGGGCGCCTTGCGCACCGTAGTGCGCGTTGCGACGGCCTTCTTCGTTGCTGGCCGCTTCGTCGCGACCTTCTTCACCGCCTTCGTCACGGTTTGGTCAGCAGTTGCTTCCTTCACGACCGCCTTGCGCACCGTCGTCTTCTTCGCGGCCTTCCTGGCGGTCTTGCCTGAGGCGGCCTTCTGGACCGCTTTCTTCGCCACGCGCTTGCTGGCCGGCGCCTTCTTCGCGGGTTTCTTTACCGCCTTCCGGGCCGCACCCGTTCCGGCTGCCGTCTTCTTCACGGCCTTCTCGACTGCCTTCTTGGTGGCCTTCTTGACTGCTGCCTTGCGGGTCGCCATGCGCTGCTCCAGGGAATGGACACGACGCAGGGTTAGCACGGTCTACCTTCAAGGCAGGTGAGCAACACTGCAAGAACGGCTTAACCGAAGCTCGGGCGTGACAGTTCCTGCAGGAAGTGCCCGACCACGCCGGTGTCCATCACCACCAGGAACAACACGCCATAGGCCGCCCCCGCCAGATGCGCGCCATGGTTGATGTTGTCGCCGCCGCGCTTGTCCATCCAGATGCTGTAGGCGATGTACAGCACGGCGAACACGATGGCCGGCATCGGGATGAAGAACACGCCGATCGTGGCCCACGGCGCCAGCAGGATGAAGGCGAACAATACCGCCGACACCGCGCCGGACGCGCCGAGGCTGCGGTAGTTGGGGTCCTTCTGGTGCTTGAGGTAGGTCGGCAGGATCGACACCACCAGCGCCGATAGGTAGAACAGCGGGAAGACCCATGGCCCGTGCTGCGCCGCCATCCAGGCCTCGATCTGGCGACCGAAGAAGAACAGCGTGAACATGTTGAAGAACAGGTGCCAGAAATCCGCGTGGATGAAACCGTACGCGACCAGCCGGTCGTACTGGCGATGGCGGTCGATCGCCGGCGGCCACAGGATCAGCCGCATCAGCAGCGACGGCGTGCGGAAGGCGATCAGGCTGACGACGCAGGTCGCCGCGATGATCAGCAGGGTGATGGGGGCGCCCATGCGTCGTCCTCAGGCCGCCGTGCGGTAGTTGTCCTGCATCGGATAGGTCCGGGCGTACAGCGCGAACGCCAAGGCGGCCACGAAGGCGAAGCCAGCGAAGAAGAACATCAGGAAGGCGTTCTCCGTCCAGCCCTGCGCCTGGATCCAGCCGATTACCGCCGGATCCCGGACGCTGGCGTTGGTCAGCAGCACCCACAGGCCACCGAAGGTGCTGGTGAGATACCAGAACGCCATGATCACGCCCTTCATCGCCATCGGTGCCTGGCTGTAGGCGAACTCCAGCGCGGTCGCCGACACCAGCACCTCGCCGAAGGTCAGCAGCAGGTAGGGCAGCGTCTGCCAGGCCAGCGAGACCTGCTCGCCGTCGTCCATCTGCAGCTGCAGCATGCCCGCGACGATCCAAGACAGCGCGGAGATGGCGATGCCCCACCCCATCCGCCGCAGCGCGGTGACGTTGAAGCCCATCTTGCGCAGCGCCGGGTATAGCACCAGGTTGTTGAACGGGATCAGCAGCATCACCATCAGCGGGTTCAGCGCCTGCATCTGCGTAGCGTCCTTCACCAGCCAACTCGGCCACCACCACAGGTCGTGCGGAATCACCATCGCCTTGCCCTGGATGACCCAGGTCGACGCCTTCTGGTCGAACAGCGACCAGAACGGGGTGACCAGCGCGAACACGATCAGGATGCGCAGCACCGAGCGCACGCCTTCGATGGCGGCATCCGGGTGCAGGCCGCGCGCCCGCTCCAGTTGCAGCGAGGCGCCGAAGCCGACGCCGGCGATGATCGCGCCCAGCGCAAGGCAGGCGGTGATGACGAAGCCCCACGCCTCGGGCCAGATCGTGACGCCGGCGAACTTGAGCGCCCACAGCGCCAGCATGGCCACCGCGCCCACCATGCCGACGGCGGCGACCAGCGTACCGCCGCCGACGCCCCGGCCCAGCAGCGCGCTGCGAACGATGTTCAGGAACGAATCCGGATCGTTGCCGCGCGACGGCGGCACGTTGACGTACTGCTTGCGGCCCAGCCAGAAGATGAAGGTGGCGATGAACATCAGGATCCCGGGAATGCCGAACGCCCACGCCGGGCCCCAGCTGCGCAGCACCAGCGGCATCAGCAGCGAGGCGAAGAACGACCCGAAATTGATGATCCAGTAGAACGCATCGAAGACCACCTTCGCCTTGCTCTTGTTGGTCTGGTCGAACTGGTCGCCGCAGAACGTCACCACCAGCGGCTTGATGCCGCCCGACCCCAGCGCGATCAGGAACAGCCCCGTGTAGAAGCCAGTGGCATTGCTCTCGAACAAGGCCAGGCAGGCGTGGCCGGCGCAGTAGATCAGCGAGAACCACAGGACGGTGTTGTACTTGCCGAAATAGCGGTCCGACAGCCAGCCGCCGAGCAGCGGGAAGAAGTACACGCCGATGACGAAGCTGTGGAAAAGATCCTTCGCGGCGCCCTCGCGCGCGGCCTGGTCCGGCAGGTAGGCCAGCAGGACCGAACTGATCAGGAACGGCACCAGGATGTTGCGCATCCCGTAGAAGCTGAACCGCTCGCAGGCCTCGTTGCCGATGATGTAGGGGATCTGGCGGGGCATGCGGCCCTGGCTGGCTTCTGCGGTCGTGCTCATCCGATCTTCCGGTGAAAAAGTCCCGGAAGGTTACCGTATCCGCCCGCGCAGGGTCGAACCGCCGGAAGCCCGCACGCAGGCGGTCGGGGACTGGGACTGACCGCGATTGCCGGGCATCATGCGCCCCTGCCCTGTTCAGGAACTCCCCATGCTGCGTCCGCTCTGCGCCTCCCTCCTGCTGGCCCTGGCATCGGCGGCGAACGCCCAGTCCGCATTGATCACCGTCGCCGAGCGATCCGGCTTCAACGAGACCGGTCGCTACGGGGAAGTCACCGCGCTGTGCGATGCCTTCGCGCGCCAGTATCCGAAGGCGGTCCGCTGCACCACGTTCGGCACCACACCGGAAGGACGTCCGATGAAGGCGCTCATCGCGTCCACCAGCGGCGCGCTCACGCCCGAGCAGGCGCAGCGACGCGGCCTGCCGGTGGTGCTGATCCAGGGCGGCATCCACGCCGGCGAAATCGATGGCAAGGACGCAGGCTTCCTCGCCCTGCGCGAGGTGCTGGAAGGCAAGACGGCCACCGGCGCACTCGACAACCTGGTGTGGGTGTTCGTGCCGGTGTTCAACGTCGACGGCCACGAACGCTTCGGCGCCTGGAACCGCCCCAACCAGCGTGGCCCGAAGGAAATGGGCTGGCGCACCACCGCGCAGAACTACAACCTCAACCGCGACTACCTGAAAGCCGACACGCCCGAGATGCAGGCGATGCTGCAGCTCGTGCAGCGCTGGGATCCGCTGGTGACCGTGGACCTGCACGCCACCAACGGCGCGCAGTTCGAGCACGACATCTCGATCCAGGTCGAGCCCGTGCATGCCGGCGATGCCGACTTGCGCAAGGCCGGCCTGGCATTGCGCACCGGCGTGATCGACGACCTGGCGAAGCAGGGTTCGCTGCCCCTGCCCTACTATCCGTCGTTCGTCGTGAGCGACGACCCGACCTCGGGGTTCGAGGACAGCGTGCCGCCGCCGCGCTTCTCGCACGGCTACTTCCTGCTGCGCAACCGCATCGCCATGCTGGTGGAAACGCATTCGTGGAAGGAATATCCGGTGCGCGTGCGCATCACCCGCAATACGGTGGTATCCGTACTGGAACGCGTCGCACGCGACGGCGCGGGCTGGCTGGCGGCGGCGAAGCAGGCCGATGTCGCCGCAGCCGCGCTGGGCCGTCAGCAGGAGCCACTGACGTATGTCGCGGCGCCGACCGCGCGCACGGTGGATTTCCGCGGCTACGCCTACACGCGAACGACATCGGATGTCTCCGGCGCCCTGATGACGCGCTACGACGAGAAGACGCCGCAGATCTGGAAGGTGCCACTGAAGGACGACATCCGCCCTGGTGTGGTCGTCGAGGCGCCCGGTGCCGGCTATCTGGTGCCCGCCGCCGACGCCTCATGGGTGGCGGCTGTACTGAGGACGCATGGCGTGGACTACCGCCTGCTCGGCAAACCGTGGCAGGACGAAGCGGACGCCTTCCGCGCCAGCAAGCGCAGCTTCGGCAGCGGATCGGTGGAGAGCCACCAGCGCCTGACCGTGGAAGGGGACTGGCGGCGCGAGACACGCGGCGTGCCAACCGGGTCGCTGTTCGTGCCGATCGCGCAGGCGAAATCGCGCCTGGTGATGGCATTGCTGGAACCGCTGGCACCGGATTCGCTGCTGGCGTGGGGGCGGTTCAACAACGCCTTCGAACGCAAGGAGTACATGGAGGACTATGTCGCCGAGAGCGTGGCGCGCGAGATGCTGCGCGATCCGGCGGTGAAGGCGGAGTTCGAGCAGAAGCTGCGCGAGGACAAGGCGTTCGCGGCGGATCCGAATGCGCGGCTCGAGTTCTTCTACCGCCGCCATCCTTCGTGGGATGAGCGTTATCAGCTGTATCCCGTGCTGCGCGTGGATACGGCGCCCTGATCATCCCCCGTAGGAGCGACGTGAGTCGCGACCGCAAGCCTAACCTCCACGCGTAAAGCCGATGGTTCTCCTTCCGGGCGCGCTGCGGCGCGTTCTTGCCACTGCACGGTGTACTGCTATCGGGGCGCGGTCGCGACTCACGTCGCTCCTACAGAAGCGCAGAAGCGCGATCAGCCCGGGCGCCGCACGCCGTAGCGCGGCGCGGCAGTTCCATACGTGGTGTCGGTGAGCGGCGCGCCGATCGCGGCCAGCGCGGCGCGTTGCTCCGGCAGCGGTGTACGCAGGGTTCCATCCTCATAGCGCGCCAGCGTCTGGAATGCAGGCAAGGCCCATGCGCGTTCGAGCAGGCCCGCCATGCGCGGCCAGCGCGCCGCATCCACCTGGTAGCGCACGAACACGGCATTGCGGAAGAACGCTGCGATGCTGATGTCGGCGATGGACAGCTCGCCGAAGATCCATCCCTGTTCCGGCAGCTGCGCCTCCAGGTAGTCCAGCGCGGCCGGCAGTTCCTCCTCGCGCGCCCTGCGCACCACGTCTTCGTCGGTTGGCTCGTTGAACAGGAACCGGCGCACCCCCTTCTGGAAGAACATGCGCCAGACGATGACGTCGCCCAGCTGCGAATCGCTGTATTCCTCCAGCCAGCGCGCCTGCGCACGCCGCACCGGATCGGTCGGATACAGCGGGATATCGGGGAAGCGGTCCTGCAGGTATTCGCAGATGACGGTGGAATCGTTGAGCACCAGATCGCCGTCGAGCAGCACCGGGATGCGCCGGAGCGGACTGAGCCGGCCGAACGCCTCGTTGCCCACGAACGGGGCGATCGGATCGATCCGGTACGGGATGCCTTTCAGTTCCAGGCACACCAGCACCTTGCGCACGTAAGGCGACAGGTAGTTGCCGATGATCGTCAGCGGTTCGGTCATGTGCGGGCTCCAGGGCGACCCGGTGCAGCGTGCGCATGCCGCGCGCGGGGGTCAACCCAGCGCGGTATCCAGCGCCATCATCAGGCAGAAGCCGACTGCCAGGCCCAGTGATGCCGTGGCCCCGTTGCCATGCCGGTTGGACTCGGGAATCACGCTGTGACTGACGGCGATCAGCATGGCACCGGCGGCGAACGCCAGACCCCAGGGCAACAGCAGCGACGACACGGCCACCGCCCACGCACTGAGCAGCGCCGCGACCGGTTCGGCCACGCCCGACAGCGCGCCGATGAAAACCGCCTTGCTGCGCGCCATGCCCGCGCTGGCCAGGATCAGGGCGACGACCAGGCCTTCCGGAATGTCCTGCAGCGAGATGCCCATCGCCAGGCCTTCCGCCCCGCGCAGCCCGCCGCCGGCCGCCACCCCCACGGCCATGCCTTCGGGCACGTTGTGCAGCACGATGGCGAGCACGAACAGCACCACGCGCGACGGTACCAGGTCGCGGTTGGCGTCGCGCGGATCGTCCACCACACCCCGGTCCAGCGCCAGCAGGGCGAACGCACCCAGCAACACCCCTGCACTGACCAGGCCGGCGGCGCCCCACGCCGAATATCCCGCGCGGCCTGCGGCGTCCAGCCCGGGCAACACCAGCGAGAATGCCGTCGCCGCCAGCATCACGCCGGCACCGAAGCCCAGCAGGCCGTCCGCCAGCCGTTGATGCAGATGCTTCACTACCCACACCGGCATCGCGCCGAGGGCGGTCGCCAGGGCGCACAGGGCTCCCCCGCGCATCGCGCGCCGAAGGCCATCGGCATCGTCCACCGGAACGGTCGCCACCAGCCACAACGCCACACCGAAGATCGCCAGCGTGGCCACGGCATACGGCCACGCCGACAGCGTGCGCGTCTGGGCGAACGGGTGCAGCACACGGTTCATGCCGTCGTACTCCTCGCACCTGGCGATGGCGTCGGTCCCGATACTAGTCGGCCACGTGCGCCGGCGCCCATCGCAAAACTGAATCGTCGCGATGGGCGCCGTCCATCGCGTGCTGCGTGCCTGCTGCCGACGTGGCGATCCTGCTACCGGACTCCTGCCTTCGCATCCGAGCCCGACGCGCGACGCTCCGCGCGTTGACGAACCATTACGTCCGCCACCGCTAAGCTGGCGGCCCGCCACCGCCACCAGGAGCGCGCGATGTTCCGTCCCCTGCTGACCACCGCCTGCCTGCTCGCACTGGCGGGCTGCCAGTCCCCGGCCACCGCGCCGACGCCGGATCCGCCCTCCACTGCGGAATCGCGCGTCCCGGCCGCGATCCAGGGCCGTGCGCTTTACATGGAACGGATCGCGCCGCCGCCCGGCGCGGTCCTGAGCGTGCAGCTGGTGGACCACCAGTTGGCCGACACGCCGGCAGCCGTCGTGGCCCGCGCCGACTTCGCCGGGCTCAACGGTCCTCCCTTCGTCTTCACCCTGCCCTACGACCCGGCCAAGCTGCGACCGAACGGACAGTACGGCCTGCATGCCGGCCTGCGCGACGCGCAGGGCACACTCTGGTTCGTCACCGACACCCGGGTGCCGGCGACACCCGGCTCGACGGCGCCGGTCGAGTTCCGCATGGTGCGCGCCGGCGCGGATCCGGCGGCGCCTGTGACGGGCACGCCCTGGGAGCAGGCCAAGGCCCGCGGCAGCGTGTTCCGCGGCATCGGCACCGAGCCGGGCTGGTCGGTGGAGGTCGGCGGCGGCGCGACGCCACGTCTGTGGGGCGATCTGGACTACGGCGAGCGCCGCATCGAGGTGGCCCGCGCCACCCGGACGGCGGACGGCTACGTCGGCAGCACCGCCGATGGCCAGGCGGTATCGCTGACCACGGCGCGCGAAGCCTGCAGCGACGGCATGAGCGACACCACGTATCCGGCGTCGGCCATCCTGACGGTGGCCGGCACGGCCTACCGCGGTTGCGGCCGCTTCCTGGCGGAATGAGGCAGGCATGACCCGACGTTCCCGCGCCCGCCGCCAGAGCCGCCAACGCCTGCCGCTGTTCGCCTTCATCGCGTTGCTCGTGCTCGCCGCCGGTGGCTGGTGGTGGTCGCAGCGCGACGAGTCTCCCACCGCACCGGTCGCCACCCGTGACCAGGGGCCCGACCCCGGACACACCAGTGCGGTCCTGGCGTTGCCGCCGGTGGAGCAGACGCGACCCGGCGCGCTGGCCGGCGAGGTGCCCGACGTCGCGCCGACGACCCCGCGTGCGGCGCCGTCGCCCGCGCCCGCCACGGCCACACTGCCCGCCTTCCTGCCCGCCGAAGCGCGGGACACGCTGGCGCTGATCGCGCGCGGCGGACCGTTCCCGCACCGCCAGGACGGCAGCGTCTTCCAGAATCGCGAGGGACGGCTGCCGCGGCAATCGCGCGGTTACTACCGCGAGTACACCGTCGAGACACCGGGATTGGACCATCGCGGCGAGCGGCGCATCGTCACCGGCGGGCAGCCGCCGCGCGAGTACTACTACACCGACGACCACTACGAGAGCTTCCGCCGGTTCGAGCTGGACCGCGGAGCCACGCCATGAGCGAATCCGGTTTCGATCCCGGCCTGGCCGATCCCGCCCGCGCAGGCGTCTTCTTCGTCACCGAGGACGATCTGGACCCGTTGGCCGCCGTCGGTCGCGATGCCGGCCTGCTGGCGCGTCGCATCGACCTGTCCGGCTGCGACAGCAAGTCCGCCCTGCTGCTTCGCATCGCCACGGTGCTCGACTTCCCGCAGACCTCGGGCCGCAACTGGGATGCGCTGTCGGACAGCCTGCGCGACCTGTCGTGGCTGGACGCGCCGGGCTACGTGCTGTTGTTCGAGCAGGCGCACGACCTGCGCGACCGCGCCGAGGCGGACTTCGATACGCTGCTGGACATCCTGGACGAGGTCTCGCAGTTCTGGACCGCGAACGAGGTTCCGTTCTGGTCGTTCATCGCCCTGCCGGAAGCAGACTTTCCCGACCTGCAGTAGCGCGTCCCGGCGGTGGCCGCGCCGATCTGCGAAAATGCCGCATGATCGATTTCACCTCGCTTCCGCTGGCGCCCGGCCTGCAGCAGGGCGTCCAGGCGCTCGGCTACACCCGTCCCACTCCCATCCAGGCCCGCAGCCTGCCCGCCATCCTCGACGGCCGCGACGTGATTGCGCAGGCGCCGACCGGCAGCGGCAAGACGGCGGCCTTCGGACTCGGCCTGCTGCACCGGCTGGAGGTCGCCAGCGTGCGCACCCAGGCCCTGGTGCTGTGCCCCACCCGTGAACTGGCGGACCAGGTGGCGCAGCAACTGCGCAAGCTGGCGCTCGGCCTTCCCAACCTGAAGGTCTTGACCCTCTGCGGCGGCATGCCGCTGGAGCCGCAGCTGCGCTCGCTGGAAGCGCACGACCCGCATGTCGTGGTCGGCACGCCCGGCCGCATCCAGGAACTGCTGCGCAAGAAGGCGCTGCACCTGGGCGGCGTGCGCACGCTGGTGCTGGACGAAGCGGACCGCATGCTCGACATGGGCTTCGAGGAACCGATCCGCGAGATCACCGGCAAGACGCCGAGGGATCGCCAGAGCCTGCTGTTTTCCGCCACCTTCACCGAGGCCATCCGCGAGATCGCCCGCAGCACCCTGCGCGATCCGCTGGAGGTCACGGTGGATGCGCCGCAGGAACAGGCGACGATCGAACAGCGCTTCGTGCGGGTGGAGCCGGACCGCAAGCAGATCGCCCTGGCCGGCCTGCTGGCGCAGCACGGCGTGGAGTCGTGCGTGGTGTTCTGCAACATGCGCAAGGACGTGGACGAAGTGGCCGGCTCGCTGCAGCACTTCGGCTTCTCCGCCCTGGCCCTGCATGGCGACATGGAACAGCGCGACCGTGACGAAGTGCTGGTGCGCTTCGCCAATCGCAGCTGCAACGTACTGGTCGCCAGCGACGTGGCCGCGCGCGGACTGGACATCGAAGACCTGGCACTGGTCGTCAACTACGACATGCCCAGCGACGCCGACACCTACGTGCACCGTATCGGCCGTACCGGCCGCGCCGGTCGCGACGGACTGGCGATCAGCCTGTGCACGCCGCGCGAACTGCCGCGCGCCACCATGATCGAAGAACGCCTGGGCGCGCCCCTGCTGTGGGACCGCCACGTGCCGACCGCCCCCAAGGCGCATGCCGCGCCGCCCGCCGCGATGACCACCCTGCGCATCGACGCCGGCAAGACCGACAAGCTGCGCCCGGGCGACGTGCTGGGCGCGCTGACCGGCGACGCCGGCCTGCCGGCGTCGGCGATCGGCAGGATCAACGTCTTCCCGACGCGTACCTACGTGGCGGTCGCGCGCGACAAGGCCGCCGCCGCGCTGTCCCGGCTCAACGCCGGCAAGATCAAGGGCCGCAGCTTCCGGGTGCGGAAACTCTGAGGCACGCCCACGCTGTAGGAGCGACGTGAGTCGCGACCGCACGGCGTGAGTGGCCGCCCCCAACCCTGCCGTACCGCGAATTATGCGCGGACCAGCCACGGCTGCCATCGGCCACCGTCTGGAATGATTGGGTTGCAATGGCTTTCCCGGTCGGCGGTCGCGACTCACGTCGCTCCTACAACAGCGTTGACCCCACAAACAAAAACGCCGGCGCTTGCGCACCGGCGTTTTCTTGAACCGTCGGGTTCAGCGCTGGATTACAGCGGCTGCACCTGGTCGGCCTGCATGCCCTTCTGGCCCTGCACGGCGACGAAGGAGACCGACTGGCCTTCCTTCAGCGACTTGAAGCCATTGCCCTGGATCGAGCGGAAGTGCACGAACAGGTCGGGGCCGCTCTGCGGGGTGATGAAGCCGAAGCCCTTGGCGTCGTTGAACCACTTGACGGTACCGGTCTGACGATCAGACATCTTTACTAACTCCTGAAACATGGATGAAAGGACCACAACCCCGGCATATGACCGGGACGGGACTGGGTTTGCAGGCGTTGGTAAAGCGGGAAGATGTAGCAGATGTATCTACCGCATCAGGCTCACGATTCACGGTGACCCTGGCAAGCACAGTGGCGGCACTCTACCGGGGTTTTCAGGTAAAAGCGAATCCTCGTTGCCGTCAAGCTGAACAGGGAGGTCCGGCCGCCCTGTCGGGCGCTGTCGCACGGGCATGGGACACCAGCGTCCCGGGCGTATGATGGCGCCCCTTCCGCCGAACCCCTGCCATGGCCCTCAAGTCCACCGTCGTCAAAGCCGAACTGCAGATCAGCGACATGGACCGGCACTACTACGGCGCCCATGGCCTGACCCTGGCCCAGCACCCCTCGGAAACCGACGAGCGGCTGATGGTCCGCCTGATCGCCTTCGCCCTGCATGCCGACGAGCGCCTGGAATTCGGCAAGGGTCTGAGCAACGAGGAAGAGCCCGACCTGTGGCGCAAGGACTACACCGGCCTGATCGAGCAGTGGATCGACCTGGGCCAGCCCGACGAATCCCGCATCCGCAAGGCCTGCGGTCGGTCCGGCGAGGTCATCGTGGTCAACTATGGCGGCCGCGCGGCCGACCTGTGGTGGGACCGGAATGCCGCGCTGCTCGCCCGCCACCGCAACCTGACCGTGCTCGACATCGCCCCGGCTTCGGTGGAGGCGCTCACCGCCCTGATGGTGCGCAGCATGCGCTTCAGCGTGATGATCCAGGATGGCGAAATGCAGTGGATGACCGACGACCAGGCGATCGCCATCACCCCGTCGGTCCGCCAGGCGGGTCTCGCCCGCGCCGCCTGACCGCATGCTGCCGACCCACGACGTGCTGGTCATCGGCGGTGGTGCCGCCGGCCTGATGACCGCCCTGACCGCCGGCCAGCGCGGCCTGCGCGTGCTGGTGGTCGAGCACGCCAACAAGGTGGGCAAGAAGATCCTGATGTCCGGCGGCGGACGCTGCAACTTCACCAACACCGGCACCACGCCGGCGAACTTCCTGTCGGCCAATCCGCATTTCTGCAAGTCGGCGCTGGCGCGCTACACGCCGGCGGACTTCATCGGACTGGTCGAACGACACCGCATCGCCTACCACGAGAAGGAACTCGGCCAGCTGTTCTGCGACGTGTCGTCCAAGCTCATCGTCAAGCTGCTGGTCGACGAATGCCTGGCCGCCGGCGTGCGCATCGAGACCGCTTGCCGCGTGGTGCGCGTCGAACACGCGGATGGCGTATTCCGGCTGGAGACCACACTGGGCCGTTTCGCCGCGCCTTCGCTGGTCGTCGCCACCGGCGGCCTGTCGATCCCGAGCATGGGCGCGACCGGCTTCGGCTACGATCTGGCGAAGCAGTTCGGTCACGACGTGTTGCCGACCCGCGCCGGCCTGGTGCCGCTGACGCTGAGCGGCAAGCACCAGGAGCGGCTGGCGGACCTCAGTGGCGTGGCCCTGCCGGTCGAGGCGCGCTGCGGCAAGGCGCGCTTCCGCAACTTCATGCTGCTGACCCATCGCGGGGTCAGCGGGCCGTCGATCCTGCAGATCTCGTCGTACTGGCAGCCCGGCGACGACCTGCGCCTGGACCTGCTGCCCGACCGTGACGCGCTGGACTGGCTGCAGGCGCAGCAGAAGCAGCGCCCCGATGCGGAACTGAAGACGGTGCTGTCCGACGCGCTGCCGCGCCGCTTCGCGCAGCGACTGTGCGAGGTCTGGCTGCCGAACCGGCCGATGAAGCAGTTCAATCCCCCGCAGTTGAAGGAAGCGGCGGCGCTGCTCTCGGACTGGCCGCTGGTTGCCAGCGGCACCGAGGGCTACCGCACGGCCGAGGTGACGCTGGGCGGTGTGGACACCGACGGCGTATCCAGCAGCACGATGATGTCGAAACAGCTGCCCGGCCTGTTCTTCGTGGGCGAAGTCCTCGACGTCACGGGCTGGCTGGGCGGTTACAACTTCCAGTGGGCCTGGGCCTCCGGCCACGCGGCGGGCATGGCGGCCTGACGCACTGCGGCGTTCCCGACGCGGCGGCCTTTGCTAGTCTCGCGGAAACCGGTGTCATAACAGGGTTTCCATGACCTCAACGCTCGATATGGCCGACCGCCGCCGCTTACTGGCCCGCTTGGCCGGCACCTCCGTCCTCGCACTCACCTCGGTCTGCCTGCCCGCAGTCGCCTCCGCCGCCCGGGCCAGCGTCGCGACCACCCGCAGCGGACGCATCGCCGGCCGCATGGACCGCGGCATCCATGTCTTCCGTGGCGTGCCCTACGGCGCCGATACCGCCCCCCGGCGCTTCCAGCGCGCCCTGCGCGAGACGGCCTGGACCGGCGTGCGTGACGCCACCCGCTTCGGCGCGTCCGCGCCCCAGCGCGGCGATGCCGACGGACAGCCGGTCAGCGAGGACTGCCTGTTCCTCAACGTCTGCACCCCTGCCCTGCGCGATGGCGGCCGGCGTCCGATCCTGGTCTACATCCATGGCGGCGGCTACAACAACGGCTCCGGCTCGCATCCGCTCTACGAAGGCGTGAACCTGTGCCGGCGCGGCGACGTGGTGGTGGTCACCGTCAACCATCGGCTCAACGCGTTCGGGTATCTCTACCTCGGCGAAACCGGCGACGAACGCCTGCGCGACGCCGGCAACGTCGGCCAGCTCGACCTGATCGATGCGCTGCACTGGGTGCGCGAACACGCGCACGAGTTCGGCGGCGACGCCGGCAATGTCACCGTGTTCGGCCAGTCCGGCGGCGGCGCCAAGATCGCCACGCTGATGGCGATGCCGGAGGCCGACGGCCTGTTCCACCAGGCGATGACGATGAGCGGACAGCAGGTCACGGCCGCGGGTCCGCGCGCCGCGGCACAGCGCAGCGCGCTGTTCCTGGCCGAACTTGGCCTGCGACCCGGTGACATCGACGGGTTGCTCGCGATGCCGATGGCGCGTCTGCTGGACGCCACGCGGGTCCGCGATCCGTCGCGCGCGGAAAACACGTCGCTCTACTTCGGCCCGGTGCTGGATTCCCGCAGCCTGCCCCGACATCCCTTCTATCCGGATGCGCCGGCGCAGTCCTCCCGCATCCCGATGGTGATCGGCAATACCCGCGACGAGACCCGTGCCTTCCTCGGCAACGACGACGCGAACTTCGACCTGACCTGGGAGCAGGTGCCGCAGAAGCTGCGCGAGCAGCAGTACGTGGACCTGTCGCCGGAGGTGGTGATCGCCGAGTACCGGCGGCTGTATCCGGACTACACGCCCTCCGAGGTGTTCTTCGCGGCGACCACCGCCGGGCGCTCGTGGCGTGGCGCCATCATCGAAGCCGAAGAACGCGCGAAACAGGGGTCGCCCGCCTGGGTCTACCAGCTCGATTGGCGATCGCCGGCGGAAAGCGGACGCCTGCGCGCCCTCCACACGCTCGACATTCCGCTGGTGTTCGACAACGTGGCCGCCGAGGGGTCGAAGACCGGCGACGACGCGCGCGCACGGGCGATGGCCCAGCGCATGAGCGGCGCCCTGATCGCCCTCGCCCGCCACGGCGACCCGAACCATGACGGCATTCCGGCCTGGTCGCCCTACACGCTGCCGCAGCGGCAGACGATGGTGTTCGACGACGAATCCGCCATGCAGGACGATCCGCGCGGCGGCGAGCGCAGGCTGTACGAACGCGTGCCTTTCATCCAGCGCGGCACGATGTAGGGAGGGCCCCGGCCCGCGATTGCCATCCCTACGCTCGCGATGGCCATTCCCGACGCCGTCAGCGCGCGCGATGCATCATCCGCAAGCCGCCAAGCGTGCGACGGCGGGCAAGGCCCGCCCCACGAAGTGCCGCAGCGGCAGACGATGGTGTTCGACGACGAATCCGGTATGCAGGCGATCCGCGCGGCGGCGAAGTCACCCTGCGGACGCATGCCGTTCGTCCAACGCGGCACCCTGTAGGGCGGGCCTCGGCCCGCCGTTGCGATGCGTCCGCTCGCGATGGCAATGATCGAAACCGCCAGCACAAGCAATCAATCATCCGCAAACCGGAACGCGTGCGGCGGCGGGCCGAGGCCCGCCCTACGACATTGCCTCGGCGGCGATCTCGAACGAGCGCAGGCGCTTGGCGTGGTCGAAGATGTTGGCGGTGAGCATCAGTTCGTCCGGGCGATGGCGCTGGATGAAGCCGGCAATGCCCTTGCGCACCGTATCGGGACTGCCGACGACGGCGCAGGCCAGCGCCTGCGCGACGCCGGCCTTCTCGTGCGGCTGCCAGAACGTCTCGATGTCGTCGATCGGCGGCGGCACCAGGCCGGCGCGGCCGCGACGCAGGTTGACGAAGGCCTGCTGCTGGGTGGTGAACAGATAGCGCGCTTCCTCGTCGGTCTCGCCCGCGACCACGTTCAGTGCCAGCATCGCGTGCGGCTTCGCCAGCCGCTTCGAGGGGCGGAAATCGCGGTGGTACAGCAGCAGCGCCTGGTCCATCGCGTCCGGCGCGAAGTGCGACGCGAATGCGTACGGCAGCCCCAGGGCGGCCGACAGCTGCGCACCGAACAGGCTGGAGCCCAGCAACCAGACCGGCACGTCGAGTCCGGCACCCGGCACGGCGCGCACGGCCTGTCCTTCCTGCACCGGTTCGAAGTAGCGCAGCACTTCCTGCACGTCCTGCGGGAACTGCTCCGCGCTGTCGAAGTAGCGGCGCAAGGCGCGTGCCGTGGCCTGGTCGGTGCCGGGCGCACGTCCCAGTCCCAGGTCGATGCGTCCGGGATACAGCGAGGCCAGCGTGCCGAACTGTTCGGCCACCTGCAGCGGCGAATGATTCGGCAGCATGATGCCGCCGGCGCCGACGCGGATCGTCGACGTGGCCCCGGCAACATGCCCGATCAGCACCGCCGTCGCCGCGCTGGCGATACCCGGCATGTTGTGGTGTTCGGCCAGCCAGTAACGCGTGTAGCCCCAGCGCTCGGCGTGCCGCGCCAGGTCGCGCATGTGGTCGAACGCCTGGGTGGTGTCGCTGCCTTCGCAGACGGGGGCCAGGTCGAGGAGCGAGTACGGAATCATGAGGGCACCGGCGATGACGATGCCAACGTCATGGGGTCGCCGCGACGCCGATTCCACCGCGCCGTGCGGGATGCTGCGTCCCGCTCAGCCCAGCAGGTCGAACGGACCACCCTGCTCCAGCGCCCGCTGGTAGGCCGGACGCGCGTGGATGCGGGCGAGGAATCCGGCCAGGTTGGGATGGGCGTCCAGCCCGGCCCGCACCGCCGCCGCTTCCACGGGGAAGCTCATCTGGATGTCGGCCGCGCTGAACTGCTCGCCGGCGAACCAGGCCGCCTTGCCGAGTTCCTGCTCCATGTAGTCGAGATGCAGCTTCACCTGCGGGCCGACGAAGGTCCTGATGGCCTTGTCGGCGATTCCGCGTGCGATCGGCCGGGCGAAGAACGGCATGGGCGCCTTCTTCAGGCGCGAGAACACCAGGCTCAGCAGCATCGGCGGCATCGCCGAGCCTTCGGCGTAATGCAGCCAGTAGCGGTAGCGCAGGTGTTCGGCCGTGCCCGGCGACGGCGCGAACCGGCGCGCGGCGTCGTAGCGTTCCACCAGGTATTCGAGGATGGCGCCGGACTCGGCCAGCACGTGCTCGCCGTCCACCACCACCGGCGACTTGCCCAGCGGGTGGATCTTCTTCAGCTCCGGCGGCGCCAGCATCGTCTTCGCATCGCGCTGGTAGCGCACCACCGTGTAGTCCAGACCCAGTTCCTCCAGCAGCCAGAGCACGCGCTGCGACCGGGAGTTGTTGAGGTGGTGGACGGTGATCATGGGCAGGCTCCGCGGGGATGGTGCATGCTAGCGCGCCACCCGCCGTTGTAGGAGCGACGTCAGTCGCGACCGCATGCCAGCGCCTCCATGCAGCCATACGCAGCTGGGGGCGCCAGAACGTACGGTCGCGACTGACGTCGCTCCTACAGAAACGCGGCTCCGCTAGGAACTGCACGACAGCATCGAGCAGCCGGCGCGTTCGCGCGCCCACTCCGGCCGACGCTGCGCGAACCGCTCGCGACCGGGCTGGTCGTCGTAAGGCCGCCGCATGACCTCCAGCAGGTCGTGGACGGCGGACAGGTCGCCCGCTTCTGCCGCATCGATGGCCTGCTGGGCGAGGTAATTGCGCAGCACGTAGCGCGGATTGGCCAGGCGCATGCGCTCGCGACGCGCGGCGGTGTCGAGCGCGTCGTCTCCGAGACGGCGCTCGTAGGCCGCCAGCCAGTCCCGGAGCGGCGTCGCGATGGCGTCGCGCTTGGCGGGGTCGTAGAACGCATCGCCGAACGCCGACAGCGACGCATCCGCCAGATCCGCGTCCATCAGCCCGCGGAAGAACAGCGTCATGTCGATCTCGCCGTCCTGCAGCAGCCGTTCCAGCGCCCGCATGCGTTCGACATCGTCGTCGCGGCATTCGGCCAGGCCCAGCTTGCGCGCGACACGGTCGCGATCCGCCCGTTCGTAGGCCTCGGCGTAGCGCTGCAGACCGTCCTGCAAGGCCTCCACGCCATCGAACAGCGGCGACAGCGCCTGCGCCAGGCGGCTCAGGTTCCAGCCCGCCACCCGGGGCTGCCAGCCGAAGCGGTAACGCCGGCCCTGCGCATCGGTGGTGTTCGGCGTCCAGTCCGGATCGTAGTCGTCGATCCAGCCGTACGGCCCATAGTCGATGGTCAGGCCCAGCACCGACATGTTGTCGGTATTCATCACGCCATGGACGAAGCCCACCCGCATCCAGTGCGCCACCATCCCCGCCGTGCGTTCGCAGACCTCGGCGAACCACGCGGCGTACAGCGCTTCGCCTGCGCCGGACAGGTGCGGGAAGTCGCGGCGGAGGGTGAACTCCACCAGCGCGCGCAGCAGGTCGGTCTCGCCGCGGGACGCCGGCAACTGGTAATGGCCGAAACGCAGGAACGACGGCGCCACGCGGCAGACCACCGCGCCGGGTTCGGGCTTCGGATGGCAGTCGTAGAACATGTCGCGCACGACCTGCTCGCCGGTGCCGACCAGGCTCAGCGCGCGCGTCGTCGGCACGCCGAGATGGTGCATCGCCTCGCTGCACAGGAATTCGCGGATCGAGGAGCGCAGCACCGCGCGCCCGTCGGCGGTGCGCGAGTACGGCGTCGGGCCGGCGCCCTTCAGCTGCAGTTCCCAGCGCTCACCGGCCGCATTGACCGCTTCGCCCAGCGTGATGGCGCGGCCGTCGCCGAGTTGTCCGGCCCAGTTGCCGAACTGGTGGCCGCCGTAGTTGCCCGCGTACGGCTGCATGCCCTGCAGCAGCGCGTTGCCGCCGAACACCTGCGCGAAGGCGGGCGACGCGACATCGGCAGCGTCGAGGCCGAGCAACGAAGCGACCTCACGCGAATGCGCCAGCAAGGTCGGTGCCGCCACCGGCGTCGGTTCGATCACCGACCACAGCGCACCGCGCACCTCGCGACGGCGGACTCCCTGTTCCGGATCGCCCGGCAGCTCGCGGATGAAGCGGTTGTCGAAGCGCAGGGCGTCCAGGCCGCTCATGCGGCGTCCGCGGCTTCGTCCACCAGCGGCGTCAGGTCGGGGCGCAGTGCCACGCGCTCGTCGAACACGAAGCAGGCACCGTCAAAGCCGAACCCGCCGACCTGCTCGAAGTAGCCGAGGATGCCGTCGTCCAGCTGCAGCACGTTGTCCATGCCCTCGGCCCGCATCCACAGCGCGGCCTTCTCGCAGCGGATGCCGCCGGTGCAGAAGCTCACCACGGTGGCGTCCGTGAGCGCGTCGCGGTGCGGCTCCAGCGCGGCCGGCAGGTCGGTGAACTTGTCGATCGGCAGGGTCAGCGCGCCGGCGAAGGTGCCGTATTCGATTTCCTGCGCGTTGCGCGTATCCAGCATGACCACGCGCCGGCCCGCGTCGTCATGACCCTGCTGCAGCCAGCGCGCCAGCGTGCGGGGTTCGACGACGGGCGCGCGCGCGTCCTCGGGCGTGGTGCCGGGGCGACGGAAGCTGATGATTTCCGGCTTCACCTTGACCTTGAGCCGGGCGAACGGGATCCGTGCGCTGTGGCTGTACTTCACCCGCAGGCCTGCGAAGCGCGCGTCTTCGTGCAGGGGCGCCAGGAAGGACTCGATCGCCTCGGCGCCGCCGGCCAGGAACAGGTTCAGCCCCTCGCCCGCCACCAGCACCGATCCGCGCAGGGCCAGCGCCTCGGCACGGGCACGCAGCGCGGTGGCGAAGTCGGCAGGCGCCTCGATCGGGGTGAAGTGGTAGGCGGCGATGTTGGTGACCATGGCGCGATTTTACCGTCCGTCAGACCGACGCCCTTCATTCAACCGGATGGTTGACAGTCAGCGGAACGGCCGGAATACTCAACCACATGGTTGAACATGATGCGCCGCACCTCGATGCGATCTTCCACGCGCTGGCCGACGGTACGCGCCGCCGCATGCTGCGCAGCCTGGGCGGCGGGCAGCCGCGCAGCGTGGGCGAACTGGCCGCACCGTTCCGGATCTCGCTTGCCGCCGCGTCCAAGCACATCAAGGTGCTGGAACGCGCCGGACTGGTCACGCGGCAGATCCGCGGCCGCACGCACCTCTGCCACCTGCAGCCGCAGGCGCTGGCCGAAGGCGAAGCGTGGCTGCGGCAGTACGCGCAGTTCTGGACCGCCCGGCTCGACGCCCTGGATGCGGTGCTGCAGGCCGACACCGATTCCCCCGCCTCCACCACGAGGAAACCACCATGACGACCCCTCCCGCCTTCGACACCGTCGATGTCACCGTGCACCGTACGTTCGCCGTGCCGGCCGAGCGCGTCTTCGATGCCTGGCTGACGCCGCGCCTGCTGGGCCAGTGGATGATGGGACCCGGCATCCGCGAGGAAAAACTGCTGCGGCTGGACGTGGACGCGCGCGTCGGCGGCCGCTTCTCGATGCTGGTCGAGCGCGACGGCGAGCGCATCGACCATGTCGGCGAGTACCTCGTCATCGAGCGTCCGCGCCGGCTGTCCTTCACCTGGACCATCGCTGGCGAGGCCGACCAGGACGGCAGCCGCGTCGACATCGTGATCACGCCGACACCCGATGGCTGCGCGTTGCGCCTGACGCATGCGCTGCCGCGCGCGTGGGCGGACTATGCCGACCGCACGCAGCAGGGCTGGAGCACCATGCTGGACGCGCTGCACGCGCTGTTCTGATCCGCAGGCCGCGCGACTACGACAGCCCCCGACCGCACCCCGTCTGGCGATCAGAGCAGCATCCAGGGCAGCGCGAGGGTCAGCACGATGATCGCGGCCATCGCCGCCAGCATGCCGACGACGTACTCGGGACGCGCCTGCAGCTGTCCCATGAAGGTCTCGGCACGGCCTTCCCGTTGGTCCGCGGCCCGCTGCGCGCGGGCGCGATCGCGGCGCGCCGACTGGTAGTCCGCCATCAGCCGCCTGGCACGCGCGAGCTGGTCCGCGTCTTCGATCCACAGCCCGCCTGCGGAAATGCCCCACGGGCTGGGTTGGGTCTCGTAGAAGTCGATCGCGTTCGCGCGCAGCAGGTCGCGCACCTCGTCGGCTTCGTCGGCGGGCACGTTGCGCAGGTTGAGGAACAGTTTCGCCATGCGTGCAGTGTACCCGCCGCCTGCCGCGACGACGGGATGGGGTACCCTGCGCGCCTCCCGATCCCCGGATGACATCGCCGATGCGTACCCTGCTGCTCGCCGTCTCGCTGACCCTGCTCGCCGCCTGCGCTCCCTCCAGCCCACCCCCGGGCGGCAGCGTCGCCGAACTCGAACGTATCGACACCGCCGCCGGCACCGGCGCCGTGGCCACCCCCGGCAGCGATGTCAGCGTGCACTACACCGGCTGGCTGTACGACGAGAACGCGCCCCAGCAGCGCGGCATGAAGTTCGACAGCTCGCTCGACCGCGGCACGCCGTTCATCTTCCTGCTCGGCGCCGGCCAGGTGATCCGCGGCTGGGACGAAGGCGTGGCCGGCATGAAGGTCGGCGGCAAGCGCACGCTGAAGATCCCGGCCGACCTGGGTTACGGCAGCAAGGGCGCCGGCGGCGTCATTCCGCCGGGCGCTTCGCTGGTGTTCGACGTGGAACTGATCGACGTCAAGCCGCACAAGTGAGGCTGTGCTGTCTGTAGGAGCGACGTCAGTCGCGACCGCGAGAAAGAAAATCCGGTAAACCTCACACATCGCGCAGGGGTTTGCTCCGCGGTGATCACGCCGTGCGGTCGCGACTGACGTCGCTCCTACAGAAACGCCGCCCAACTCCATCGGCGACAGCCGCAGGTCGTGGAAGTTGAAGCTGAGGTCGGTCAGCGGCGAGATGGCCTCCATCCGGGCTTACCGAGCGACGTCAGGGCCCTGCGAGCGTGGCGGCGATTGCCGCAAAACCGAAGGCCGTTGAGGGAGCGACGTAAGTCGCGAGCTTCTGGCAAGTGAGGAAAGACTGACCCGACGCGGAAACGGGCGCCGGAGGTCCTCCGCCCGGAGATGCGTCCATCGCGACTGACGTCGCTCCCACATCCCCCCCCTGCAATCCCGGCTGCCCGCTACTCCACCGGCGCCAGCCGCAGGTCGTGGAAGTCGAAGCTGAAGTCGGTCAGTGGCGAGATCGCTTCCATGCGCGCTTCGCGGATGCCGCCGTCCGGCTCCAGCGAATAGGTCAGGAACGCGTCGGCGTTGAGCCAGCGCTCGCGCCAGCGCACCACGAACGTATCGTGCTGCCACGGCTGCAGGTCGCCCACCAGTTCCGGCGTGCGGCTGAAACGCAGCACCAGGCCTTCGCCTTCCTGCGTCACCGTCACGTCGCCGTACCACGGATCGCGCAGCGTGCCGGCGTACTTCGCCAGCGGCAGCGAGGGCGTCGCGTCGGTGTCGCGCGCCGCCAGCAGCTTCTGCCAGTGTTCGGCGGCGTTGTCCTGCGCCTGCGCCACCTGCGCCCGGTAGGCGGCCAGCCAGTCGGTGCCGCTGTTGGCGAGGTAGGCATCCAGCACCTTCAGCGTGATCGCGTTGAACGCCGCGCCCACTTCCTGGTTGGTCAGCACCACGATGCCCAGCTTCTGCTCGGGTACCAGGGTCACGCGCGAGACCATGCCGGGCCAACCGCCGGTGTGCCAGACCAGCTTGCGGCCCTGGAAGTCCGAGACCATCCAGCCTTCGCCGTAGCCGAGGAAGTTGGGCTTGGCCGCCTTCAGGGCTTCGACCTTCGGCTCGGCGATCGGGATGGGCGTGACCAGCGACCACATCGCCTGCTGCCGCGCCGGCGTGAACAAGGTCTGCTCGCGGCCCTTGGTATCGCGGTACGTGCCACCGGCGAGCTGCGCGTTCATCCACTTCGCCATGTCGGTGACACTGGAATAGAGACCGCCTGCACCGGCGACATTGCGCCAGGTCATCCGCGGCGCAGGTTGCAGGGTGGTGAAGTCGGCCTTGGCGTGCCCGCTGGCGACGTTGTCGCCGGCCTTCAACGCATCGCTGTTGTAGCGCGTCTCGCGCATGCCCAGCGGCTGGAAGAAGCGCGTGCGCAGGAACTGTTCGTACGGTTGCCCACTCGCCTGTTCGATGACCAGCTGCGCCACCCCGTAGAGGATGTTGTCGTACGCATAGCGCTCGCGGAAGCCACCGGTCAGCGGCACGTCGCGCAGCCGCTCGGCGACCTCGCGGTTGCTGTAGGTGGTGGTCGGCCAGAACAGCAGGTCGCCCGCGCCCAGGCCCAACCCGCTGCGGTGGACCAGCAGGTCGCGGACACGCATCTCGCGGGTGACGTACGGGTCGGCCATGCGGAACCACGGCAGGTGGTCGATGACGCGGTCCTCGAGTTTCAGTTTGCCCTCGTCTGCCAGCATCGACAGCGAAGCGGCGGTGAACGCCTTGGTGTTGGAGGCGATGGCGAACATGGTGTGCGCATCGACCCGCGCCGGCTTGCCCATCTCGCGCTCGCCCCACCCTTTCGCCAGCACCACTTGGCCGTCCTTGACCACGGCCACTGCGATGCCGGGCACGTCGAAGGCCTCGCGGACGGATTCAACATAGGCATCGAGGTCCTGCAGCGCGGGCGGCGGTGCGGCCTCGCTCGCCGCCACGCCGGGGCCGAGCAGACAGAGCAGCCAGAGGGTGCGACCCAGGGTCGCCGGCAGCGTGGAGCGCATCGTGTATCCCGTGTCTGGAGGCCTGCGCGACGATACCCCATGCGGTGCGCGCGCCGCGCCTGCCGGAAGCGACAGACGGTCACGGCATACTATGCGGATGCCTGCGCAACGCCCCGAACAGTCCCCGTCCACGCCCACCATCGCCGTCATCGGGGGCGGTCCTGCCGGCCTGATGGCCGCCGAAACGCTGCGGGCTGCCGGCCTGCAGGTCGATCTGTACGACGCCAAGGGGTCGATCGGCCGCAAGTTCCTGATCGCCGGCAAGGGCGGCATGAACCTGACCCATTCCGATCCTTTCGATGTCTTCGTCACCCGCTACGCCGAGCGCACGCAGGAGGTCGCGGCGTGGCTGCGTGGTTTCGACGCCGATGCGTTGCGCGTGTGGGCGCGCGGCCTGGGCGTGGAGACCTTCGTCGGCACCTCGGGCCGCGTCTTTCCGTCCGACCTGAAAGCCGCGCCGCTGCTGCGCGGCTGGGTGCGGCGGTTGCGCGAACGGGGCGTGCGCTTCCATGTGCAGCACCGCTGGCTGGGCTGGAACGACGCGGGCACGCTGCGCTTCGCGACGCCCGACGGCGAGATTGCCGTGCAGGCCGATGCCACCGTATTGGCGATGGGCGGCGGCAGCTGGCCACAGTTGGGCTCCGACGGCGCGTGGCTGGAGGCGCTGGAGGCCAAGGGCGTCGCCATCGCGCCACTGCAGCCGTCGAACTGCGGCTTCGACATCGGCTGGAGCGAGCACCTGGCCACCCGCTTCGCCGGCGAGCCGCTGAAGCCGGTGGTCGCGCACTGGCAGGACGCCGACGGTGAGGCGCAGCAGCGCCAGGGCGAATGCGTCGTCACCGCCACCGGTATCGAGGGCAGCCTGGTCTACGCCCTGTCGCCGATGCTGCGCGACGCCATCGCGCGCGATGGCCATGCCACGCTGGTGCTGGACCTGCTGCCGGGTCGCGAGGAAGCGGAACTCGCCCGCCGCCTGGCCAAACCGCGCGGCTCGCGCAGCCTCAGCGAACACCTGCGTCGCGAGGCGGGCATCGCCGGCGTGCGCGCAGCGCTGCTGTATGAAGTCCTGGACAAGGCGGCGCTCTCGGATCCCGTGCGCATCGCGCGGACCTTGAAGCGTTTCCCGTTCCGCCTGAAGCGCACGCGCCCGATCGCCGAGGCGATCAGCAGCGCCGGCGGGATTCGGCTGGAGGCACTGGATCGGCAACTGATGCTGCGCACCCTGCCCGGCGTGTTCGCCGCCGGCGAGATGCTCGACTGGGAGGCACCCACCGGCGGCTACCTGCTGACGGCCTGCTTCGCCAGCGGCCGCCATGCCGCGAGGGGCGTGGTCGACTGGCTGGCGCAACGCAGCGCCTGAGTGGTCGTCCGCAGGGGCTGCGGCACGCACCGTGGGGAGCGCGTGCCGCAGCGGCTGCGGAACGTGGGCGCACGATACGCGACGGATTGTTGAGGCGCGGTTAGCGTTTGACAGCAGTTTTATGACAACGTCTTACGACGCGATGTGCATGCTGGTACTCACGCGGTATGCACGCTCACTCTGCATCGTCGGCGCCGGCCGGCCCTTGCCCCGAGGCGCGTTTCGCCTTCGCCGCGACGTACATGTTGTCCACCAGGTTGGGATAGCGCCGGCCCGCCGCGGCAGCGCGGGCCCGCGCCTCTTCCACCTGTGCCGGCGTCAGCGTGGCCGCGCCACCGCGACGCTTCGGCGCCGGGCGTTGCCAGGGACCGGGCGTGCGCGCCGCCACGGGTCAGACCGCCGCGATCACCACGATCTCGATCAGCCACGCAGGCCGCGCCAGGTTGGCCTGCACGGTCGCACGCGGCGGTGCGTTGTCCTCTGGCACCCACGCGTCCCACACCCGGTTCATCGCCTCGAAATCCTGCAGATCCTTGAGGAAGATCTCGGCACGCAGGATCTTCGACTTGTCGGTGCCCGCGCGCGCCAGCAGTGCGTCGATCTCGGCCAGCACCTGCTGCGTCTGTCCGGCGATGCCCTGGGTGGCGTCCTCGGCTATCTGGCCGGCCAGGTACACCACGCCATTGTGGATGGCCATCTCGGACAGCCGCGGGCCTACGTCGAAGCGCTGGATCATGGGGTTTCCTCCCTTGTGGAACCGCCAGCTTAGCGTTGCGGCCCGGCCGCCGCACCGGTGGTGGCGCGCCACAACCACCGACCGCCCAGCCACAGGGCAACGACGATCAGCGCGATCAGCAGCTTCTGCACCCAGCCCTGTCCTGCGGGCGGCCACAGGGCATGCAGCCAGAGCAACGCATAGCACGCGACCGACCACGCCGCCGCCAGCGGGAAATGGCGCCGCCACGCCGCATCCAGGCGGAACCGCCAGGCCTGCAGCAGCATGCCGGTGGTCACGCACAGGAACGCGGTGATCGCACAGGCATGGTGGAACCAGTGGTGGAAGTCGGGCGCGCGCTGCGGCAGCCATGAATCCCCGATCGCCACGCCAGCCAGCGCCAGAGCGCCGAGACAGAACAGCAGCAGCGGCGCCGCGCTGCGCGCCTTCGCCGACAGCTGTGCGTACAGCCCCAGCGCGAGCGCCACGATGGCCACCGACAGCAGGCAGTAGGTGACGCGCAGCAGCAGCCCCCACGGCCCCAGCAGGTACTGGCTCAGCGTGGCCCGCTGCCATGCGAGATCGCTGCGGATGCCCTGCAACGCACCCGCCACGACCAGGAACCCCACCGCGCCCGCCATCGCCGTCAGCGCCGCCAGGCGAAGCGGTGCGGTGCGGGCGTGGGCGCCGGTGTTGGATGGGGGCTCGGACATGCAGGCTCGCCGCAGGCAGGAGTCCGGATTATCGGCCAGACGCTCAAGAATCCGTGCCGGCGGCCGCTGTGGTGGCATCACTCCGCAGCGTGCCCGCCATCACGCTTTGACCTACACTCCGTCTTCCCCCGCCGCCCGGGGGTGGCCGCCACGAGCAAAGGGACTCCAGCGCCAATGCCGTTCTCCGCACCGCCCGGCACCGATCCGGAGCGCCATACCCAACGCCTGCCGCGCCGGATCCATCGCCTGCGCACGCTCGGCATGGGCCTGGCGGCGCTGCCGACCGGCATGGTGTTGTTGGAGAACCAGGCCGGCGCAGGTCATTGGGTGTTCCTGTTCTTCACCACGGTGCTGTGGCCGCAGCTCGCGCTGTGGCTGGCGCTGCGCCATCCGGAGCCGTTCCGCGGCGAGATCCGCAACCTGCTGGTCGATTCGATCCTCGCCGGCATGTGGGTGCCGCTGATGGCCTTCAACCTGCTGCCCAGCGTCATGCTGGTGACGCTGACCACGGTCGACAAGATCAGCACGGGCATCGACCGGCTGTGGTACTGGTCGCTGCCGCTGATGGCGGCGGGCGCGCTGGCGGTCGGCGTGTCGACCGGCTTCGAGATGCAGCCGATGACGAGCATGGCGGTGATGGTGGCCTGCCTGCCCATGCTGATGATCCATTCGATCGCCGTGAGCCAGGCCAGCTACCGGCTGGTGCGCAAGGTGAAGCGGCAGAACCGGCAGCTCGACGAACTGACCCGGCGCGACACGCTGACCGCGCTGGACAGCCGTCGCCACTGGCAGGAGCAGGCGACCCTGCTGCTGGAACAGTGCGAAGCGACCGGCGAGCCGGCCACGCTGCTGATGATCGACATCGACCACTTCAAGGCGATCAACGACCGCCACGGCCACGCCGCCGGCGACGACGTATTGCGGGCGACGGCGGAGGTGATCCGCCACAGCATCCGCGGCCAGGATGCGGCAGGCCGGCTGGGCGGGGACGAGTTCGCGGTACTGCTGCGCGGCACCGATGTGGAGGCGGCGGGCATCGTGGCGCAACGCATCCGCGAGGGGGTGCAGGCGTTGGCCCTGGACAGCGCGCCGGGTCTGCACCCGACGGTCAGCCTGGGACTGGCGAAAGCGACGGGATCGGCCGACGGGTTGCGTGCGTGGCTGGAGGCGGCCGACCGCGCGCTGTACCAGGCCAAGAGCCGGGGCCGCAACCAGCTGGCGATCGACGAGGCGCTGCAGCCGCTCGCCGACATGCCCTGAGGCGACGCTTCAGGCGCCGAGGTGCTCGGCGCGGTCGCGCTGCGGCATTTCCAGCACGTTGCTGGCGGCGCGTGCGTTTTCCTGTTCGGTGTCGTACACGCAGACGCGGTTGCGGCCGGCGTGCTTGGCCCGGTAGAGCTGCTTGTCGGCGTGCGAGAGCAGCTTGGCCAGGCTGTAGCCCGAATGCTGGCTGGAGGTCACGCCGAAGCTGCCGGTGATGGCGAAGACATGGCCGGTCTCGCGGGTTTCGATCTGCGCCAGGCGCACGCGGCAGTCCTCGGCCACGCGGGCGGCGGCGCGCAGGTCGCAGCCGTACATGAGGATGGCAAACTCTTCGCCGCCCAGGCGACCCAGCACGTCGATGCGCCGGCAGAAGCCCTTGCTGGCTTCGGCCACTTCCTTCAACGCCCAGTCCCCGACCCCGTGGCCGAAGCGGTCGTTGATGTTCTTGAAGTGGTCCAGGTCGAACATGATCAGCGAAGCCTGTTCGCCGTTGCGGGCGCACTCGGCCAGCGCACGCTCGGCGCGGATGGTGAAGTGGTGGCGGTTGCAGATGCCGGTCAGCGCATCGGTCTCGGCCATCTTCTTCAGCGACAACTGAACGCGCTTGATCTTGAAGGCCCAGTAGCCGATGGAGGCGATCAGCAGGATCAGCAGGATGACGATCAGGCGGGTGTTCTGCGCTGCGGTCTGGTCGACCTTGCGCTGCAGCTGGAGCACCTGGTTCTTCTGGTCCAGTGCACTGATCTGCTGGTTCTTCTGCAGGATCTGCTGGCGCACCAGCTGGTAAGCCAGCTCGCGCGTCTTGATCTCGTTGAGATACGCCTTGTCGGCATTCGCGTACTTCTTGTACTGCTCGAGCGCCATTGCCGGATCGCCGCGCCTGCTCGCGATCTCGTACAGGACCCGATGAGCCACCACCAGCGGCAAGGATCCGCTGATCGCCGTGCCCTGCGCGACGGCGGTATTCGCGTGCTTCTCCGCGGCGCCGATCTGACCCAGCTTCATACGGTAGTCGGCCAGCATGGAGTGGTACTCGCCGATCAGCCTCGGGTACTTCGTAGCTTCGACATCGGAGAGATGCCTTTCGAGCACGTCGATTGCATTCTTCAGCTTGCCATCCGCCACCCACTTGCGCGCGAGATAGGTACGCGAAAATCCTGCCAGCAGCGCTTCGTCCTGTTGCTCGCACGCCTGAATGGCGGAGAATATCGCCTCTTCCTGCACCGGCAGATGCAGGCCCAGAAGCGACTCGACGACCAGATTGCCCGCGAGGCACTTGCTGCGCCCTTTCGGATCGTCCTCCAACACTTGTTGGGCATAGTCACGGCCCAGGCTGTATTCGCCGACCTGGTTGTACAGAATCCCGGCCGCCATCAGACCATGGTGACGACTGTCCCGGTCGGTGACCTTGGACGCCAGAGGCAGCGCCTCGTTGAGCGCACTGAGGCCCTGCTCGAACCGGCGGGTCACGGCGTACGTATTGGCCAGCATGGCTCCGGCTCGAAAGCGGAGATTGACGTCCTCACTGCCGGTTTGGAGCTCCTGCAATTCCTTGATTGCCAGCTCCGACTGGCCTTTCATCAGGAAGCCATGCGACCGCATCAGGCGCAGCTTGTCGCGCTGCTCCTTGGTCGCGCTCTCCTGCTGGTGCTCGAGTTGCGACAACAATCTGTAGAACGTGGTTGGGTCGCCCGTCCTGACTTCATCCGCCTGCTTCAACATCGCGTCAAATGATGGCGCGGCAAGTCCGGGTGCGCTGAGCAACCCGAGCAAGCACCCCAGCAATCCGTACCGGAACCCTCGTGCGTCCATCGTCAGACTCCCTGGCTAGGACGGCCGGGCGACACCCGGCCGTCCTTCGACTCAATCTTCCTCGCGCTCCTGATCGTCCGGCACTTCCTCGGCCTCGTCCGGAACATTGCGCTCTTCCGCGCCATCCGGCGTGGCGATCATGCAGAACATGGTGGAGCGCCCGTCCAGCAGCCTGTTAAGTGCGATCGGGTCCCGACCCCGCAATGCAAGGCGTTCGGCTGGCGCGAGCGAATCCCCTTCAGCAGTATCCAGCAACTCCAGCGGTACCCGGCCAAACGACGCCGAGCTCCCCATCTTCTCAAGCATTCCAATTACGACCGACACAGGTAGTCTCCCCCAAAAGGCTGTTGATTTTCCACGGCCGCGCCGATAAACCGATGACCGGTTCCCCGCCGGCACAGGCCGCCTGCCGGGACGACGGCCAACTCACAGGCCCGCCCGGATGCCGAAGATAGCCTCTTTTGGCGGCCACCTCTACCCAAGTCCTGGCGAGGATGGGACAAATCGAGCCTCCGAGTGGCCTATCCAGCTTCCAGCAGCTTCAGCCGGTCGCGCATGGCGTGATTAGGGCGCATCGGGCCCACGGGCGGAATGACCAGGGTCGTTGCGGGCGTGAGATAGGCCGACAAAAGCGCTTCCAATGGCATGCGGTCGGCTCTCGGCGACGATATCGGCAGCGTCGCCGCTTCATAGGCGATGACTTCGTGGGACCGTCCGTAGGACGGCGTCAGCAGTTCGAGCAGCAATGCGCGATGGGGCGCCCCGGTAGAGGTTCTGGACACGCTGCGGTCGCCAACGACACCAATCTGCCACAGCACAAGATACGCAGTGGGATCGAACACGCGCTGGTAAAGCATGAACTGGCTTGCCTCGTAGTGCTGACAACCCACGTTGCCGGGATCTATCCCCAAGTCCGCATACAGACAATCCTCCGCCGACACCGCGGCCTCCATCACTGCATCGAACCCTTCCGCGCGCGCCTGCGCGATGGCCCGGTGCGGAACCTGTGCGAAGACGCCCGGATGGCCATAGAACGCGCCACAGACCTGCCGCCCCGCGCGCACTTCCGCCATCATCGCGTCGATCATCTGTCGGTACGTCTCCGTTCTCGCCTTACCCTCGGCGTAGAAAGGCTGCAGGCTACGGACATCGGCATGCATCTCCTGCACCCACAGTTCGACCACAGGGTCTGAAACGGACAAGAAAACGACATCGGCCTTGTCGATGTAGTTGCGCGCCCGTGGCGCCAAGTGCGCCCCCAGTGTCATCCCCAGGCCCACGCAGGCCAGGCTTCCCTCTTTCATGCATTCTCCCCGGTGAAGCACGGGGACGGACGCGACGACCGCGCCCGCCACCGCATCCATTCTTCGCGCGTCAGCCACCAGCGCTCCAGGCCGTCCTCCGGATGAGCGTCGGCGATCTTGTTGAATCCGATCTTGTACATCAAGCCGGCCGCGAATGTGTTCGTGGAGCGGTAACGGATCATCATGTGCGCAACAGTGGGGTCGGAGAACGCCACCTGCATGCCTAGCGGGAAGGCATGCCCCGAAATGCCGCGACCCTGCCACTCCGGCAGGATCATCCCGCCGATCTCGACAACGTCCGCCCTCCTGCCCAGTCCCAGCAGACCGGCGACCGCCTCCTCCGGAGTGGCCGTGATGACCCAGCACCGGTGACGCAATGCCGTCTCGCGGTTCGCCCTGCATGTGCGGTCGAACGCGACGCGCGCGGCCTCCTCGTCAAGGGGCGTACCTACCTGCGCCATCATCACGGAATCGGTATAGACCGCCACGTACAGCTCGCGATCCCGCGCGTCGAGCAACCTCAGACTGACACGTTCGTTCTCCAGTCCGAACGAACATTCGCGCGTATCAGGCACCCACCTGCCCCCTCACCCACCGCACAATCCCCTCCGCCTGCATCGCCCCGCTCTGCCGTGCGATCTCGCGCCCGCCCTGCAGCAGCACCAGCGTGGGGATGCTGCGGATGCCGAACCGGTTGCTCAGGCCGGGGCTGGCATCGGTGTCCACCTTGGCCAGCCGCAGGGCCGGTTCCAGCAGCCCCGCCGCGCGCTCGAAATGGGGGGCCATCTGCAGGCACGGCCCGCACCAAGGCGCCCAGAAGTCGACCAGCAGCGGCAGCGTGCCGCGCAGCGCATGCCGGTCGAAATCCGCCTCGCCCAGCGCCAGCGGCGAGCCGGTGAACAGCGCTTGGTGGCAGCGCCCGCACTGCGGTGCCTCGGCCAGCCGCTCCAGCGGCACACGGTTCATCGCCGCGCAGTGCGGACAGGCGATCAGATGGGCGGCAGCGTCCATGCGCACATCCTAACGCCGTGGACGCCCATGCTGCATCGCCACAGCGCATAGACTGCAGCCATCGTTCTCCTCGACGAGGGCCGTACGATGATCGCCTCCCTGTTGGCCGCCACGCTGGCCGTGGCCGCACTGGCGCCCGCCGTCGTGGCGCCCCCCGTTCCCACCGCCGAACCACCCTCACCCGCCGAGATCATGGCCCTGCCCGAGCCGCTGCGGCAGCAGTTCCATGCGCGCGTGCTGTCCACCACGCGCGCGCCCGAACAGCGCCTGCGGCGGATGGTCGATTTCCTGTTCTCGCCCGACGACCTGGGCATGGGCTACGACATCGCCGCCAACCACACCGTCGCCGAGGCCTACGCCACGCGCAAGGCGAACTGCCTCAGCTTCACCCTGTTGGCGATCGCCCTGGCGCGAGAAGCCGGCCTGCAGGCCTACGGTCAGCAGATCGACGACACCCTGGCCTGGCGCCAGGCAGAAGACACCCTCTACCGCACCCATCACGTCAACGCCGGCGTGCGCCTTCGCGGCGGTCGCCAGTTGTCGGTGGACGTGGCCTGGGACCAGGTGATCGCCCGCAAGCCCCCGCGCCAGATCAGCGACGCGCGCCTGTTGGTGCACTACTACAACAACCGCGCCGCCGACCTGCTCGAAGCCGGCCGGCTGGACGACGCCCTGCGCTACGCCGAGGTGGCGAAACGGCTCGACCCCGCGTACGCGGTGACCTGGAGCAACACCGGCGTACTGCATCTGCGCAACGGCGACGGCGCGCAGGCACAGGCGCACTACCTGCACGCGCTGCGACTCGACCCCTCCAGCCCGGGCGCGCTCTCCAACCTCTCGGCGCATTACCAGCGCACCGGCAACGTGGAGGCGGCCCGGCAACTGCAGGCCCGCCTGCAGCGTGTGCAGGCCAAGGACCCGTTCCACCATTTCCTGCAAGGGACCAGGCACGAGCGCGAGGGCGACCTGGAACGCGCGGTCGACGACTACCGCCGGGCCATCACGCTGTTCCCGGACGAACACCGCTTCCACTTCGGCCTGGCCCGCGTGTACTCCCTAATGGGCGACCACCGCCGCGCGGGCAAGGCGCTGGCGCGGGCCGAACGCCTCAGCGAAGGCGACAACCGCCGGCTCTATCACGCCAAGCTCGACGCCCTGAGCCGGCTGGCACACTGAATCAGGGCAACGCCACGGTCTCCGGAGCAGCCGCCGACCTCGTAGCGGAGGCAGGTACGGACGCATCGCCCCCGAGGTGCTGGCGCAGGAATCCCGCCACCGCGCTCCACGTCTTCTCGCGATTCTCCTGCGAGGTGAAACTGTGTCCCTCGTCCTCGAAGGCCAACCCCACCGGACGCTGACCCGCCAGGGTCAGCATGCGCGCCATGCGACGGCTGTGTTCGTAGTCCACGCGCTCGTCTTCCAGTCCGTGTATCAACAGGACCGGCGCGCGGATGCTGGCGTACTGGTAGAGCGGCGACTGCCGCTGCATCTCGTCCAGCACCTTGGCCGGATCGCCCAGATATTTTTCCAACGTAGCTCGGGACGCATCCGTCCGGCCCAGGTCGCTGGACGTGAACAGCAAGGCCTGGTCGCTGGGACCGGCGATGGACACCACGCAACGGAAACGCTCCGGCCAGCGCACCGCGGCCACCAGTCCGGAGTAGCCACCGTAGCTCGCGCCCAGCATGCACATGCGGTCGCCATCCAGCGGGTGGCGCGCCAGCGCCGCGCGGATGGCGGCGTCGATATCGTCCTCGATGCGCGTTCCGAACGCGCCGTAGGCGGCCTCGCGGAAGGCGCGGCCGTAGCCATCCGACCCGCGGAAGTTGACCTGCAACACCGCGTATCCCAATGACGCGACGAACTGCACCTCGCGGTCGAAGTGCAGGTGGTCGGCCACGCCGATGGGGCCACCATGCGGGAACACCACCAGCGGACGCTTGCCCGCGCCCGGCGGCAAGGTCAGAAAGGCCTCCAGCGGCAGGCCATCCTTGCCCTTGAAGCTGAGCACCTGGGCAGGCACGAAGCGCACCGCTGCCAGCCATGGCGCCGCATCGTCCAGCAGTTCCGCGGTTCCCTTCACCGTATCGAGGTGGTAGAGCTGCGACGGCTGGTCGGCGGCATCCACATCGAGCACGATATGGCGCCCGTCGCGACTGCGGTCGGCTATCTGAACCATCTTGCCGGGGAACGCCTTGGCCAGCAGCGTCCCCAGCCGCGCGTCTTCGGGTTGGAAGTATTCGCTGACCAGCAATCCACCCTCGTAGAACTGCACGCCGATGGGCGCACGCTGCGCATCGAACAGGACATGCTCGACGTCGACGCCCGGACGCGAGAACAAGGTGCGTCCGACAGCATTCCGCCCCAGGTCGTACTCGACCAGGTCACGCTGCCCGCGTCCCGCATCGGTCAGCGCGTACAGCGTGCGAACGTCCAGCGACAGCCCGACCGGATCCAGATCGGTCTCGCCGCCGAGTTTCATGACGTCGCGGAACACCTGGTTCTCCTGCAACACCAGCACGTGGTCCTCGCCGCGGCGGGCGACCGCCAACCTGAGCACGCCGTTGCCGTCGGCCATCCACCACACGTCGTCCTTGACGCCCTTGTTGAGGCGGTCCCGGTACTGGGGCTTGGCTTCGTCCACGGCCTTCTGGCTGCTGATGTCCAGCCGGTGCACCATCAATCCGCTCTGGCGCCCCATGCTGGCGAACAGGATGTGGTCCGGCTCGCGCGGCAACGTGTCGACCACCCAGCCGCCCTTGGGCAGGTTGATCCGGGTATAACGCCGCGCGCCTGAGGCATCGGTTTCCATGCGGATGGCGATCACCATCGGCTGGCCGTGCGGCGGGTCCACGGTCAACAGCAACAGATCGTCGCCCGCCCATTCCACCGAGTCGAACTTCACCGCGCTCTTGGCCATCAGCGACGCCTGCCGGCCCTGCAGGTCGACCAGATCCACACCCCAGTCGTCTTTGCCGTTGCGGACTTGCAGTGCGAGCAGGGTGCCCGCAGGATTGAGGCTGGCCTGTACGATCCGCTCGGGCTTGAACAGGGTGGCAGGCTGTAGCGGAAGCACATAGGCGAGCGCCGGTTCGCGCAGGTCTGGCAGCGTGCTTGGGTCCTCCTTGGCGGCTGCACGCAACGGCTTGTAGAACGCGGGGAAGGGATCCGGATAACGCCCCGAGAAGGCCAGCGGATACTTTGCGTAGATGGCCGGATGGGTCTTCTGCATCCAGTCGATGGCCGCCAGCGACCGGTTGGTGGACGCGAAACGGGCGCGCCAGAAACTGCTCGGACGGAACAGAAGGTCGCCCGGATAGGTGATACGGCCCGGTTCGACCGTGAAGCGGAAATCCTCGTCGTCGGACAAGGTGTAGCGGTAGCCGAAGACCAGTTGCAGTTCACGCCACTCGTAGGTACCTGCCGATACGGCATAAAGACGGAAGTTGTGGCCCTCCTTCAGGTCGCGCATCACGCCCGAACCGAACAGCTTGCCATCGCGATTCATCCGCACCATGGCCACGTTCACCGACGTGTCCACCGCCATCAGCACCAGGCCCTCACCCGCCTTCAGCGCGGGGTCGCTTCCCGGCTCGACCTCGCGCATGCTGGCTTCAGCCCTGAAGCTGGCCAACCCGAACAGCACCACCAGCATCGCCACGGCGCGATGCCATGCTGGACTTCTCATCACCCTTCCCCTTGCCTGACGCGATCCCCATCGCGTTGACGATGTTAACGCCGCCGGCGCCCCACTTCACCCCAGCGGCCACTCGCCCAGCACGTCGTAGTCCGCCTCGCCTTCGATGCTCTGCAGCAGGTGGACGCCCTGCGGGTGCAGCACCACCGGCGGCACGTCCACTGGCGCGGTGCGCGGCGGCACGTAGGCCAGGGTCAGGTGCGGGACGAAGCTGCGCCCCACGTGCTGCTTGAAACCGGCGCGCAGCAGGCGCTGCTGCAGATTGCGCCAGAACGCCACCACCGCCGGCGACGGGTGCAATGCGGCCAGGGTCAGCGCCGGGTTTTTCGGATTGCCCAGGCAGAGCAGATGATCGAGGGTGATGCCGACCGGTTCCGGTTGCCAGTCCTGCATGGCGTCGTGCGCCGTGCGGATCATGTCCTCGCGCGGACCATCGCTTTCACCAAGGAAATGCAGGGTCAGGTGGTAGCGCTCGGGGCGCACCCAACGGGCCTGCGGAAACGCGGCCTTGAGGTCGTCGGCGCGGTGGCGCAGGCCCTCGCGTTCGCCCGCCGACGGCACCAGCGCGAAGAACAGCCGGTGCAGCCGGCCCGGCTGCGGGCCGCCGAACAGGTCGCCTTGCGGGGTGGGCGCGGGGCTGGCAGGCATGGAACGGAACGCACGGAAAACCACGATGCCCCGCATCATCGGCGCGTGCGCCGGACGATGCAAGTCGAGCGCGGGCGTCGCGGATCATGGAAGCGCATTGCAGTTGCGTAGCGTGCGCCACGCGCACGACCGCACTCCACGCTCATCACGCACGCATGCGTCAGGCGCCGCGCGTGTCGCGCGCATGGCGCACGCCACGACGGGGACGCCGCCTCGAGGGCGACGTCCCGTCGCCGTCACCAGATCCGCACGCGGTCCTGCGGGGCGATGTACAGCGGGTCGCCCTGCTTCACGCCGAAGGCGTCGTACCACGCGTCGATGTTGCGCAGCGGAGCGAAGGCGCGGATGTGGCCCGGCGAATGCGTGCCGTTGACCAGCTGCTGGCGCAGTGCGTCGTCGCGCCACAGCGTGCGCCACACCTGGCCCCAGCCCATGAAGAAGCGCTGGTCGCCGGTGAAGCCGTCGATCACCGGTGCGGGCTTGCCGCCCAGCGAGCGGTGGTAGGCCTCCAGCGCGATGGTCAGGCCGCCCAGGTCGCCGATGTTCTCGCCCATCGCCACGCGGCCGTTGATGCGCATGCCGGGCAGCTGCGGGAACACGTACGCCTCGTACTGCGCACCCAGCCTGGCGGCCTGCACCTCGAACTTGGCCGCGTCCTCGGCGGTCCACCAGTCGCGCAGCAGACCCTTGCCATCGGACTTGCGGCCCTGGTCGTCGAAGCCATGGATGATCTCGTGACCGATCACGCCACCGATGGCGCCATAGTTGACGGCCGGGTCGGCATCGGGATCGAAGAACGGCGGCTGCAGGATGGCGGCCGGAAACACGATCTCGTTCTTCACCGAGTTGTAGTACGCGTTGACCGTCTGCGGGGTCATGCCCCACTCGCCCTTGTCCACCGGCTTGCCGATGCGGGCGCGGCGGAAATTCCACTCGAACTCGCCGGCACGCAGCGCATTGCCGAACAGGTCGCCGTTCTTCACCACCAGCGCGCTGTAGTCGCGGTACGTGTCGGGATGGCCGATCTTCAGGCCAAAGCCGGCCAGCTTGGCGTGCGCCTCGGCCTTGGTGGCCGGGCTCATCCATGCCAGCGTATCCAAGCGTGCGCCCATCGCCGCCTTCACGTTGGCGACCAGCGCATCCATCTTGGCCTTCGCATCCGGCGGGAAGTACAGCTGCACGTAGTCGCGCCCGATCGCCTCGCCCATCGCCGATTCGGCGAAGGACACGCCGCGCTTCCAGCGCTCGCGCTGCTGCGGCTGGCCGGAGAGGAACTTGTCGCGGAATTCGTACTGCGCCACCGAGAAGTCCTTCGACAGCAGCGGTGCCGCGTTGTCGGTCGCGTGGAAGGCCTGCCAGGCCTGCAGGGTGGCGACGTCGGCATCGGCGAAGATCGCCGCGATCTTCGGGATGGCGCTGTCCTGGCGGATCACGGCGCGGCCGGCGCCGTCGACACCGGCGGCCGTGAAGAAGTCCGCCCATGGGAACCCGGGGGCCTTGCCGGCGAAATCCGCCATCGCCATCGGGTTATAGGTCTTGTCGCGGTTGCGGCTTTCGGCGCGCGTCCAGTGCGCCTCGGCGATGCGGGTCTCCAGCGCCAGGATCGCCTTGGCGCTCTCCTGCGGCTGCGCCCAGCCGGCCAGCTGCAGCAGCTGCGCGATGTAGGCCTGGTAACGCTCGCGCTGCGGCGCGAAATTCTCGCGCAGGTACATCTCGCGGTCGCCGAGACCCAAGCCGCCCTGGCTCAGGTAGAGGGCATAGACATCGGGATTCTTCTGGTCGTCGCTGACGCTGAGGTTGAAGAAGCTATCGTAGAGGCCGCCCCGCTGTCCCATCAGTCGCGCCAGGGCCTCCTTGTCGCCGGCGGCGCGGATGTCGGCCAGGACCGGCTGCAGCGGCTTCGCACCGAGGGCATCGACGGCCTGCTCGTCCATGAAACCGCGGTACAGGGCGGCGATCTTGGCGGCATCGCCGCCGGTCGCCGGGTCGCCCAGCGCATAGCCTTCCACCAACACGCGCAGGCGCGCTTCGGACAGGTCACGCAGGATCGCGAAGCCGCCATAGCTGGAGCGGTCGGCCGGGATCTGGGTGGTATCGGCCCAGGTACCGCTGACGTAGCGGAAGAAGTCGGCGCCCGGCCTGGCGGACCGGTCCATACCGGCGGTGTCGATGCCCCACGTGCCGAAGCGCTTGGCGGCGATGGTCGACCCGGCCGCGCCGGCGGCATCGGGTTCGGCGAACAGCGACTGCAGCGTGCAGCCGTCGTCCAGGCAGCCGTGATCTTCGTGGGCCGCCAGCGGGGCGGCGGCGGCGAGGGCCAGCAGGGTGGCGGCGGACAGCAGGGTCTTCTTCAACAGCGTTCTCCGGAATCAGGGCAGGCGCGCGTCGCGCGCGGGCGTGTCCGGAGGGTATCGCTGCCGACGGCGGGGCGACTGTGCCGAAAGTGCCGGGAACGGGACCTGGCTCCCGCCGCCGGCATGGATCGCACAAACAGGAAGCCCGGCGATGGCCGGGCTTCCCGTGACGCACAAGACGGTCGGATGCCTGCGGACCGTCCGCTCAGCGCGGCGCCTCCGAGGGATCCACGCAGCGGCGGCCACAGCGGCGGGCGGCGTCACCGGCCATCGTGCCGTCGTTCTGCACGAACCCGCCACCGAACGGCTGCCCGTACGACAGGCGCAGGCCCAGAGTGCTGCCCTGCGTGCTGTTGCTGGCCTGCTCATGGCCGAACAGCAGCGACAGCAACCAGCCGGGCCGCAGCTTCACGTCCACGCCGGCCGCCAGCGACAACGCGTTGTCGTTGTAGCTCTGCATGCCCAGCCGGTAGTCGGTCGGGTGCGGCCATACCACGTAGTTCATGGCCGCCTCGCCCTTGTCGTCGATCGCCTGGCGATACTCCAGGGTCCAGAAGGGCCGATAGCGTCCGTTCGCACCGCCGACCTGGTAACTGCCCTCGATGCCGAGCGCGAACGTGCTGTTCTCCACCTCCTGGCGACGATACGCCAGGTCGTAGAGGCCAAGGCCGTACTCGCGGTAGGCCTCCAGCGTGGTCCGACTGGCATCGAACCGGCCATACCCGGTCAGCGCCATGCGTTCGCCACGGTGCTCGTAGCCCAGCGCCAGCGAGCCGAACCACTGTTCGCCGTCGCGCGCCGCGGTGCCCAGCGCGCCGGCGTCGTCGCTCCAGCGGCGGATGTCGAAGTCCAGGCGGCCGGTGGCCAGCATGCCGTCCACGAACAGGTGCTCGCCCCGGCGCCACAGGCCGTACAGCGCCAGCGAGCGCTGGTCGGCCTTGAGCCGCGACGCGGTGCCGTCGAGATCGCTGTCGTTGCGCGCCAGGCTGCCCGCCACGCCCAGCAGCAGATGCTCGCCGAATGCACGGTCCGCACCCAACGTGATGCCATCGGTCTGGAAGTCGTAGCCACCCACCCGTCCGCGCTTGCCGAACGTGGCCGTACCCGATGCCCACGCGCCCCAGCCCTGCGGCAGTGCCGGCAACACGCCACCCGTTGCCTGCCCCACCGGCACCGACAGCCCCTGGCGGTCGTCGCCACCGGCGTACGCCAGGGTGACGGCATTGCTCGAGGCGTTGGCGCCGCTGCGTACCTGGCGCAGGCGGTCGCGGATGTTCGACTGCTGTGCAGTGGCGAAGCGCACGCTGGCGTCCACCTGCGCCTGCAGCAGGCCGACCACGCCCGCATCGCGGGTCGGGTCGGACCGCACCTCGACCTGCAACCGCATCTCCACGCTCGCCGCGGCGTAGCTGCCGGCGGCGGCCTGGGTGGCGGTGATGACGGTCTCGCCCTCCGCATGCAGCGTCACGGTGCGGCCGCTGATGCTGGCCACGTCGGGATCGCTGCTGGTGAAGGTAAAGGCACCGGCACTGGGGCTCTGCGGATTGCCCAGGTCGAATGCGGGTTCGCCATAGACCTTGCGCAGCGTTTCCGGCCAGACCAGCGTCGGCACGGCGGCGGCGATGTCCACGTCGAGCAGCGCCTGCGGCGCGGCCTCGTGGTTGGCATCACCGGCCTGGTCGGCGGTCAGCGAGCAGCGACCCGCCGCCAGCATGGTGACCGTTGCGCCGCTCACCTGGCAGACCTGCAGCGTGGTGCTGGCGAATACGACCGGGTTGGCGGACGCGCCACCCGTGGCGACCAGCGCGAACGTGCCATTCGGCGTAAACACCGGCGTCGCCGGGTTGGCGCTGAAGCCGGTGATGGCCTGCGCCGCCTGCGCGACGACGAGTTCGTACGCCTGCGCGCCGCTGAAGCCGTTGGCATCGCGCACTTCGATGGTGAATGCGAAGCGGCCGGCCTGCGTCGGGGTCCCCGACAGCACGCCCGCCGCGCTCAGCGACACGCCCTGCGGCAGCGAACCTGCGATCACCGTGTACGTGTACGGCGCGGTGCCGCCACTGACGGCCAGCGTCTGGTGGATCGCACCGGCGTGCGTCGCGGGCGGCAGCACCGGCAGCGTGAATGCGATCTGCGGCGCCGCGACCTGCAGCGTGTACTGCCGCTGCGCGGTGAACGGCCCCAGGCCCGTGCTGCTGTCGGTGACCTGGACGGTCAGGCTGAAGCTGCCTGCGGCCGTCGGCGTGCCGGTGATGCGGCCGTCCGTCCCCAGCGCCAGACCGGCCGGCAAGGCGCCGCCGGTCAGCTGGAAGGTGTACGGCGATGCACCGCCGCTGGCGACGAAGGCATGCGTGTAAGCGCTGCCGCCGGTGCCATCGACCGGGTTGCCCGCGTCCAGCGCCACCGTCGGCGCGGTGACATCGATCGTCATCACGGCGGCTGCAGTGGTCTGGTAGGCATCGCTGGCCGTGTAGGTGAAGCTGTCCTGCCCGGCAAAGCCGGGGTTCGGCCGGTAGCTGATCGTGGTGCCGCTCGCGGTGGCGGTACCGTGCAGCGGCAGCGTGACCACCGCGACCGAGGTCGCCGTGCCGGTGATCGACAGCGTCACCGGCGTCGCCGGCGCACCGTACGCCAGCGTGACGCTGCCGTCGGCGACATCGAGTGCCGGAATCGGCGTGACCGCGTTCGACGGTGCCGATGCCGCGCTGCTGCCCGCGCTGCTCTGCGCCGTCACGGTGAACGTGTACGCCGTGCCGCTGTTCAGGCCACCGACGGTGATCGGGCTGCCCGCGCCAGTGTTGGTGATGCCGCCGGGACTTGCGGTGACCGTGTAGCCCGTGACGGGCGCTCCGCCGGTGAAGCCAGGCGCCGTGAACGACACCGTGACCGATGTCGCCGACGCCATCGTCGCCGTACCGATCGTCGGCGCGGCCGCCACCACCGCTGCCACCGTGAAGCTCTGGCTGACCTGAGCGGCCGGCAAATGGGTGGCGTCTCCGGTCTGGTCGGCGGTGATCGTGCAGGTACCGACGGAGGCGAACGCCAGCGTTCCGGTGGCCGTGATCGAGCACACCGCCGGCGTGGCCGACGCGAACGTCACCGGCAGCCCCGAATCCGCCGTGGCCGACAGCGTCGGCGTGGTGCCGAAGTCCTGGCTGCCCGGGTTGCCGAACGTGATGGACTGCGCGATGGACGTGACCACGGCGTTCGATGCGGCAGAGACCGGGCCCGTACCGACGCTGTTGGTCGCGACCACGGTGAAGGTGTAGCGGGTGCCGGACGTCAGGCCGGTGACGCGGATCGGACTGCCTGCCCCCGTTGCAGCGGCCCCGCCCGGACTGGCCGTCACGGTGTAGCCGGTGATGGCGATGCCGCCGCTGCTGGCCGGCACCGTGAAGGCCACATCGACTTCGGTCGGGCTGGCGAGGACGGCGGTGCCGATGGTCGGCGCGCCGGGCACCACCGGATTGACGGTGAACGTGCGGGTGACCTGCGGGGCGGCGAGATAGCTACCGTCGCCCGGCTGGTCGGCGTTGATGGTGCAGGTGCCCGCGGTGACGAACGTCAGCGCGCCGCCGCTGGTGATGGTGCACACGCCGGTCGTGGACGAGGTGAAGATCGGCGTCAGGCCCGAATCCGAGGTCGCGCTCAGCGTCGGTGTGGTGCCGAAGTTCTGCGCGCCGGGATTGTTGAAGGTGACGGTCTGGGTCGCCGCCGGCGTGATGCTGTTCGAGGCCATCGACGCGGGGCCCGTGCCGGCCACGTTGTCCGCCGTGACGGTGAAGGTATAGGGCTGCCCGTTGGTGAGGCCGTTGATCACGATCGGCGACGCCGCTCCGTTCACGGGGGCCACATGGGGAGGGTAGACCGTGACGGTGTAGCCCGTGATGGACGTTCCACCGGTGTTGACAGGTGCCGTGAACGCGACGCTCGCCTGGGTGTCGCCGGCGATCGCGGTGCCGATCGTGGGCGCGGCCGGAGCTACGGGATTGATCGTGAACGAATGGCTGACCTGCGGTGCCGGCTGGAAACTGCCGTCGCCCGCCTGGTCCGCGTTGATCGTGCAGGTGCCGGCGGCAACGAAGGTGAGGATGCCGCCGGACGTGATCGTGCAGACGCCTGTCGTGGCGGACGTGAAAGTAACCGTCAGCCCCGAACTCGCCGTCGCAGCCAGCGTCGGCGAGGTGCCGTAATCCTGCGCGCCGGGGTTGGCGAACGTGATGGTCTGCGGCGCCGCCGGAAGGACGCTGTTGGAGGCGGCCGACGCCGCACCTGTACCGGCGGCGTTCGTCGCCGTCACGGTGAAGGTGTACGCCACACCATTGGTCAACCCGGCCACGATGATCGGCGAACCGGAGCCCGTCCCGGTCGCGCCCCCCGGATTCGCGGTGACCGTGTAGCCGCCGGAGAGAATGGCCGCACCGCCGGTCGACGCGGGCGCGGTGAACGTCACCGAGGCCTGGCCATTGCCCGCCGTCGCGGTCCCGATGGTCGGGGCACCCGGTGCGACCGCGTTGACGGTGAACGTCCGGGTTTCCGTGGCCGCCGCATTCCATGCGGCATTGCCCGCCTGGTCCGCCTCGATGCTGCAGCTGCCGGCAGCGACGAAGGTCACCTGGCCGCCCGCCGTGATCGTGCAGACGCCGGTGGTCGACGAGCTGAAGGTCGGCGTCAGTCCCGAGCTCGACGTCGCGGTCAGTGTCGGCGTGGTGCCGAAGTTCTGCGCGCCGGGATTGGCGAACGTGATGGCCTGGTTGCCCTTTGGCGTCACGGCGTTCGACGCGGCCGACGCGACACTCGTTCCGACGGCGTTGGTCGCGGTCACGGTGAACGTGTACGCGATGCCGTTGGTGAGCCCCGCCACCGTGGCGGTACAGGCGGCGGGCCCTGCGCAGGTACCGAACGCGCCGCCGGGACTGGCGGTGGCCGTGTACGTGGTGATCGCCGAACCGCCGTTGCTGCCCGGTGCGGTGAAGGTGACGCTGGCCTGGCCATCGCCCGCCGTGGCCGTGCCGATGGTCGGTGCGGCAGGCGCGGTGGGAATGGCGACGGTGTGCGTCGACCCGCTGGCGAAGGCCGCCGGACCGCCGTTGCCGGCCGCGTCGGCGATATCGGTGGCGCCGTTGAGATTCAGCCTCAGGTCGCCGCTGCCGGCGATGCCGCTCACGGTGACGTCGATCGAGGCGCCGCTGCTCGCCGAGACGCTGCTGATCGTGCCCGTGGCCGTGCCCGTCATCGCCAGCGCGAAGTCATCGGTGGACACGTTGGCCACCGACTCGTTTAACGCGACCGTGAAGGTCACGCTGGTGGCGGTGGCCGCAGGCGATCCGCTCACGGTGATGCCGGTGACGGCGGGCGGTGCCGTATCGACGGCGGCGTTGCTGGTGTCGCTCGTCGTGGTGGTATTGCCGGCGTTGTCGGTGGCCGTGAACGACACATTGCGGCCGGTCGCCTGCAGCGCGCCGCTGGGCAGGGTGTACGTGGCCGTCCACGTGCCGCCGCTGTTGGTCGCGGCGACCGCTACGCCACCTCCGAACTGGCTGAAGTTCGCGGTGGCACCGCTGATCGTATCCGTATTGTTGTCGCCCGCTGCCGTGTTGTTCCACGTCGCCGTGACCGTGTCACCGATCCGGTACGTGCCGGCGGTGCCCGATGCGCCGGAAATGGCGATGTTGCCGTCGGTCACCGTCGGCGCCACATTGTCGACGATGGCATTGGTGGTGTCCCCGGTGGCGGCACTGCCCCAGGCATTGGTCGCCGTCACGTTGACATTGCGGTTTGTCGCGTCGATGGCGCCCGCGGTGATCGTGTAAGTTGCAACCCAGGTATCGCTCATGTTGCTGGCGCCAACGGCCGCGCCACCGCCGAACTGGCTGAAGTCCATCGTTACGCCGGTGATGCCACTGTTGTTGTCGCCGCCCGCGGTGTTGTTCCAGGTCGCGGTGACGGTGTCGCCGATCCTGTAGGCGCCACCGGTGCCCGACGCGCCGGAGATGCCGATGCGGGCGTCGGTGACGGTAGGCGCGGGCACAGCGCTGTCGCCCTGCAGATCGTCTATCAACAGGAAATCGAACATCGTGGAGGAGAAACGAACCTCATCCACCACCAAACCACCGAAATTGAGCGTCGCACGCGTGCCCGCAGGAACTACCTGAGCACCGACCGAGTTGCCCCCTCGATAGCCGGTGACCGTGACGCTCTGGCTCAGGACATCCAGCAACATCGACTGCAGCACAAAATGTGCACCGTCCGTACGCGACCAGATCAACGTCGCGCCGCCGCCGCTGTTTGCATTGAGCGCGGGGTTTCCTGGGAACGACATGTCATCCCAACTCATATCGCCGCCGACCATCGTGAACGTGAAGCTGTCACCGCCCAAGGGCATGGTGAATGTCGTTGCCGGCGGATCGGGTGCGGTTGGCAGGTTGGTCGGGCGAGTCGTGAATGCCTCGTTGAAGACGACTGCCTGCACATTACCGACGACGGCCAGCGCCATGATCACCACCAGCAGGCATTGCCGCGCGAGTCTTCCATGAAGGCCAGTTGCCAACCGGGAGTGGAAGCGCTGCGCCACGCGCGACGCGATGTGGGCACCTTGGGTGCCTGGCGAAGTGTTCAAGCTGGATCCCCTATCGATACGGTTGCCTGCGCGATCACGCAGACGAGCGACGCTGCCTGGATGGTGGAACCTGCCGGTATCCGCCCCACGGTACCGGCCACCACGTGGCGCTGGCGGCATGGTAGCGGATCGAGCGGACACAGTCGCGTCACCTGCACCAGACCGACGATGGATGTGCGATGCAAGGCGCGTGCCGCGTTCGTGTGCCTGGGCGGGCGCATTCGACGTCGTTACCCGGACAACGCGACGCCGTCATGAACGAAAAGTCTTCAGCAATGTCATGGCCGGCCGATAACGCTTTCCGAGAGCCCTCCCCTCGGGCCGCGATCTTCCCCATGACCGGCACGTACAACGAGATCCTCGTTCTCTTCTCCCTGCTGGTCGCCATCCTCGCCTCGTATACCGCGCTCGACATGGCCGGGCGCGTCGCCACCACGCAGGGCTCCGCCGCCCGCTGGTGGCTGGCCGGTGGCGCGTTCGCGATGGGACTGGGCGTGTGGTCGATGCACTTCGTCGGCATGCTGGCCTTCGACCTGCCGATTCCCCTGGGTTACGACATCACCCTCACCGCCTGCTCGATGCTGGCGGCGGTCGGCTCCTCGGCGTTCGCGCTGTGGCTGGTGTCGCGGCCGCAGCTGCCGCGTCTGCGCCTGCTGCTGGGGGCGGTGCTGATGGGCACCGGCATCGCGCTGATGCACTACATCGGCATGGCGGCGCTGCAGATGCAGCCCGGCATCGACTACCACCCCGGGTGGTTCACGCTGTCCATCGCCATCGCGGTGGCCGCCTCCGGTGCGGCGCTGTGGATCGCCTTCCACCTGCGCAGCGGCGGCCGCCGCAAGTACCTGCTGCGTGCGCTCGCCGCCGTGGTGATGGGCCTGGCGATCGTCGGCATGCACTACACCGGCATGGCGGCGGCGCAGTTCCCCGCGGACAGCTGGTGCGGGGCGGCACGCGACGGCGGCGTGCCCACGCAGTGGCTGGCGATCCTGGTGGTGGTGGCCACGGTGGCCATCATGGGCGTCGCGCTGATCGTCTCGGTGCTGGACCGGCAGATGCATGCGCGCACCCATCACCTGGCGCATTCGCTGGCGCGTGCGAACGAAGAACTGCTGCAGGCGGCGCTGCACGACCCCCTCACCCGCCTGCCCAACCGCATCCTGCTGCAGGACCGCATCGAGCAGGCCATCGAGAAGGCCAGGCGGAAGCAGGAGCAGTTCGCGGTGATGTTCCTGGACCTGGACGGCTTCAAGGGCATCAACGACGCCTACGGCCACCAGGCAGGCGATGCGCTGCTGCTGGAAGTCGCCACGCGCGTGCGCGGCCTGCTCCGCAGCCAGGACACACTGTCGCGGCTGGGCGGGGACGAGTTCGTGCTGGTAGTGGCGGCCACCGATCCCGAGGACGCCGCCATGGTGGCCCAGCGCATCATCGACGCCATCGGCCACACCGCCCTCCGCGTCCACGGCGCGGACCTGCAGGTGACCGCCAGCGTGGGCATCGCGCTGTATCCGTCCGACGGTACCCGCGAACGCGACCTGATGGCGCATGCCGATGCGGCCATGTACCACACCAAGGACAACGGCCGGAACGGTTACACGTTCTTCGCCCCGTCGATGAACATCAGCGCCCACCAGCAGCTGAAACTGCTGAACGAGCTGCGGCGCGCCGTGGAGCGCGACGAGCTGGTGCTGCACTACCAGCCCAAGTTCTCCGCGCCCGACTACGACATGGTCGGCGCCGAAGCCCTGGTGCGCTGGCGGCACCCCGAACTGGGTTTGCTGGCGCCCGGCGCCTTCATTCCCGCCGCCGAGCGCAGCGGCCTGATCCTCGCGATCGGCGAATGGGTGCTGGACGAAGCCTGCCGCCAGATGCGGGCATGGCGCGAACAGGGGCACGGCATCACCAACGTCGCCATCAATCTGTCGTCGCTGCAGTTCTCCTCCCCCAATCTCGTGGGGATGGTGGCCGACGCACTGCGCAGGCACGACGTGCCCGCCAGCACGCTGACGCTGGAAATCACCGAGACCACCGCCATGCGCGATGCCGATGCCAGCCTGGGCATCCTCGACGAACTCACCGCGATGGGCGTGAACATCTCGATCGACGACTTCGGTACGGGCTATTCCAGCCTGCTGTACCTGAAGCGGCTGCCGGCCTCGGAACTGAAGATCGACCGTGCCTTCGTGCGCGAGCTGGAATCCAATACCGAGGACGCGGCCATCGTGTCGTCGATCATCGCGCTGGGCAAGACGCTGAACCTGCGGGTGGTCGCCGAGGGCGTGGAAACCGTCGGCCAGCGCCAGGCGCTGCGGCGGCTGGGATGCGACCTCTACCAGGGTTATCTGATGGGTGAGCCGGTCGAAGCCGATGCGCTGTTCGCGGTGCGCCAGCCGGCCTGAGTCGACATCGCCCGGCGCGGCGCGTCACACGGGCTCGAGGTAAGCGGACGCGCGCTCTTCGCGCGTCAACGGGTAAGCGGTGCGATGCGGTTGCCCGTTCGCATCGAAGAACAGCGAGGGCGTCTGCCGCCGCAGTCTGGCCGCGGCAATGTCGGCGGCGATCCGCAGGCTGCCGAACAGGAGGGCCACGGGCGTGGCGGCCACGTCGTCCGTCGCGTCGGCGGCCTTGAGGACGATCCGGCCACGCGGACCGAACGCGGCATCCACCGCGGCCGTGTCGGGCAGGCAGGCGACCACCACGCCGACATAGGCCAGCCTGCCGTCGCGCGGCGTATTCGCCAGCGGCGTGCGGCAGCATCCCGCGTACCACCGCAGCAGGCCGCCCACGCGCAGGCACAGGCCGGCGATATGCTCTTCGCCGGCGGTGAACGCCATGCCGGCCGGATTCGTCGCCACGATGTCGGTGCCGCCATGGGCATCCGTCACGCCGGGCAGACCGAGGTGGCGCGCATAGGCCTGGCAATCGCGGCAGTAGCAGGTGGCCCGCGCATACGCACGGCGCTTCTCCAGGGTGCCCTGCACCTTCCCGCATCGGCAACGCACTTCGAGGGTCATGGAAGGTCCCGTTTTCGGCTTTCGTGGACGCAGGGATACCGCAGCGGCGATCACGATTCCGTCAAGCGCCCACGCGATGCGCGACCCGCCGGGCAACGACCGTCAGGGTTCAGGCGGCGGCCGCGACCGCCGGCGCCTCCATGGCGTCGCTGGCTTCGGGTGCGGCCAGCGCCAGCGCGCGTGCGAGCGGACCCATCGCCGTACGCTCATCATCGGTCTGCGCGTCCAGCGCCTGCATCAGGCGCTCCGACAGGCCCCACTCGCGCGCGACGGCGCACGCCAGACGCGGCGACCAGCGCTGCAGCAGGTGCGCCGTCATCGCCGTGTCCGGCACCCGAGCGGCGAGCCCCGCGGTCGCATCGCGCAGTGCCTGCACCACGACGATGGCGCCCAGCCCCTGCAGGAGGGCGAGCAGGCGCGCGGCGAGGACCTCTTCGCGACCCGCCGGACCCGCCAGCCTGGCTGCGATCAGCGCGCTGCGCTGCGTGTGGTCCCAGACCAGGTCCGGCAGCCGCCCGAACACCCCGCCCTCCACCCGCATCACCGGCTGCATCAGGGCCACCGCCACCAGATGGCGCAGTCCGTCCACGCCGACGAGTGCCACTGCGCGGTCCAGGCTTTCCACGGCCGCCGTATCGCGTCGGTACAGCGTGCTGTTGGCCAGCTTCAGCAGGTGGGCGGCCAGCGCCGGATCGCGCGCGATGATGCCGCCGAGGTCGCGACCGGATGCGTCATCGTCGTTCAGGGCACCCAGCAGTTCCGGCAGCAGCTGCGGCCTGCGCGGCAGGCGCCGCGGGTCGTCGGCGAAGCGCGCCAGCGCATCGCGGGCGGCCGCAATCACCGGACCGCTGTCTTCCGGCGAAAGGCAGGACCCGGCATCGAGTCCGGCCAGCCGCAGCAGCGGTGCCGCCCAGTCGCGCGGCGGTGATGCCGGCGACGAAGGCGCGACCTCTGCCATCCCGGCCAGCGGCGTCATCGACGCGTCGGCGGCCACGGCCTTGCGCCGTCCGCGCTTCCACCATCCACCCACGATCTCCCGGAATGCCACGCACTCACCTGCGATTGCATAGTCGACGACACCGTAGCGGCCGCATGACGCGTTTCTTGAGCGTCCCGCACAACGCGACAGTGACCCGGTTGCCGACGCGGCCGGAGATGGAGGCGTCGATGCTGCCGCGAGATCGCGCGCATCGCACGGCCAGCCATGCGTGCGATGCGGTCATGAAACTTTCACTCGCGTTTCGCGCGGACGCGACATCGATGAACGCTTCCGTCGCGCGGTCACACGATGTTGATGCGCGATGCGGGAAGTTGTCGCTCAAGGGCGGAACACGCCCTATCCCTTCCACGACAGGAGTTCACGATGAACACGCAGAAGAAGATCCAGCACAGCCTCAACGACCTGATCGAAATCGCCCGCGACGGCCACGGCTTCTACACCGAAGCCGCCGGCAAGGTGAAGGACGCCGAGCTCGCCGCGCTGTTCACGCGCATCGCCGGCGTCAAGCAGGACATCGTGGCACGCCTCAGCGCGACCGTCGCCGCCACGGGCGGCAAGCCGGCCGAGCACGGCACCATGGTCGGCAGCATGCAGCAGTTCTACGGCAAGGTGCGTGCAGCGCTGGGCGACACCACCTACGGGTATGTCGCGGAGCTGGAGGAGTCCGAAGATCGCCTGCTGAAGGCCTTCAACGAGACCATCACCGACGAGGACACCCCGGCTACCGCGCGTGCCGAAGCACAGGCCCTGCTGCCCAGCGTGCGCGAGTGCCACAACGTGATGCGCGACCGCAAGCAGGTGCTCAAGCGCGCCAGCTGATCCGCACGACGCGTCGTCGCCCCCGGAAGCCCCGCACATGCGGGGCTTCTTTTCATGCGCATCTTCGAGGACGACGCGATCGCTCGTCGTCGGCCGAGCTCACGCCGATCTCCCGCGTTTTGCCTGCCGTCCAGCCAGCCTCGCCGCCACCTCGGCCAGATCCTGTTTCCGGCGCAGGTAGTCGCCCCACGGATGTTCGCCGAGGCGCGCCATGCGCCGCGGGGCGGACGCGATGGTGTAGGCATCGCCGCCCTTGATTCGGCCCAGCTCCTCCCAGCGCAACGGCATGGCGACCGGCGCGCCCTCGCGTGCGCGCAGCGAGAACGATGCCACGCTGGTGGCACCGCGCCCGTTGCGCAGGTAGTCGATGAAGATGCGACCCTTGCGGAACTTCTTCGTCGCCGTGGCGACATAGGCCAGCGGGTCCGAGGCCGCCATCGATTCGGCGAATGCATGCGCGAAGTCCTTCACCTGCGGCCACGGACACGCGGGTTTCAACGGCACCACCACGTGCAGGCCCTTGCCGCCGGACGTGCGCACATGCGAGGTCAGTCCGAGCGCGCGCAGACGCTTTCGCACCAGTCGCGCCGCCTCCACCACGCGTACCCATGCGACATCCGGCCCGGGATCGAGGTCGAACACGATCCGGTCGGCACGATCGGGCGTCTTCGCCTGCGCGCCCCAGGGATGGAACTCGATCGCGTTGAACTGCGCCAGCTCCAGCAGGCCGGCTTCGTCGTTCACCACCAGATAGTCCGCGCGCGCGCCGCCTTCTTCCTCCAGCGATACCGCATCGACCCGGTCCATGCCGGGGGTGTGGTGCTTCTGGAAGAAGCAGGGCCGGCCCGCGCCCTGCGGACAGCGCACGATGGACAGGGGTCGCCCCGTGATCTCCGGCAGCAGCCAGCGCGCCATGGCGCGGTTGTAGTCGAACACCTGCTGCTTGGTGATGCCGCTGTCGGGAAACACGACGCGCTCGGGATGCGTCAGTTCCAGCGCGTCGGCAGCCTGGGATGTGCGGGGCGTGGCCGGCATGGCGGATCCTTGGCGGGCACTGGAAGACGAGGGTTCGCGCAGGTCGGCGGCACGCTTGTCGCGCCGGATGGTCTTCAACGAGGACTGGCGCAGCAGGCCCTGGTTGCCGAGCCCGTGGTGGAACACGTCCGCGACCAGCGTCGGCGTGACCCAACGCGCACGCCGCAGTTCGGGGTCGTCCACGTCGATGCGCGCCGTCGGTGCGCTGCGCGCGCGTGGCGCCAACTGGGTGGCCAGTGTCTCGAGCAGCGCCTGGCTGAAGCCGGTGCCCACCCGTCCCGCGTACCGCCACCCGCGCGCGCCCTCGGGCGCGGCCAGCAGCAGCGCGCCCAGCCCGCTGCGGCTGCCTTTCGGTGCGGTGAAACCGACCACCGCGAACTCATCCGACGCCCGCTGCTTCACCTTGCGCCATGCGTCGCCACGACCCGCGTGATACGGCGCCTCGGCGCGCTTGCTGATGATGCCTTCCAGCCCGCGTTGCAGCGCCATCGCCAGCGCCTCGTCGCCACGCCCGACGATGTGCGAGCTGTAGACCAGCCGGTCGGGCGGCGACTTCAGGATCTCCGCGAGCAGCGCCTTGCGCTGGTACTGCGGGCTGCGCGCCAGGTCCACGCCGTCGACCTGCAGGATGTCGAACAGCACGTACGACAGGGTCGCATTCTTCTCGCCGGCCAGGGTCGCCTGCAGCAGGCCGAAGTCCTCCTGCCGCCCGGCGCCGGCCACCAGTTCGCCGTCGAGCACGGCGTCGTCCAGGTCCAGCGCCTCGAGTGCCGCCACGATCTCCGGCGCACGCGCCGTCCATTCGATCTCGTTGCGCGACCACAGCCGTGCCCTGCCCTTGGCGATCTGCGCGATCAGGCGGTAGCCGTCCCACTTGGCTTCGTGCAGCCAGGCATCGCCTGCGGGCACATCGGCCTGCAGCTTCGCCAGCTGCGGCGTACGGAAGCCCGGGCGCTGGCTGGTGGCGCGGGCGCCGTCCAGCCGCGCCGCCCGCTTGGCCCAGCGATGCGTGCCCTGCGGGACGGCGGACGTGCCCTTGCGAGCCTTGCGTGCAGCGCGGGGCGGCTTGCCGCCCGCCGGCACGGTCACGTCCTGCAGCAGGTCGTCGGCTTCCCTGCTGCCGGCGTAGTCGTCGCGCTCCTTGAACAGCAGCCATTGCGGCTGGCGCGCCGGCTTCTGCGTGCGGACCAGATGCCAGCCGCCCTTGAGCTTGTCGCCGAACAGGCGGAAGCGCAGATGGCCCTTGGCGAGCTGCGCTTCCACGTCGCCGTCGGTCGTCCACAGGCCGCGATCGAACGTGGCGACGTGGCCGCCGCCGTACTGTCCTTTCGGGATGTCGCCTTCGAAGTCGGCGTAGTCGATCGGATGGTCTTCCACCTCGGCCGCCAGCCGCTTCACGTCCGGGTCGAAGCTGGGCCCCTTCGGCACGGCCCAGCTCTTCAGCGTGTCGCCGACCTGCAGGCGGAAGTCGTAGTGACGATGGCTGGCGTGGTGCAGCTGGACCACGAAGATCGGCCGCTTGCCGCGCGCGCGCCGACCCTCCGCCGCCGGTTCCGGCGTGCGGTCGAAGCGGCGCTTGCGACGGTATTCCTGCAGGCTCATCGGGATCCTCGACTGTGCCTGTTATGCCGCGCACGCCGTCAACGGAACGTGGAAGGGTCCCGTGGCCGGCGTCAGCGCGGCGCGAGCGAGTTGCGCCGCTGCCACGCCTGCAACGCCGGCGAGATGACGTCATCCAGCGTCACGCCCAGTACCGCATAGGCATCCAGCGCATCGCGCAACGCCGCCAGCGGAGGCCATGCACTCGCTGCCGGCCACGCGTCGGGCGCGCCGTAGTGCGCGATGGCCGCCTGTTCCCCGCCTTGCAGCCGCTCGCACCGCTCCCGCAGCCGCTCGAGCAGCCACGTGCGCAGTGGCGCATGCACGACGAATCCCTGCGTCATCAGCATCTCACGCGCGTCCGCCAGCCGCGCTCCGGCACCGCGGAACCATTCCGTATGCCCTGCCGCCCGTGCGGGGACCTGCAGCGGCGGTGGCGCAGCATGGTCGCGCAGGGCGCGCTTCCAGCGCGTTTCCCAACCGCGCGCTTCGCGCACGCTGTCGGCCTCGGCCAGCCAGCCGCGCTCCAGGTCGAAGAACTCGTACCAGCGTGGCGAGAACGCCTGCATGCGCGCCAGCGGATCGCTCGCGATGCCGAGCTTGGCGTGGTCCTCGTAGGCGCACGGCAGCACGTAAAGATAAGCCCGCCCACTGGCGCCGGTGCCGACGCCGTCCACCGGCACGATGCGCCGCCCTCCCGCCATGGGTCAGCGCGAGGCCGCCTTGCGTGCGCGCCTGGCCGGCGACTTCTTCGTGGCCTTGGCGGCCTTCTTCGCTGCCTTCCTGGCGGGCGCCTTCTTCGCCGCCGCCTTCTTGGCCGGCGTGCGCTTCTTGCTGTCCAGGCTCTTCTGCAACAGCGACATGAAGTCGACCACGTTGGTCGCGGCATCCTCGCGTTCGGGCACGTCCTCGTCGACGATCTTCGTGGTCGCGCCGCGCGCCTTGATCCGCTTCTTGATGATCGCTTCCAGGCGGGTACGGAACTCGTCCCGGTAGTCGTCCGGCGTCCACGGCGCCGACATCGAGGCGATCAACGTCTCGGCCATCTCGCGCTCCCTGGCGGTGATGCGGTAATCGGCGGCCTTGCCGCCCGGCAGCTTGTAGTCCTCCGGGTCCACGAGTTCCTGCGGATAGCGCAGCATCATCAGCACCAGCGCATCGCCCTCGGGCAGCACCGCGCACAGGTATTCGCGCGTGCGGATCACCACCCGCGCCACGCCCACCTTGCCGGTGCTCGCGAGCGTCTCGCGCAGCAGCACATAGCCCTTCTCGGCCTTCTTGCCGGGGACCAGGATGTAGGGCTTCTCGAAGAAGCGCAGGCCGATCTCGTCGCGGTCGACGAACGCTTCCACGTCCACCGACTCATGCGTTTCCGGCGCGGCGGACGCGATGTCCTCCTTCTCCACCACCACGTAGCTGCCCTTGTCGTACTCGAACGCCTTGACGATGTCCTTCCACGGCACTTCCTCGCCGGTGTCGGCATTGACGCGCTCGAAGCGGATCGGCTTGCGGTCGCGCGAATCCAGCATGCGGAAGCTGAGGTCCACCTTGCGTTCGCCGGACATCAGCGAGACCGGGATGTTGAGGAGGCCGAACGAGAGCGTGCCGGTCCAGATGGGGCGAGCCATGGCGTGCCTGCGGGGAACGGAGGGGCGCCCATCGTGTCCAGCCGTGCCGGAAACGGGCGTGAAGACCCCGCGCCGCACGGCGGATCAGCGCAGCTGGCTGTCCTTGCTGCCGCGGCGGTTGTACAGCCCCCCGCCCTGTTCTTCCTGGTCGGCGGCTTCCTGGCAGGCGACGCACAGGCGCACGCCGGGCACGGCCTGCTGCCGCGCCACCGGAATCGGCCTGTCGCACTCCTCGCACCGCGTCAGGCTGGGACCCTTGGGCAGGGCGCGGCGTGCGCGCTCGATGCCGTCCTTGACGGTCGCATCGATCTGGTCCTGCACGGCACCATCGCCGGCCCATCCGGTTGCCATGGTCGTCTCCTCTCGCGGGATCGCGTTGCCCGGATCAGCTTACGCCGCCGGGCGCAACGCGATTTCACGAACGGAAATGGGGCCGGACGCGCGCGGCTTCAACCGTTCGCCAGCGCGTAGTCGATCGCCGCCACCACGGCCGCCACCTGCGCATCGTTGCACTGCTGCGGCGTGGCCTTGGGGCTGTCCGGATACACCTCGGTAATGGTGGTGTAGCGCGCCCCGGTGATACCGGTGCACAGGCCCAGCGACCTCACCGGGTATTCGATCACGCCCTCGGCGACCACCGGCGACCCGATGATCTCGCCGTTCGCATCGGCCGGCGCGATATGCGTGACGGCGGCGACGGCCGCGATCACCGCACGCTGGAAGTCGGGCTGCCGGCGCTCGCTGTCGTCCACCAGGTAGAACCCGTCCGGGATCTCGCCGGGCTCGTACGGCTTGCCGTCGCGCGCGGCCAGCGCGGGGCGGAACTCGCTCTCGTCGCTGTCGGTGGTCTCGTGCAGGTCGATGTGCATCAGCACGCGATCCTTCAACGGCGCGACCAGGGCGATCAGCGCCGCCGATTCCTGCGCGGGGCTGTCCGCACGGAAGGAACGGTTCGGATCCAGCGCATCGGCATTCCAGCGGTGGATGCGCTCGTAGCCCCACGGGCTGACGCACGGCACCACCAGCAGGTTGGCCTTCCCTGCGTAGTCGCCGGCACGCTGCTCGAGGAACTGCAGGGCGCCGTGCACGCCGCTGGTCTCGTAGCCATGCACGCCGCCGGTCACCAGCATCGTCGGCAACGCGTCGTTCCAGTCGCGGCTGCGCACGGCGAACAGCGGATAGGTTTCGCCGGGGCCGTAGTCGAGCGTGCCGTACTGCTGCACGTCGAAGCGTTCGCGCAAGGCGTCGACCGGGGCCTGCACATCGTCCACGTAGCGGCGCTGCACCCGCTGCTGCGCACGCCACTGCGCCTTTTCCGCCGCGTCCCAGGGCTGGCCGGGCGTACCGATGGGATGGAAGCGTTCTGGCGTATGCATGGCAAGGACGGTCTGGGGATCGAGGGCCCGCACTATACCAGCGGGGTCCGCAGCGCCCGATGCACTGTCCTCCGCACGCCGACGCGGCGAGAATGCCGGGACATCCCACGCACGAACGCCCGATGCCCCGTTACACCGGCCCCCTGCTCACCCGCGACACCGCCGCTGCCCTGCTCGCTGCCCGCGACCGCGGCGACCCGCACTGGACGGGTTCGCTCGATCTCGGCCGTTCGCGCGGTGAGGCGATGCTGCAGGCCGATGCCTGGCACTGGCAGGGCTTCGCCTATCCGTATCCGGGCACGCTCAAGAACCGCACGCTGTACTGGTGGGACGGCGAGGACTTCGAGCCCGTCTCGCGCTACGCCGGCTCGCTGATCAAGCTGGTGCCGACCGGATGGGGCGTGCCCACGTTCGAGATCGACGGCATCAAGATGCTGCCCACCTCGAAGGAATCGCCGCTCGACGATGCCCGCCGCAAGGTCGCGCTGGTCGAACCGCGCGGCAGGACCGTGCTGGATACCTGCGGCGGGCTGGGTTACTTCGCCGCCTGCTGCCTCGACGCCGGCGCGGTGCGCATCGTCTCGTTCGAGAAGAACGCGGACGTGCTGTGGCTGCGCACGCTGAACCCGTGGTCGCCTGATCCGGAGAGCGCCAACGCCGGCGGCCGCCTGCAACTCACCCATGCCGACGTGTCGCAGGCCATCGCGCAGCTGCCCGATGCCTCCATGGATGCCGTCCTGCACGATCCGCCGCGCTTCGGCATCGCCGGCGAGCTGTATTCGCAGGCGTTCTACGACCAGCTCGCCCGCGTGCTGCGCCGCGGTGGCAGCCTGTTCCACTACACCGGCAGCCCCAACAAGCTGACCAGCGGCCGCGACGTGCCCGGCGAAGTAGCCAGACGGCTGGAGAAGGCCGGATTCAGGGCGCAGCGGGCACTGGATGGCGTGACCGGCCTGCGCCGCTGAGCGCCTTCAATACTCCATCACCACCGCATACAGGCGAAGGCGTCCCTCGTAGGTGCCTTGGCGGTTGATCTCGAAGTACCACCACTGCTCGGCGGGCGTGGAGATGCCGTTCTTGGTCAGGACCAGCCCGGCGTCCTGCATGATCGTCGGCGACTCCGGCACGGCCACCAGCGGCGTCCCGTAGCTGGCGTACGTCTCGAAGCCACTGCCGTGCTTGAGCGTCACCGGCGTGACCACGAACTGCAGGTCGCCGCCGGCATCGTCGGTGATCTCGTAGAGGAAGCGCAGGCGGATACGCGTGCCCGTGAAGTCCGCCGGACGCTTCAGTGTGAAGGACAGCGCACCGGTACCGCCGGTCCAGTTCAGGCCGCGGGTATGCACATCGAAGGTCCCGAACGTCGATCGCGACAGTGCGTGCGCGGGCACGGTGACGTTGCGGGTGAAACGCGGGCAGCGGACGGGCTGCTGGACGCACAGCACGGACACCACGTCGACGACGGGCGCGGCCTTGCGGAGCACCTCGTCGGAGGGCGGTGCCGCGAGCACCGGTGCGCTGCCGAGGACGAGCAGTGCCGACAACATCCTGCGGTTGAGCATGTTCCATTCTCCCTGGATGCGCCACCGCGGCATGCGGTGGCCTGCACTCAGGTGGAACGCGCGGATACGACGACATCGGACAGCACCGTTCGTCGGCGCAGGGCGGGATCCGTCGCCCGGCATCGACGGCCGCCCGTCACGGCGGCGGCAGGATCTTCCAGAACATGCCCGTTCCCAGCTTCACCGACTGCAGCGGCTTGCGTTGGGCGGCCGGCTGGTTGGCGCGGAACATCTCGCGGATGTCGCCCATCACCTTGTCCGATTCCATGAAGTAGGAATGCGCCAGCATGCTCTGGTCCACGCCGGACACGTCGATGGTGTCCACGCCGCTGACCAGCACCACGCCTTCGCTGGTATCGCCGGCGCGCGGACCGCGATTGACCTGCTTCGACGCTTTCAGCGCCATGTCCTCGGACGAGGCGTACAACGTCACCCGGCCGCTGGCCTGGCGCAGCGCCGGCGCCAGTTCGGTGCGGAACACCCTGGCGTCGATGTCCGGCGCCGCCAGGATGATGCCGCGGAAGCGGCCGCGCAGGTCCGGCCGCTTGGCCACGAGATTGCGGATGGCCTGGGTGACGCCGCGCGTGCCCATGCTGTGGCCGATCACGTAGAGGTTCTGCGCGCCCGAGCGGTCGGCCATGTCGGCCAGGAAGCCCTCCATCAGCGGCACCGAGCGCGCGATGCTCTGCTCGTCGGTGAAGTAGCCGGCCAGCGCCGCCTGCGAGGGCCAGCTGTAGAACACCGGCGCGCCGTCGAAACGCAGGTCGTAGGCCAGCTGCGCGGTGCGTCGCGCCGCATCGCGGAACCCCACGTTGTAGCCGTGCACGAACACGAAGGCGTTGCGTCCACGCGATTCCCCCACCCGGCCGTACAGGCGGGCGAAGAACGGCGACCGCTCCAGCCGCGAGACGTCCTGCAGCACGACGTGCTGCCTGGGGTCTTCCTTGAATTCGAGCAGGTACCAGCGCGGTGACTCCAGTTCGCCCGGCACGTGCGCCTTGGGAATGCTGACGCGCGCGGTGCCGTACGTCAGTCCGCGGGCGATGCCGGCCGTGAACCGGTCGCCCGGCGGCAGGGTCGCGAACGAGCCGGCCGGCATGCGGTTGGTGGCGTAGAAAACCTCCACGTTGACGAAGTCCTCACGCGCGGCGCGCGCCCGCGCCTCCCGCTCGGCCGCCTCACGGGCCGACTCGCCGCGCTGCTGACGGGCACGCGCTTCGGCGGCGGCCTCGGCGGCGGCACGGCGCTGCGCTTCCGCGCGCGCGGCTTCCTCCGCGGCGCTCACGGGCGGTGGCGGTGGCGGTGGCGGTGGCGGTGGCGGCGGAGGCGGAGGCGGCGGAGGCGAAGCCGGCGTCTCGTCCGGCGGCGGAGGCAACGGCTGGATCACGCGTTTCGCACAGCCGGCCAACACCAGGGCCGCCAGCATCAGGCAGAGCAGTCGCCGCATTCGTCACCCCATGGAAAGACCGACGGGCCGTGCCATCCCCGGAAACGGCCCACGCCGCGATGGTATAGCAGCCCGCCCGGGCGGGGCGAGCCGTGCTCCGGGCGCGGTACGCGGGCGGTTTGGCCGCGCAATCGCAGGATGGTGCTGGCCACGGCGTCCCCGCAAAGCCCTTGAAAACAGGCGCCCGTCACGCGGTTTCGCCCGCCCGGGGCCAAGGCGGGCTATCGTGTGCGCCTGCGGCCACGCCCGCTCCTCCCCTTTCCCCCGGATACCCGCCTCCCCATGCCGAAGCCCAACTATTCCTTCGAGAAGCGCCAGCGCGAGCTGGCCAAGAAAAAGAAGAAAGACGAGAAGGACGCCAGGAAGCGCGCCGAACGCGACGCCGCCCGTCCCGATGCCGATACCGATGCCGACGCGACCGGATCCGACGCCGCTCCCGAATGAGTGACGGCGCCGCCCGCGCAGCCCAGGTCTGGGTCGATGCCGACGCCTGTCCCGGCCCGGTGAAGGAGATCGTCTTCCGTGCCGCCGAGCGCGCGCGCGTGCAGGTGACGCTGGTGGCCAACCAGTGGTTGCGCACCCCACCCTCGCGTTTCATCCGCGCGATGCAGGTGCAGGGCGGTTACGACGCCGCGGACGATGCCATCGCCGAACGCGCCACGACCGGCGACCTGGTGGTCACCCAGGACATCCCGCTGGCGGCGCGCGTACTGGCCAACGGCGCCGATGCGGTCGACCCGCGCGGCGAACGCTTCACCGCCGACACCATCGCCGAACGCCTGTCCATGCGGAATTTCATGGACGAACTACGCGGCGCCGGCGTCCAGACCGGCGGCCCCGCCGCCTTCAACGCCCGCGACCGCCAGGCCTTCGCCAACCAGCTCGACCGCTGGCTGGCCGCCCGCCGCTGAGCGCACGTGGCCGAGATCGAACTCCGCGCCCCGCTCCACCTGCTGCTGCACGTGCTGGTGCCGCTGGCGGTCGCACGCCTGGCCTGGCCGAAGGACTGGAAGCGCGCCGCGCTGTGGATGCTGGCGGCGTGGGTGATCGACCTGGACCATCTGCTCGCCGACCCGATCTATGCCCCCGGCCGCTGCAGCATCGGCTTCCACCCCCTGCACACCTGGCCCGCTATCGCCGTCTACGCCGGCCTGACCGTGCCCCGGAAAACCCGCTGGTTCGGGATCGGCCTGCTGATCCACATCGTGCTGGACGGGATCGACTGCCTGCTGATGTAGCGCCGACCGCCCAATCTGACCCGCACGTTCAGGTCCAGCGGTCTTCTGCGGGCGTGAATCGGGCGGGGGGCGTACCATGGCACCGCTGCCTTCTCCTGCGTCCCGTCCGACCGCCGACAACGTCGCCCGCTGCGCTTTCCTCCACGCGTCCCGACCCACCGGGTGGACGCCTCACCGGGAGCGCTCCATGCCTCGTATTCCCGTGCCTGTCCCGTGCCGACCCGGCGTAGCGCTGCGCGGCGACGGGCTGCGTCCGGCATCGCGGCCGTGAATGCCGTTGCCGTCCCCCTGTGCGAGCGCTGCGATGCCGTGTGCTGCCGGTTGACCGTGGTGCTGCAGCCGGAAGACCGGGTGCCCGCGCACCTGACCTCCCGTACCGACGCCGGCCTGCACGTGATGGCGCGCGATGAGGAAGGCTGGTGCGTGGCGATCGACGCCGCGCGCATGTGCTGTTCGATCTATGACACCCGCCCCGACATCTGCCGCCGCTTCGTCATGGCCGGCCCCTACTGCCGCGACGTGCGCGACGACTACCTCGACCGCACCTCGCGCGGCATCCCCCTCACCCTGTACTGAAGGAAATCCCCATGGCCCGACCCCGCAAGAACGTCTCGACGGATGCCCCTGCCGACCGCGCCCAGGGCGCGAGCCGCGTGTTCGCCCGTCGCTCCTCCGGCGAGCGTGGCGCATTGACCAGCGACACCATCGCCGCCGACATCGAAGCGTTCCGTCGCGCCGGCGGCGCCATCGAGATCATGGGAACAACCAACACCCTGCTGAAGATCGGACAGGTGAGCGCCGCGACGTCTTCGCCAGCGAACACCGACAAGCGCCCGGCCAAGGCACGGCGCTGACCGGCATACCCGGCGCGACGGACCTGGAGAAGAGGCGTTCCTTGCGGAATGCCGGAGGCCTCATCCGCCCGCGTCGGGCGCACGCAGGGACATGCCGCATCAGCCCGCGAACACCGGCTCCAGCATCCGGAAGGTCCCGGCATCCGCATCCATCTCCACCCTGCCGCCCACCGGCACGATGAACTGCTGGCGGATGTGTCCGATCATCGCGCCGCGGTACACCGGAATCTTCAGCGGCCTGAAGTAGTCGTCGAAGATCTGCGGCAGTGTCAATGATCCGTATCCGCCGCCGGGATCGCATTCGGTGCATTCGCCGAAGATGATGCCCTTCACACTGTCCAGCGCGCCCATCAGCCGCAGCGTGCTGAGCATGCGGTCGATGCGGTACGGCGCCTCGGACACGTCCTCCAGGAACAGGATCTTGCCGTCGAAATCCGGCAGGTAGGGCGAGCCGGCGAGCGCAGTCAGCACGGTCAGGTTGCCGCCCACCAGGTCACCCTGCGCCTTGCCGCCCGTGATGGTGACGGTGCGGTTCCTGCGCTGCACCAGCTCGTCGCCCTTGTCGTTGCTGTTGGCGTAGTGCATCTGCTCGCGCTGGAAGAACACGCGGCGGAACTGGTCGGCATTGAACGCGTTCCAGGTGCCGATCCCGATCGGGCCGTGGAAGCTCACCAGCCCCGCCTGCGCCAGCAGGGCGTTGTGCAGCGCGGTGATGTCGGAGTAGCCGAGCAGGATCTTCGGATTGCGGCGGATCATGCCGTAGTCGAGCAGCGGTAGCAGTCGCGCCGCACCGGAGCCGCCGCGCGCGCAGACGATGGCCTTGACCTCGCGGTCGGCGAACATCGCGTTCAGATCGCCGGCCCGCTCGGCATCCTGGCCGGCCAGGTGCCCGTAGCGGGACGCCAGATGCGGCGCCACCTTGACCTTGAGGCCCAGCGCTTCCATCGCCTCCTGCGCCAGCTGCAGGTCGAACGGCTCGTCGGTGGCGCCCGACGGACTGACCAGCGCCACGGTGTCGCCCGGATTCAACGGCGGCGGCAGCAGCCGCTTGCGCAGGGGCGCCGCCGAAGCGGTGGAACCGACCGCGAACGGCACGGTGGATGCAGCGGCCATCAGCGCCGCGCTGCCAAGGAAATGTCGCCTGTTCATGCCACCTCGATTGGACATCGCATGGATCGGGGCTTCATCCTAACCGCTGCGGCGCGACGGGCGCATGCGCGGCGGCTGTCCCCCGGCGCACCGCTTCGCCGTTGTCATCCGGACACGCGACAGGGAGGCAAGCCCATGGCAAGGATCCAGCGGCCGTTCTATCCGATCATCTACGTGCGCGGCTACGCGATGACGCGCGACGAGGTGCTGCAGACCACGTCCACGCCCTACATGGGCTTCGAGGCCGGCTCGACCAAGATCCGCCAGGCGCAGGACGGGCGCATCGTCAAGTTCGTGTTCGAGTCGCCGCTGGTGCGGCTGATGAAGGACTACGACTACCGCGACACCTACGCCGCCGGCGCGGAGAACACCGGCAGGCTGTCGCCGCGCAGCATCGTGATCCACCGCTACTACGACGCGGCCGACCCCGCCTTCGGCGACGGCAAGGCACTGTCGATCCCCGATGCGGCGAAGGCCCTGGCCGCGCGCATCGTCGACCTGCGCGAGCGCATCTGCGGCAACAACGAGGCCGAACGCAAGGCCTTCCGCGTCTACTTGGTGGCGCATTCGATGGGCGGGCTGATCTGCCGCTGCCTGCTGCAGAACCCGGACATCGCCACGGCCGAGGTACGCGGGCTGGTGGACAAGGTGTTCACCTACGCCACGCCGCACAACGGCATCGAGATCGGCGGCATCAACGTGCCCAGCCTGCTGTCGATCAACGACATGGACAACTTCAACCGCGGGGTGATGGCCAAGTACCTCAAGGTGCCGAAGGACCAGGTCAACACGCTGGGCGATTCCGGCTTCCCGCCGGAGCGCTTCTTCAGCCTGGTCGGCACCAACAGCCGCGACTACGCGGTCGCGCACGGGCTGTCGGCGATGGCCGCGGGTCAGATGAGCGACGGTCTGGTGCGCATCGAGAACGCCTACGTCGCCGGCAGCCCGCGCGCCTTCGTCAACCGCAGCCACAGCGGCTTCTTCGGCATCGTCAACTCCGAAGAGGGCTACCAGAACCTGTCGCGCTTCCTGTTCGGCGACCTCAGCGCCACCGCCCGCCTGGACATCACCGCCCTGCCGTTCCCGCCGGAGATCGAACAGGCGCGCAAGCGCGGCAGGAAGATCGCCTCGTCCTACTACATCGAAGCGACGGTGGCGCCCCGCGGCGCCTACACCTACGACCTGACCTCGCGCACCAAGGCACACGAGAGCGCGGTACGGCGCGAATACGCCGAACTGTTCGGCGCCGATGGCCACCTGATCCGCAATGCGCGCTCGCCGGTGCTGTTCTCGGTCTACCTGGACAGCTCGAAGATCACCGCCGGCAGCGAGGTCTCGTTCTCCATCGACCTGGCGGTCTCCACCGCCGGCTACGAAGTCGACGGCGCGCTGTTCCTCAAGCAGCACATCCCCGGCGAATACCTGTTCCGCGACACCCTGGTGCTGTTCGCCAGGCGCAACGACGACGGCACCTGGGCGCTGCGCTACGTGTGGGCCGACGAGCACTGGGCGAACGGGCCGAAGAACGCCGCCGAGGTCGCGCGCGTCGGGCGCAGGGCGGTCGGCGCGAAGCAGGCCACGCCCATGCTGTTCGCCGTGCCGGTGGCCTCCAGCAAGGGCTTCCAGGCCGAACTGAGCATCGCGCTGGCGCCCTGGGCCTGACCCGGATCGTCGCGTGGCGGTCCAATGTCGATCCGCGCCGCGCCCGTTCGTCGCGGGCAGGAAGGCGGACGTTCCGATCCGCCGGAAGCACGCCATGCGCCGACTCATCGTGGCCGTCATGACCAGCCTCGACGGCGTCATCCAGGCGCCGGGAGGCCCCGGTGAAGACACCAGCGGCGGCTTCGCGCACGGCGGCTGGGTGTGGCCGTACGCGGGCGACGGCGAGGTGATGGACGGCCTGTTCTCGCGGCCGTTCGCGCTGCTGCTGGGGCGGCGCACCTACGACATCTTCGCCGGTTACTGGCCGCAGGTGCCCCGCGATGCGCCGCATGGCGGCATCGCCGACGCTTTCAACGGCGCCGCCAAGCACGTGGCCACCCACCGTCCCGAGACGCTGGCGTGGCAGCACAGTCATGTGCTCGGCGCCGACGCCGTGGCGGACGTGCGTGCGCTCAAGCAGACCGAAGGCCCCGATCTGGTCACCCAGGGCAGCAGCGTGCTCGTCCATCAGCTGCTGGCCGGCGACGTGGTCGACGAACTGCGCCTGCTTACCTATCCGGTGCTGCTCGGCCGCGGCAAGCGCTGGTTCGACGACACCACACGACCGACCGCGTTGCGCCTGGCTTCCACCCGCCGCACGGCCGCCGGCGTGGTCGTCAGCCGCTACCTGCGCGACGGCGAGGTGCGCACCGGATCGTTCGCGAACGACTGACCGTTTCACTGCAGACCCGCCTCGGGGCGCGATGACCGCCCCGCCCTGTCCCACCCCGCCCCTGGAGACCACCATGACCCCGAAGAACACGATCTGCCTCTGGTACGACCACGACGCCGAAGAAGCCGCCCACTTCTACGCGAAGACCTTTCCCGACAGCGCGGTCAAGGCCGTGCACCGCGCACCCGCCGACTATCCGTCCGGCAAGGAAGGCGATGTGCTGACGGTGGAGTTCACCGTCTGCGGCATTCCCTGCATCGGCCTGAACGGCGGCGATGCCTTCACCCACAGCGAGGCCTTCTCGTTCCAGATCGCCACCGACGACCAGGCCGAGACCGACCGTCTGTGGAACGCCATCGTCGGCAACGGCGGCCGCGAAAGCGCCTGCGGCTGGTGCAAGGACAAGTGGGGCCTGAACTGGCAGATCACCCCGCGCGTGCTGACCGACGCCATGGCCCACCCGGACCGCGCGGTCGCCAGGCGCGCGTTCGAGGCGATGATGACCATGCAGAAGATCGATGTGGCCACCATCGAAGCCGCAGTACGCGGCTGAGCGCGGCGCGCCCGGGCGTCAGCGCCGGCAGGTGTTGACGCCCAGCAGCCGGTAAAGCGGGCAGAAACTGAACAGGCCGGTCGCCAGCGGCACCACGCCGAGCCAGGCCCACACGGGACCGCCGATCAGCGCCCACGCGATCAACAGCGCGCCGACCACCACGCGCGCCCACTTGTCGAAACCGCCCACGTTCGCGTTCATGGCACCACCTCCGCTCAAGGGGCCCCAGCGTCGCGCGGGCGGGCGGCACGCGCATTGATCCCGATCAACCGGCCAACGCGGTGCGGATGCCCGAACCGGAACTAGCGCCGCCCGCGCCGGCGGCGATCGAGCCACCCCAGCACTCGCTGCGCGCTCAGGCCATGCATCAGGATCGACAGCACCACCACCAGGCACACCACCGCCCACAATGCCGGCGCCTCTTCGAAGTCGGCCTGATGCGTCGCGAACGCCAGGTAGTAGAACGACCCGATGCCGCGTACACCGAACACGGCGATCGTCCAGCGGTCGCGTGCCGGCAGGCGCAGGCCCCACAGACCGAGCCAGCCGGCCAATGGCCGCACCAGCAGCACGAACGCCAGGGCGAACACCACCTCCCGCCAGCCCAGTGCCCGCAGGATGCCGCTGGCCAGCGCGCCGCCCAGCAGCAGCAACAGCAGCGCCATCAGCAGGTTCTCGCACTGGTGGGCGAAGCGGTCGAGGGTGGCATGGTAGGCATGGTCGCGCTCGGACTGGCGCATCACCAGCGCCGCCACGAAGACCGCGAGGAACCCATAGGCGTGGCACAGTTCGGCCGCACCATAGACCAGCAGCGTGATCGCCAGCGCCGCCAGGCCATCCTCGCTGCCGGACAGCGTCGGCTCGCGCTCGCTGCGGAAGATCAGGTGCATCAGTCCGTAGCCGAGCACGGCACCGATCGCGACACCCCCAAGCACGCGCCAGCCCACGTCCAGCAGCAGCCAGCGGCTCCACGCCATCGGTTCGCCGGCGGCCTCCAGCGCCAATGCCACGGCCAGCCATACGAAAGGAAACGCCAGGCCGTCGTTGAGTCCGGCTTCGGAGGTCAGCGCGAAGCGCACCGGGTCCTCGCCGCCCTCGCCGGGCGGATGCACCTGCACGTCCGACGCCAGCACCGGATCGGTGGGCGCCAGCACCGCGCCCAACAGCACGGCGGCGGCCACGCCGTAGCCCAGCCAGGCCTGGCCCAGCCAGAGGCCGGCCAGGATGGTCAGCGGCATGGTGATGCCGAGCAGACGCCAGGTCACCGCCCACGCACGCCAGCCGAAGCGGGTGTCGATGCGCAGCCCCACGCCGGTCAGCGCCACCAGCACGGCCAGTTCGGTCAGGCGCTCGGCCACCCCCGGGAAGCGCATCGGATCGGCGGGCGGCAACGGCAACGGCAGCGCGTACAGTCCGGCGCCCACCAGCACGTAGATGATCGGCAGCGTCAACGGATGCCTCGCCAGCAGGTGCGGCATCCAGGCCGCCCCCAGCAGGGCCAGTCCGATCAGCGTCAGCGCGAGCACATAGGCATCCATCGACCCAGTATCGCCAGCGCCCCTTCCGGCGGCGTTGACGCGCGTTTCACGGGACAGCGCCGGGCAGCGTACGTGGATGACCTTCGGCAGGCCGAGGGCATGACCTCTGCGCCATGAAGCCCTCGTATCGCTCTGTATACTCGGTCACACTCGGCGGGTGCCCCTACCCGCCCCGAATCACGGAGCGATCTCATGGGTCTTGTGCAGGCGGTGGTGGGTGCGGTCGGCGGCGTGCTGGGCGACCAGTGGAAGGACTTCTACACGGTGCCGCAGGGCCTGCCGTCCACGGCGGCGCTGTTCGCGGCGGTCCCGCAGGGCACCAATGCCGGGCGCGGGTCCAACACCAGCGGCTCGACCAACATCATCACCAACGGCTCGAAGATCGTCGTGCCCGAAGGCTACGGGCTGCTGCTGATGCAGGATGGCGCGATCACCGCGTTCGTCGCCGAGCCGGGCGGCTACGAGTGGCGCTCGGACGACCTCAACTCCAAGTCCATCTTCGCCGGCGACGGCATCGTCTCCACCTTCATCACCCAGAGCTGGGAGCGCTTCAAGTTCGGCGGCCAGCCGGGCTCGCAGCAGGCGGCGTTCTTCGTCTCGCTGAAGGAACTGCCGGACAACCGCTTCGGCACGCAGTCCGAGATCTACTGGGACGACGGCTTCCTCAACACCCAGGTCGGCGCGGTCACGCGCGGCTCGTACACGCTGAAGATCGTGGACCCCATCCTGTTCGTGAAGAACTTCGTGCCGGCCAGCTACCTGCAGCCGGGCAAGGTGTTCGACTTCACCGACCTGGACAACGCCGCCGCCACCCAGCTGTTCAACGAGGTGGTCGGCTCGCTGGCGCCGGCCTTCAGCCTGTATACGAACGATCCGTCCAAGGGCAACCGCATCGCCAGGCTGCAGCAGGATTCGCTGGGCTTCGCGCAGAGCCTGTCGGCGGCGGTGGAACAGGGTTACCGGTGGAGTTCGGACCGTGGCCTGGCCATCGTCAAGACCGCCATCGTCTCCATCGAGTACGACGCCAACACGCGTGAGCTGCTGAAGACCGTGCAGCGCGCCGACGCGCTGTCCGGCGCGCGCGGCAATTCCAACCTGCAGGCCAGCGTCGCCCAGGGCATCCAGTCCGCCGGCGAGACCGGCGGCGCGGCCGGCCTGATGGGCGTGGGCATGGCCACCGGCATGATGGGCGTCGCCAACATGCAGCAACCGGTCGCGCCCGCCGCACCGGCCGCCGAGGATCCGGTGGCCAAGCTGAAGAAGGCCAAGGAAATGCTCGACCTCGGCCTGATCACGCAGTCCGACTACGACGCGCTGAAGGCGAAGGCCCTGGGCCTGTAAGCGGACGCCCGCATGTCCACCCCGCACCGTCCGGCGCCACCGCCATTGCCGCCGGTACCTCCTGCGCTGGGCCCCGGCTCGCCGCAGGAGGTGCCACCGTTGCCCGGGACCTTCCCGGTCGACCCCGCCACCCTGCCCGACGCCATCCGCGAGGAAATCGAGGCGCCCGATCCGGTCGCCATCGACACGGCATCGGCCGAACTGAAGGACGGCGCGAACCGCTGTCCGAAGTGCGGCGCCACCGACATCCGCCACAAGCCGGGCAGCGACGTGCTGGTCTGCCTGTACTGCCGCAACGAATGGGTCGGCGAGCGCGTCGAGGAAGCGTTCGGTTTCGGCGAAGGCATCGCCGACCTGCGCGGCACCGTCATCGCCTCCGGCGCGCGCGACATCCAGGCCGACGCCGCGGTGCTGATGACCTTCAAGTGCACCGGCTGCGGCGCCGAGGTCACGGTGAACACGCAGAGCGCCATGACGGCGCGCTGCCACTGGTGCCGCCACGTGTTCGGCGTCAACGAGCAGATCCCCAACGGCGCCGTGCCCGACGCCGTGCTGCCGTTCCGCATCAGGAAGGAAGATGCGGTCGCACGCATCCGCCAGTTCGTCGACAAGCGCAGGCTGTTCGCGCTGAAGGCGTTCAAGGACGAGTTCTCGCCGGAAAACGTGGTGGGCGTGTACCTGCCGTACATGATCGTCGACGGCAATGCGAGCGCCAGTGTCGTCGGCAAGGGCGAGATCCAGACCCGCAAGTACACCCGCGGCACCGACAACAACAAGAAGACCTACTACGACGCCGACATCTACCGGGTGGAACGCGCGGTGGACTTCACCGTCGACGACCTGCCGCTGGAGTCCTCGCGCGAGCGCGGCAACCTGGACGCCAAGGTCAACACGCAGAACATCATCAACACCATCCTGCCGTTCGACACCAAGAACGCGGTGAAGTGGAACGCCTCCTACCTGTCCGGCTTCACCTCGGAGAAGCGCGATACGGACGTCGAGCAGTTGCGCCCGCGACTGGAGGACCAGTTGCTGTCCATCGCACGCGCGCAGGTGGAGGGCTCGGTGCGCCGCTACGACCGTGGCGTGCGCTGGGAACAGGAACGCCTGGACGTGCACGGCACGCGCTGGGTGTCGATGTACCTGCCGGTGTGGCTGTACTCGTACCACCAGCCCGGCAAGAACGGCGGCCTGCTGCACTACATCGCGGTCAACGGCCGCACCGGCGAGACGATGGGCAGCGTGCCCGTGCAGCAGTGGAAACTGCTGCTCACCGCGCTGACCGTGGGCACCTTCCTGGAGGGCATCGCCCTCTGGATCATCTGGGCCGGATCATGAGCGACGAGACATGAGCGACGACAACGGTCTATGGCTGCTGGCCCTCGGTCCCACCGGCGCCGCGGCGCTGTACTGGGCCATCTACCGGTACTACCGCAACACCGACAAGTCGCATGCCTTCGAGCATGAGACCGAGATCGAGGCCAAGCCGGTGACCGGCGACGACCGCAAGATCGACACCGTCACCGGCACCCAGCGCACCCGCATCGACGGCGACAACGTCCGCGCCTACCGCCAGCGCGTGACGCGCATCCGCGACGACCAGCCCTCGTAGGGCGGGTCTCGGCCCGCCATCACGCATCGCGGGGCGGTGGGCCAAGGCCCACCCTACGTGGAGCGTTGGTCCTCTCGCGGCGCAGCAGTGCCGGTGCATGCAGCGCTTCGTAGGGCGGGCCTTGGGCCGCCGTCGCACGCCCGAACGGCGCTTCACTACTCCCCCGCATCCGTGATCGCCGGTATATCCGCCTCCCAGTCTCCCGGATATTCGCCCCTCACCGCCCAGCGCCGGAACGACGAATGCGGCCAGTCCTCGTAGGGCGGGCCTCGACCCGCCATCACGCATCGCGGGGCGGTGGGCCAAGGCCCACCCTACGTGGAGCGTTGGTCCTCTCGCGGCGCAGCAGTGCCGCTGCATGCAGCGCTTCGTAGGGCGGGCCTTGGCCCGCCGTCGCACGCCCGAACGGCGTTTCACCACTCCCCCGCATCCGTGATCGCCGGTGCATCCGCCGCCCAGTCTTCCGGATACTCGCCCCTCGCCACCCAGCGCCGGAACGACGAGTGCGGCCAGTCAGCCGCGCATACCGCATGGCCATGCTTCACCGGATTGATGTGCACGTAGTCCACATGGCGGCGCAGGTCCTCGTCATCGCGGATCAGGTGCTCCCAATAGCGACGTTGCCAGATGCCGCGTTCGCGCCGCTCCATGCGCCGCGATGACTCCCACGCCCTCTTCCGCAATCGCGAACTGAAGCCGCCCTTGATCTGCGCCCACCGTTTGGCGTTGTCGGCATCACCATGCGGCAACGTCCACACGCAATGCAGATGGTCGGGCAGTACCGAGATGGCGATGAGGTGGAATGGCCGCGTGGCCCGTGTCGTCCGGAACGCTTCGCGCAGCAGGTCGATATGCTCCACGAGTAGCCGACGGCGACGTTCGAGCAGGTTCACGGTAAAGAAGTACGTGCCACCCGGCACGTGCATGCGGCAATAGTTCGGCATGTCGCCAGCGTGCTGCAGCAAGTCCGGAGCAGATGTCCGCCCTCACCGCGATCATGGGTCGGAGAACTCCGATCCGAATCTCGTCGCAAGAGGCGCGCAACCACCTCGTAGGGCGGGCCTCGGCCCGCCATCACGCACCGCGGACGACGGTGGGCCAAGGCCCACCCTACGTGGAACGGCGCTCCATTCTCGTGCTGGCCGTGCCGACGCCGTGACGCTTTCGTAGGGCGGGCCTCGGCCCGCCATCACACATCGCCTGTGGTGGGCCAAGGCCCACCCTACGGCCCTGATTCGATCACCCATCTCGCGCTTCCGCGATCCCGATCCCTGCAGGCCGCGCCCGGTTCGGGCACACTGCGCGGCCATCGCGCGTTTCACCCTGCGCCGCTTCCACAAGGATTCCGTGAAGACCCCCGCCAGCCTGCTCACGCTGATCGACGAAGGCATCATCGACGAGGTGCTGCGCCCGCTGAAGAGCGGCAAGGAAGCGGCCGTCTACGTGGTGCGGTCCGGCGACGACGTCCGCTGCGCCAAGGTCTACAAGGACATGGCGCAGCGCAGCTTCCAGAAGCGCGCGCAGTACCAGGAAGGCCGCAAGTCGCGCGGCAGCCGCGAGGCGCGTGCGGTCGCCAGCGGCAGCCGCTATGGCCGCCGGCAGCAGGAAGCCGAATGGAAGAACGCCGAGGTCGACGCGCTGTACCAGCTGCGCGAGGCCGGCGTGCGCGTGCCCGAGCCGTACGGCTTCTTCCACGGCGTGCTGGTGATGGAACTGGTCACCGATGCCGAAGGTTTTTCGGCACCGCGCCTGGGCGAAGTGGAACTGACGCCGGAGCAGGCACGCGAGTACCACGCCGTGCTGGTGCGTCAGGTCGTGCGCATGCTCTGCTGCGGCCTGATCCACGGCGACCTGTCGGCGTACAACGTGCTGGTCGGTCCCGATGGCCCGGTGGTGATCGACTTCCCGCAGGTGGTCAGCGCCGCCGGCAACAACGCCGCGCGCAGCATGCTGCTGCGCGACGTCAACAACCTCACCGCCACGCTGGGCCGCTGGGCACCGGAGCTGCTCGACACCTGGTACGGGGAGGAGATGTGGGTCTTGTTCGAAGCCGGCACGCTGCTGCCCGATACGCCGCTCACCGGCCAGTTCACCCCCGACGCGCGCAGCGTCGACCTCGACAGCGTGCGCGATGCGATCAACGACGCGCGCGAACTGGCGCTGATCCGCCAGCAGGGCCGGAAGGCGCAGGACGAGGATTGATCGTCCCGGCGGAGGGCGTGCGCGGAGATCAACACGGCGGGCCAAGGCCCGCCATCGCACACCACAACGACATCGGCAGCGCCACCCGAAGCGACCTGAGCGGCTTACGCCTCGCCCGCTCTCACCGCATCCGCCAACCGCGGATACATCGGCTGGAAACCGAGATCCTCGCGGATCCGTCGTCCGTCCATGACCGCCGAGAACGCCCTCGCGCGTTCCGGGTCCGAACCATCGGGCGGAGATTGGCCAACGGAAGCGAACAGCGTCGCCAGGTCCGGCGCCTCGTCGTCCACCACGTTGTAGACGCGATGCGCCGGCGACGCCTTGTCGAGCAGGCGGATCACGGCCTGCGCCACATCGGCGTGGTGGCCGAGCGACATGCGCTGCGCCGGCGGGAACGTCCGCATGAACGGCACCACGTCCTGGATATGCGGGTCGCCATCGCCGTAGACGAACGGCAGGCGCAGGACGCGCACGTCCAGGCCCTCGATCGCCAGCAGCATCCGCTCCGCCGCCAGCTTGCTCTGCGGATAGGCATCCACCGGCGCGCACGCATCGTCTTCGTGCGACAGGGCACCCCCGTTCGGTCCATAGACCAGTCCAGTGCTGGTGAACACGAAGCGCGCCACCCCCGCCTCGCGTGCGGCCTGGGCCAGATGCTGTGTGCCGAGGGTGTTCACCGCATGCGCTTGTTCCGGTGTCGCGCCACGGAAGAACGCCGCGCAATGCACCACGGCGTCCACGCCCCGCACGGCCGCGGGCAGGGATGCCGGTTGCATCAGGTCGCCGGTCACCAGGGTGACGCCGTGATCCGACAGTTCGGTGGCACGGGCGGCATCGCGCACCAGGGCACGCACCGCGTGTCCCTGCTGCACCAGCCGCCGCGCGAGCCTGCTTCCCACTTTTCCGGTCGCGCCGGTCATCAGTATGTGCGTATTCATGCCGGCGACGATAATCGGCGAGGATTGCGACGCATTGGAAAAATCGGCCATCGGCGGCGGGTTGCGGCGCGCTGGAGGCGACGACGACAATAGACGTATGCCTGCCGTCGCCCCCACCCGCTCCACCGTGATCGCACGGGATGCCGCGCCGCGCCCCTTCGTGGCGATGACGGTCAGCGAGTATCCACGCGACCAGCAGCGCGTGGCGATCCCGCAGGTGGAGGCGCAGCTCGTTGTCAGGTTCGGACCGACCTTGCCGGACGGCGTGGATGTGCATGCGATGGGTCCGCGACGGCAGGTCCATCGCAAGTTCATACGCGGCGGACAGCGTGCGGTGATCGCGCGCCTGCGCCCTGGCACGTACGAAGCGGCGCTCGGCGTTTCCGCGAGGGAGCTGCAAGGCACGCCGGTGCCGCTGGAAACGTTGTGGGGCGCTGCTCACGTGCAGCGACTGCGCGAACACCTGATCGGCGCCGCCGATATCCGCTCCGCCGGCATGCTGCTGGACGCCGCCGTATCGGCCCGTACGTCGCGGCAGAACACCGTGGGTGTTCCTCCGGCCTTCCTGCACGCGGCACTGGAAAGACTGCAGGTCGACAGCGTCGGCCAGGTCGGGCGCGCGTTGGGCGTCAGCGAACGCCAGCTGCGGCGCGTGCTGCATGACGCACTCGGCCTCAGCCCGAAGACGTATACCCGCCTGAAGCGCTTCGCGTCCGCTGTGCACGCCGCGCAGTCGCATGACGACGCCAACTGGTCCGCCATCGCCGCCGATACCGGCTACTACGACCAGGCCCACCTGATCGCCGACTTCCACGCCATCGCCGGCCGCACGCCGCGCGCCTTGCTGGCGGAGTTGCGCGAGAGCGATCGCGACATCGCGGTGCGGTGACGCGACCCCAGCGGTACGTCACTGCCTGTTGTCACGCAGACCCCTCATCCGCCCCCCGGCCACTTTCTCCCCGCAGGGCGGCGAGAAGGAAACAGCCGGCGCCCCTGCCTCTCCCTTCGCCCCGCGCAACGGGAAGACGCCGCTGAAGCCGGATGGGCGGCGCGCTCCGGCAGCGCGCGCGACACGTCGCGCCAGGCGCAACCACCAAGAACCGCGCCCTACTCCGCCGAATAGATCGTCGCCTGCCGCAGCGCCAGCTTCCATTCGCCGCTTTCGTCGGTCCAGATCTCGGTGGTGCGGCGCTTGACCTGCTTGCCGGCGAACTTGGCCTTGCCGACCGGCGTGAGGTGTTCCTCGCCCATCAGCACCACGTCGTGCGCGCCGCGGGTGGCGGCGTATTCGATCACGCGCTCCAGCGTGGTGTAGTCGATCAGGCCGGTGGTGAAGTTGGTCACCGCATCCTGCTTCCGCGCGATGCGGTTGAACGGATTGTTGACCACCGCGTCGTCGGTGAACGTGTCGGCGAAGCCCTGGACGTCATGCGACAGGATGGCGCGGTCCATGCGCATGGCAGCGTCCAGCACCGCGGCGATCCGCGGCTGCCGGGCCGCCTCCTCGACGGCGGGATTGGCGGCTTTCCAGCCGGCATGGGCGGGCGCGATGGCGAACAGGCACAGGATGAGCGACGCGATGGCACGCATGGGGAACTCCGTACGGTGGCGCGCAGGGGCGCGTGTCCCCTTGCCAACGCATCGTATGCGGGCGACAGGTCACGCCCGCGCCCGACGGTTACCCCACGCGCGATGCGGCATCGCACCCGCCCCTCATCCGCTCCTGTATCGAGCACGGGGCAGGCTCGCCGGGCCCCTTCTCCCCGCACGCGGGGCGAAGGCACCGCGGCACCACCGTTCCCGTCTCCCGTGCACCACGGGGAGACGGTGCCGAAGGCGGATGAGGGGCGCTGTGCCGTCCGCGCACGTGACGCGCGCTGCCCGTAGGGCGGGCCAAGGCCTACCGTCTTCCGACCGGACGATGAGGCGACACCGGACACCCGTGCCTCAGGACGGCGGGCCTTGGCCCGCCCCACGAAACGCGATGCAGGCAGCACCTGGCGGGCTCACGCCCGCCAGGGCGCGAACGCCTACACCTGGCGTAGCGGCGACGCCTGCACGTCGCGCTCTTCGGCGACGGGTTGGCGCACGGTCTGCGGTTCTGCCCGCTCCCGGAACGCGGACGCTTCCGCCGACTGCGCGTACTCGCGCATGACGCGATCGGCCGTTGCCTCGTCGCCTGCGGCGACCGCCGCCAGCATGCGGTTGAGGTAGGGACTCTCGAACGTGGACGTGTCGGCGCGGGCGACGTCGCTGCGCTCGCGGTCGGGCAGCAGGTTCCGCTCGATCGCGCCCGCATCGGCGCGCAGGTCGGGCGTCTTGGGATCCACGCGCAACAGGGTCTCCTGTCGCCCGTTCTCGTCGATCGTCAGCGTGGTCGTGCCGTCGGTGTTGCGAGTGCGCGTTACGTCGTCGGGATCGATGCTGCGCCATTGCCAGCCGATATAGGCCTGGCCCTCGCCGTTCCGGTTCCAGTGCACGAAATCGTCGCCCGACACGTAGAAGCCCGCTTCGCGGCGCCCTTGCGCATTCGGTCGCGGATTGCCTTCGGCCAGCGAGCCGCCGCGGTCGAGCGCCTCGATCATGCGGCGCGAGCCTTCCGGCGTGAGGAACAGCGAGCGCACGGTGTCGTACTCGTGACCGAGATTCGGATTCTCCGCGTTGGGCTGGTGCGCGGCGACCGGCCCGATCAGCGGATCGGCCACCACGTTGCGCCACGCAGTCGACAACGGGCTGTCCGGATCGGCACCGCGCAAGGCGTTCAGCACCTCGATGCCGCGCAAGGTGTTGTCCGCGCCACTCTGCAGATAGTCGGGATTGCCGTTGCGCTGGTTCGGCAGGAAGCCGTCGATGGCGGTCTTGACCTCGTCCGGCGAGGTCAGCGTGCCCGCTTCCACCTGGTCCAACAGCCCCGGCCAACGGTTGCGGCCCGCCTGGTTCTGCAGCTTCATCATCATGCCGGCCAGTTCGGCCTGATCATCGCCGCTGCTGTTGCGGTACAACGCCGTGCGCTGCAGACGCTCCAAGGCGGAATCGCGATTGCCCACCACCTCGTCCGTCGCGGTGACGCCATTGACGTGCTCGGTGTCGAGACCGTGCACAAAGGTGCGTCCGGCATCTGAGGCGAGGAAGCGGTTGATGCGCGAGCGATCGATGTCGACGGCATTGTCCGCGCGCATCTCGCGCCCGGTGCGCTGCAGCGACTGCAGCGTGGCATCGTATGCGTTCTGTCCCAGCTCCAGCGTGGCGCGATCGGGCTGGGTGCGCGCCCAGGTCTGGTAGCTGTCCAGCAGGTCGCGCGCCACCTCGGGATGCTGTCCCAGGTCGATCTGCAGGGTGCCGAACGAGTACCCGCTGTTGGCCACCGGCTCCATGCGTCCGCCGGCGCCGACGTTGCCGGCGAAGCTCAGGCGGTAGGCGACGTCACGGCCCGCGATGCTGCCTTCCGAGGTGACGCCGACGGCGAAGTACGCCGCGGCCTGCAGCTCGTTGTCGGTCAGGGGATTCGGATTGGTCATGATCCCGCTCCTTTGGGTGCCACGTCAGGGTCGCGCGCCAGGCATTCCTGTACCCAGGGCTCTGCCTGCAAGGCGTCGCGTACTTCGTTGGCCAACGGCACGGCCTGGTAGTCGGCGAAGCAGCTGCCGTCGGCGCGCGCCAGATCGCCGAGCTTGCCATCGCAGATCCGCAACGGCTTGTCGATGGTTTGCCAGCCATCTTCGCATTCGGTATCGGTCTCGGAACCGGGACGACCGCAGATATGCGTGCGTCGTGCCTCGGTGGACGATGTCGCGCGTGCGATGACCCTGCCGGTGTACGCGTCTCCCGTGGCGAAGTAGGACCAGGCACCGCAGATGCGGTCGCCCTGTTGCAGCAGCACGTAGCGGCTGCATTCATCCGGCGAGGTCGTGCCTTCGCACGCCTCCCATTGTCCGGCAAATGGACTGCGCGCTTGCGGCGCTTCAGGTACGGCGTCGGATACGGCGGCGACTGCGTCCGCCACGGGTGCCGCGGGTGCCGCGTCGCTCCCCACCTGCCCGTCGCCGGCGCCGGTGCATGCCACCAGACCCAGCAACACCACCATCATCGAACTACGCATCCAGAATCCCTCCCGACCGGCGTTGCCCGATGCTACGACGCGACTACATCAACCCACAACCGCATGCATTCATGGACGTGACGAGCCGCTTCAGATTGATGATGACAACGCGTCATGACGCGCGTTGCTGCATGCGTTTACCAAAGAGGATGGTGATCCTCGCGAACGCGATGCACGAACACGACGTTCGCAGGGTCGTTCGTGGATGACATCACGGCTCGCCCGACAGGCACGCCTGCATCCACGGCTCCTCCAACAAGGCATCGCGCGCGTCGTCGGCCAGCGGAACGGACCGGTAGTAGGCGGAGCAGCTTCCATCGGCGCGCGTGCGGTCGCTGAGTCTGCCTTTGCAGAGGCGCAGGGGTTTGTCGATGCGCTGCCAGCCGTCTTCGCATTCGGTATCGGACTCGACGCTCCGACGACCGCACACATGCGTGCGCCGCGCCTCCGTGGACGAGTCTGCGCGCGCGACGATCCTGCCCCTGTACTCTTTTCCCGTAGCGAAATGAAACCAGGTACCGCAGATGCGGTCGCCGCGTTGCAGCAGCACGTAGCGACTGCATTGATCCGGCGGGGTCTCGCCGTGGCAGGCCGCCCATTCACCGTCGAATGCGCCGCTTGCGGCAATCGCCGAAGGGGCCGCTTCATCGCCCGCCTGCCCGGCGCGCATCCCCGTGCATGCCACCAGACCCAACAGCGCCACCATCGTCCATCTACGCATCCAGAATCCCTCCCGACCGGCGTTGCCCGATGCTACGACGCGACTCCTTCACCCACAACCGCATGCATTCACGATCGCGATGAACCGCTTCAGCTTGAAGGTGACAGCGACCCGTCACGATGTGCGTTGCTGCATGCGTTTACCACGGTGAATGTTGCTCCTTCGCGAACACAGCACGCGCATGCGCACTTCCCTTCTCCCCGTGCAACGGGGAGAAGGTGCCGAAAGCGGATGAGGGGCGCTGTTCGGTCCGTGCATGCGCTGCACGCTGCCCCGGGTGCGCTGCGCTTACCCGGGCTACGACATGCACGCGTCAGCGGCCGAACAGCTTCATCGCATTCCCGCTGCGGATCTTCGCTTTCTCTTCGTCGCTCAGGTCCAGGCGTTCGAATGCGTCGACGGTACGGCCGAGGCCGATCTGCGGATAGTCCGAGCCGAGCAGCACGTGGTCGAGGCCGACGTTGCGCAGGGTCCACAGGAATTCCGCTTCCACCGGCGAATCGGCCACCACCAGCACGGTGGCGGAGATATCGAAGTAGAGGTTTTCGAAGCCGAAGCCGTCGGCGGTGCGGGCCAGGGCCAGGATGTTCCAGAAGCGGAAGTTCAGGCCGCCGATGTGGGCGAGGATGAAGTTCGTCTTCGGTACACGCACCACCAGGTTGAACAGCTTTTCGCTGTCGCCCGGCAGGATGTTGGCGTTGTCCATCAGCACAGCCACGCCGAGTTCGCCGGCGCGGCGCGCGAGCGCTTCGAGGCGCGGGTCGGCCACGTCGAAGCCCTGGGTGTGGGCGTGGATCTTCAGCACCTTCACCCCGGCGGCGGCCACGCGGGCCAGTTCCGCCAGGGCGGCGTCGCCGTCGTAGGGGTGGACGGTGGCGATGGGCAGCACGTCGGCGTGCTTGGCGGCCAGGGCGATGACGCGGTCGTTGCCGGCGCGGATCTTCGCCAGCTCGCCCTGCCGGGCCTGGTGCGGACCGCCGAACCACATCACGCCGATGCCGGACAGGTCCAGCCCGGCGGCGCGCACGTCGTCGCGGTACTGCTGCAGCGAGGTCTCGCCGTCGCGCAGATGCACGTGCACGTCGAACGCGGGACCGGCGGCGACCGCCGCGGGAGATATCAGGCACAGCGACAGGACCAGCGCGCGCAGCATGCGTCGTCTCACAACTGGAGGAAGGCGCGCATGGTGCCATGCCTCGCCCCGACGGGCGGCGGTTGACACATTTCGATGTTTAGCTAACTATCGCACCATGAGCCAGGTCTTCCGCGCCCTTTCCGATCCCACCCGCCGCCAGGTGCTGCAGTTGCTGCGTCAGGGGCCGCTGAGCGCGGGCGAGCTGAGCGACCAGTTCGACGTGTCCAAGCCGACCATGTCGGCGCACTTCGCGGTGTTGAAGGAGGCCGACCTGGTGCATGCGGAAAAGGTCGGCAAGTCGGTGATCTACCACCTGAAGCTGTCGGTGCTGGAAGACGCACTGCTCGGCTTCGTCCACTCGTTCGGGGCGGGCAGCCCCGCGCCCACATCCAAGAAGGAATCTGCGAAATGAACAGAGAAGTGATGACCAGCCTGGCCTGGGGTATCGGTATCGTGGTGCTGGCGCTGTGCGCCACGTTCGCCCGCTCGCGCGGTTACATCGACGGCGAGATGGTCGACCGCATCGTGATGGGATCGATCGGCCTGATGGTGGCGTGGTTCGGCAACCAGATGCCCAAGCGGTTCGTGCCCAGTACGCGGGCGCGGCAGGCACAGCGCGTGGCCGGTTGGTCGATGGCGCTCAGCGGCCTGGTCTATGCGGGGTTCTGGATCGCGGCGCCGAAGGACGTGGCGGTGGTCGGCGGTTCGCTGGCCATCCTGCTCGGCATCGGGGTGACGGTGGCCTACTGCCTGTCGCTGCGGAACCGGGCGCGGGTGTCGGGCGCCTGAGGCCGGTGTCGGCGGGCCGGTTCGCCGGCCGGCGCTCAGGGGGTCCGGCGGCGGTTGCATCGTTTCGACTCAGCGTTGGATGTTTTCGATGCAGCGTTGGATCTTTTCGATGCAACGTTCGATCGTTTCGATGGAATGTTGGGCCTTAGTGTTAGACGACTGCATCGTTTCGATCCAACGTTGCATCGTTTTGATGGAACGTTGGATGTTTGTGTTAGATGAGCCGATGGTTTTGATGGAACGTTGGATCGTTTTGATCGAACGTTGGATGTTTTTGATGGAACGTCGGGTCTTAATGTTAGAAGACGCGCCGGGAAACAGGTCTCGGTGCATCCTGGTGTGAGACGCGCCGGCGGCTGACCGAGGCCCGCCCTACGCGGCCGACCGTAGGGGCAGCGGGAACGTCGGCCCCGGGTGCGCTGCGCTGACCCGGGCTATGGGTGGACGCAAGCGCCGACGGCCCTGCCCCGTTACGACGGCGGCGCGGTCAGCGGCAGATGAAGAAGCAGCCCAGCATCGACTTGTCCAGGCTCACCTGCAGGGCTTCGCCGTCCTTGAGGTGCACGGTCTTGGAGAAGGTGGTGTTCTTCTTCACGTCCTCGAACCAGTAGGCGACCTGGTCGTTGGAGCCGATGTGCTGGTTGCCGACAAACACGTCGGTGCGGCCGGTCACTTCGCTGCGGGTCACGGTCTCTTTGTAGGAGAAGTCGGCGATCAGCAGGTACTCGCCGGGTGGCAGCCGGGTGAAACGGAAGCTGCCCTGGTCGTCCAGGATGGTGGCGAACATGAAGTGCTTGGCGATGCGCTCGGGGATCCGGTCGGGCATCTTCTGGCTCTGCCTGACCGTCTCGAACCACTGCTTGAACTCGTCGCTCATGTGGATCAGGCCGACCCGCTGGCTGCCCTTCGGCGGGTACTGCTTCTTGGCCAGCATCGCGCCCTTGTAGAAGGCGGTGCCGGCGATGGTGCCGGTGCCCATCAGGCGGATCTCCGACGTGGCTTCGGCCAGGGTCTTGCCGCCGGTGTAGGGCTTGCCGGCCAGGCAGTCCAGCATGGCGCTGCGCGCCTGGTCCAGGCCCTCGTAGGACAGTGCGAACACGTCCACGCCGTCCACCCGCGCGGTCATGCCGGTTTCCTTGGGGCGCATGGAGGCCATGGTCTGTTTCAGGTCGCCGACGGGGATCATCACGAAGCCGCCGCTCTGACCGCCGCTGGCCGGCATCAGGGCGCCGCGCATCGTCGCGGGCGGCAGGCCGTCCTGTTGCACCTGCACGCTGACTTCCTTCGCGGCCGGGGGTGCGGCGATGCGGGGGCCGTGCAGCAGGAGGGCGCCGCTGGGCGTTTTGGCGCTGGGGCCGATCAGGGCGAGTTGCGACGGGTCCTTCTTGGCGGCGGTGAAGCGGGCCACGCAGCCCTGGCCGGGCGTGCCTTCGGGCTGCTGCAGGAACCAGGCGCCGTCGGCGTTGCGGGTGATGAGGCGGCCTTCGTCGTCGGCGGCGTGTGCCGGGGCGGTGAGGCCGAGGGTGGCGGCCAGCAGGGTGAGCAGTGCGGGGGTCAGGCGGCGAGGCGTCATCACGGGCGTCCGATGTCCAGGTGCATGGAATTGTGACGGGTCGGCGGGAGGCGCACGAGTGACGTTGGTCCCCTGCGCGGTGCCGTTGGTCACGGGCTGCGGCCGCGGCGTTCGGCGAGGCGTTGCCACGCGCGCGCCAGGCTTTTTCCCTCTCGGGAGAGGCTCGATGTGTGACGAGAGCGGCTTTCGGTCGCTCCAGAGAGGGTGCAAGTGAGAAGAGAGAGACTTCCCTGCTCTCTCCCCAGGCTTTTTGCCGCTTTAAAGCGGCGTGATGTGTGAGGAGAGAGGCTTTGCGGCGCTTTAGAGCGGGTGAAAGTGAGAAGAGAGAGACTTATTTGCGCTCTCGTCAGGCTTTTTCCCGCCCTGGAGAGACTTACGGGTGAATCAAAGAAGTTTTGAGGTGCTCTTCGGAAGTGGAAAGTGAGCATGTGATGCCCGCGACGCCCCCCCCCGGTCTTGATCCCCACCCCCAGACGCGACGGTAGTTCGACATGCCGGCAGCGCGCCGAAGCAATCATGTGATCACCGTCGCCGCAGCCCGCGCATCGATGTGGCAGAAGTCCGACCCGTCCAAGCCGCACGCCGGTGGACCAGGGCCCACCCTACGCAATCCATCACCGCTCGGCGCACCCCGATAACGCTTCAAGCGTAGGGCGGACTGAAGCCCACCTTACGGGTTGCGAGAAGAGGGAAGATTCAGTCGCTTACGGCAACGGCAATTCGACCTGAGCCTCCCCTAACTAGTTGCCGAAACAAAGTGCCGACTTTGAGTTTGATAAGAGGGATGACCAACATGACGAAGAAATCGCCGGAAAGACCTAGATCTCTCCTCTATGACGGCAATACTAGACACCTGCGCAATCCGCACTGCGTCACGACGCTTCCCGTACCCCTTACTGGAAGCACGCTCTAGTTCAGCTTGAGCATCGCCAATGGAGTCAGCACCAGCATTTCTGACACGCCGCGCTAACGAATCGGAGATGCTGAACCCTTTAAGCGTCGAGACACCCTCCGCATCCGCGAGCAACCAGTTCTCCAGCTTCCGATCTTTCACGACAACTTCAACCTCTGTGAATCCTGAGCCATGGAAAGCAGCGCGCAATTCTTGCGCACGCTGACCCGGACACATAGAGGACTGCTCCCGATCAATAACCACCACAATCTTATTGACCCTCCTCGCACGCCATATCTCAATGCGACTTCGCGCAGCGAAAACCACCTGCGCATTTGGCGCGCTTGGCTGCATGTCTGCGTATACCGCGCCAAGCAGTTCAATCTCGGCTAAAGATAGTTTCCCGAGAATAACCTTCAGAACTTCCACCTCGGCATCCCCGTCGCATATCACCCCAACCCTCATTGCGACGCACCAGAAGGTACTGCCTCCGCGACCATCCCCGCATCTATGTAGTCGAAGAGGCGGAAGCGACCAGCAACCCAATCATCTTGAAGCTGTGAATCAAAAGCTGTTAGCTGCTGAACAGCTGTTTCCCCATTCTTTTTGAACACTACGCTCACTTCCTCTGGTGAAACAGAGTTGAGCACTAGCGGCGAGTGAGTTGTTAGCAAAATAGGTTTTCTTGAAGAGAGCTTCCTCAATCCACCCATAATTACCTTAATTATCCAGGGGTGAAGAGAATTCTCTGGCTCTTCAATAAAAAGCAACGCGGCTCTCGGGTCATAGCAAGCGACCAGTATTGCCAACGACCTGATGGTGCCGTCCGACACTTCCTCCGCAGTCCATGATCGTCCCACACCTCTTTCCTTGAAGAAAATCCCCAACGTCCGAGTGTGTAAGTAGTCAACAGAAATACTTTCAATCTCTGGAACAATATCCTTCATGAGGCTTTCAACGTTCCCCCACTCTTCCGCGTGGTGTCGCTGCATCCAATCGACGACCGCCGGCAAATTTTCACCCCTATTACTTAGAGAAGGATTAGGGGTCGGAACACCTGGACTTCTCGCGACCTCTGGAGACAACTGAAAAACAGACATTCGCTGCAGCCAGTTGAACAGGCGACCTGGAACTGAAGACCTTATGTAAGGAAAAGTTGATAGAAGCTCTGTTGCGGGCAGCACAACTGCAGGAGCTTCTTGTGCAGCCCAGAATCTTGGCTCAAAAAGGACGGCAGTTGCGAATCTAGATCGATCATCAGCGGAGGCCGTAACCTCGCCTCCGGCCGACCTACGCAATGACACCTCATCGCTAGGCGCCCCGAAAAGATCTTGCTGAGCAAGTGAGCCATCAATATTCAGTGTCAAGCACTCATCAGAGACAATAAACTCGCTTCGAATCCCTTGGCCAGTAGCTCGAAACGAAAATTTGTGCTTCATGTGAATTGTAGCGGCCGGACCCACCCCATCATCAACACCGCGCCTGCGAAGCTCAGGATAAATTTCCGCCAGGCGCATCGTCATGCTCATCTCAATCTCGAACTGAATTGCCGTTCTTGATCTACGCTCTTTTCGATGAGCAATGTTTTCATAGCCGCCTTTTCTGGCTATCGCATGCTCAAGTCCTAGCTGGTAAACCAACTTCAGAAAATCAAACGCATCCGCCAAGTTTGTTTTGCCAGACCCATTTCGACCCACCAAAACAGTGAAGTCAGATTGCGCTGGAAATAGCTCCACGTAGCGCAATGACTTGTAGTTATGAATAGCTATTCTTTTCAGCTTTGTTATGGCCATTGAATCATCCAGAGTAGATCCAACTCAGGTGAGGCCGACTCCAAACTTGCCGAACCTCAGCCCGCAGCATCAAAACAGTTACGACACGCTTTCAGCCGAAAGCATCCACCCATGGAGAAAGCGCGGAAACTGGCAAGGCTTTCGCGGTGCGCTGCAGCGGTTCATGAGACGCATGCATTTGTAGAGAAAGCGACAGTTATCATGCACCGTAATCGCAATGCCTTCCTCACACCACCCCACCGCATGAACTCCCCCTCCCCCGACGCCCTCACCCCCACATGAGTGACGCGCCAAGCCGCACGCGCGCGGCGTCGCTGAGTCCGCTGGACAGGGAAGACCTCCACATCAAACGGCACGAGCGCAGCATCGGCTCCCTCGTCAGCCTGCTGGTGCACGTCCTGTTCCTGGCCGCCCTGTTGTACTCCTCCAGGATCACCCTGTCCCAGCCCGAGAGCAGCAGCGCCGGCGGCGCGCGCGTCAAGGTCGACTTCCTGGGCGACCCCACCGACGCCACCCCCAATCCGCCCGTTCCCCCGACCGGCAGCCCGACCCCCAGCGAGCGCCCCACACCCCGCAAACCCCTCGTCACCACCCCCGTCACCTCCCCGGTGGACACCACCCGCGTGACCGAGGTCGAAAACCCCGTCGCCCCCGACGAAAGCCAACCCCAGCCCCCGGCCAGCCAGCAGGCCATCGCCCCACCCCAGAACCGCCCCCCGTCCAGCCCACCCGCCTGGCGCCGCTCCGCCCGCTGGGGCCAGCCCCCCGGCATGCTCGCCCAGGAAACCGCCCCCGAAAACCTGGGCCCCACCGTCGGCAGCGGCCAGCGCCAGGGCAACCAACAGGGCAACGCCGCCACCCCCAGCATGGAAGTGGACGGCCACCAGATCTACTACGACCTGCGCAATGAACTGAAGATCGCCCAATGGCAGGCCCAGGGCATGAAGGAAATCGCCTTCCCCCTGCCCGGCCGCCGCGACCTGATGGTCTGCGCCCTGGAGATCGTCGCCACCCGCGGCTCCGGCGGCTGCCGCCTGGTGCAGCCCGGGGACCCGGAACTGGCCGCCATCGGCGACGCCCGCGACGTGGTGAACGTCATGCGCATCTACCGCCGCGGCGAACTGATCTGGCGCGGGCCGGGGGTGTACCGGTAACCCGTTTCCTTCTCCCTGCGTCAGCGGGGAGAAGGTGCCCGGAGGGCGGATGAGGGGCAGAGCGCGGTAATCCACCGGGCGCCGAAGCATCGCCTCTCCGTTCGCCCCTCACCCGCCTTCGGCACCCTCTCCCCGCTTCGCAGGGAGAGGGAAACATCGATGCATCGTGAGGGAACCATCGATGCAACGTGTTCGCCCCTGAAAAGAAGAACCCCGCCGTGGCGGGGTTCCTGATTCATGCCGCGATCCGCTCGATCCGGGCGACCGCATCACCGAGGACGCGATGCGCTTCCTCCAGATCGTAGTCCGCCTGCAAGCCCAGCCAGAACCGCTCGCTGGTCCCCAGCGCCGCCGCCAGCCGGACCGCGGTGTCGGCGGTGATACCACGCTTGCCGAGCACGATCTCGTTGATGCGGCGCGGCGGAACCTCCGCGGCGCGCGCCAGCGCGTTCTGGCTGATGCCCATCGGGAGCAGGAACTCCTCCAAGAGCACTTCACCGGGATGGATGTTGGGCAGGGTCTTCATGGAAACGAATCTCTTGGATACAGCTCCGTGGTAATCGACGATTTCCACGCCATGCGCGTCACCGTTCTTCCAGCGGAAGCAGACGCGCCATTGATCGTTGATCCGGATGCTGTGCTGGCCCTTGCGGCCGCCTTTCAGCGCCTCAAGCCGATTGGCCGGGGGAATCCGCAGATCGTCCAGGGTCGCCGCATTGTTCAACCTGCGCAGCTTGCGACGCGCCACGGCCTGCATGCCGGCCGGCAAGCGCCGCGAGGGCGTGCCGTTCCAGACTTTCTCGGCTTCCTTGTCGGCGAAGTCCCGGATCACGGCCCCCCCATAACGCTGGCCGTCATGGGACGCAACCCACCATACGCATGCAGCAGCGCGGCGAAGTTCCTGGCGCGGACGGGGAGCTTACGGTTGAAGCACCGACGCTTTTCCTTCTCCCTGCGATAGCGGGGAGAGGGAAACGTCGATGCATTGAGCACAGCCGTCACCCCCGCGCAGGCGGGGGCCCAGTGACGTGGCTTCGATGCACACAAGGCGCTGGGTCCCCGCCTGCGCGGGGATGACGGCACGGGCGATCAGGGCGACACCGTGCAAGCAGGTCTTACCCGCTTCGCAGGGAGAGGGAACGCTCGCAACTAGACCCCGATGACCGGCGCCGGTGACGGCGGCTCCGCGCGCCATTGCACCTCGGCCCTGACCAACAGCCCTGCCCGCTGCCGTATCCCGGACGCGGCCCACAGGCCCGCCATCTGCTCCAGCGGCACATCCAGCAACAGCCAGCGCACGGTCAACGATCCGGAGGCCAGCGACGCCCAGCGCGCGGGCTGCGACAGGCCTTCGCCCAGCGTGTCGTGCATGCGCATCGGTCGCTCGGACACCGACTGCAGCGCCGCGTCCAGCAGGGCCAGTTCGGCCAGCGCCTCGCCGCCGAGGCCGGCGATCAGGTAGTCCAGCTCCAGCTCCAGCGGCGGCAGCAGGGTGCTTGCCCCCACGCGGCGCTCCATCACCTCGTTGCGCCGCGTTTTCGCCATCCCGATCCGAAACAGCTGGACGAACAGGCCGTCCCGCGCGGGCGCGTCGGCGGGCGGTGTCCCCACGATCACCTGCACACCGGCCGGCAACGCCGACACCAGTTGACCGCGCAGTGCATCGGTGACCAGCGCAATGACTTCATGGGACGACATGGCGACTCTCTCCGTGTTGCAGTCCGCCGCCACGGCCGTGGACGACGATTACATGTTCCGCCGGTACTCGCCGCCCACGTCGTACAGCGCGTGGCTGATCTGGCCTAGGCTGTGCGTCTTCACCGCCTCGATCAGGGCCTCGAACACGTTGCGGCGCTCGCGCGCGGTGCGCTGCAGGTAGGCCAGGCCATGGCCATCGTGCACCTCGGGCTCGGCGTGTTCTTCCAGCGCGGCGGCGTGGCTGTGGTCGGTCTCGCCTTCCGGCGCCAGCGCGTTGCGGCTGGCCTGCCACGCACGGACGTTGGCGATCTGCTGGGCCTTCTCGTCCTCGGTCGAGCGGATCAGCTCGATCTCGGTGGCGATCTCGCCGCCGTGCTCGCGCGGCAGGAAGGTGTTCACGCCTACCAGCGGCAGGCTGCCGTCGTGCTTCTTGTGCTCGTAGTACAGCGACTCTTCCTGGATCTTGCCGCGCTGGTACATGGTGTCCATCGCGCCGAGCACGCCACCGCGCTCGCTGATGGCCTCGAATTCCTTGTAGACCGCCTCTTCCACGATGTCGGTCAGCTGGTCGACCACGAAGCTGCCCTGCCACGGGTTCTCGTTGAAGTTCAGCCCCAGCTCCTTGTTGATGATCATCTGGATGGCCACCGCGCGGCGCACGCTTTCTTCCGTCGGCGTGGTGATGGCCTCGTCGTAGGCGTTGGTGTGCAGGCTGTTGCAGTTGTCGAACAGCGCGTACAGCGCCTGCAGCGTGGTGCGGATGTCGTTGAACTGGATCTCCTGCGCGTGCAGCGAGCGGCCCGAGGTCTGGATGTGGTACTTCATCATCTGGCTGCGCTCGTTGGCGCCGTAGCGCTCGCGCATCGCTCTTGCCCAGATGCGGCGGGCGACGCGACCGATGACGGTGTACTCCGGGTCCATGCCGTTGCTGAAGAAGAACGACAGGTTGGGCGCGAAGTCGTCGATCTTCATGCCGCGCGCCAGGTAGTACTCCACGATGGTGAAGCCGTTGGACAGGGTGAAAGCCAGCTGGCTGATCGGGTTCGCCCCGGCCTCGGCGATGTGGTAGCCGCTGATGCTCACCGAGTAGAAGTTGCGCACCGCGTGGTCGACGAAGTACTGCTGGATGTCGCCCATCATGCGCAGGGCGAACTCGGTGCTGAAGATGCAGGTGTTCTGCGCCTGGTCTTCCTTCAGGATGTCGGCCTGCACGGTGCCGCGCACGGTCGCCAGTGTCTCGGCCTTGATGCGGGCGTAGGTGTCCGCGTCCACCAGCTGGTCGCCGGTGATGCCGAGCAGGCCCAGGCCCAGGCCGTTGTTGGTCGGCGGCAGTTCGCCGTGGTACTGCGGACGAACGCGGCCTTCGAAGAAGGCGTCGATCTTCTTCTGCGCCTCGGCCCAGCGCGCGTCGTCGGCCTTCAGGTATTTCTCCACCTGCTGGTCGATGGCGGTGTTCATGAACATCGCCAGGATGATCGGCGCCGGTCCGTTGATGGTCATCGACACCGAGGTGGTGGGCGCGCACAGGTCGAAGCCGGAGTACAGCTTCTTCATGTCGTCCAGCGTGGGGATGTTGACGCCGGAGTTGCCGATCTTGCCGTAGATGTCCGGGCGCGGCGCCGGGTCTTCGCCGTACAGCGTGACGCTGTCGAAGGCCGTGGACAGGCGCGCGGCCGGCTGGCCGACGCTGAGGTAATGGAAGCGGCGGTTGGTGCGCTCCGGCGTGCCTTCGCCGGCGAACATGCGGATGGGGTCCTCGCCGGTGCGGCGGTACGGATACACGCCGCCGGTGTACGGATAGCTGCCCGGCAGGTTCTCTTTCTGCAGGAACGTCAGCAGTTCGCCCCAGCCCTGGTATGGCGGCGGCGCGATCTTCGGGATCTGCTGGTGGCTGAGCGAGGTGGTGTAGTTGTCGATGCGGATGGTCTTGCCGCGTACCTGGTACTCGTTGACCGGATCGGTCACGGCCTTGTGCCGCGCCGGCCACTCGCGCAGCAGCTTCAGCGCCTCGGACGACAGCGACTGGAGGGCGTCGTTGTAGCGCTGGCGGAGGGTGAGCAATGAACGATCCACGGGGTGAGCCCCTCTCCCTTCACGGGAGAGGGGTTGGGGAGAGGGTGAGTCCGCGCCCGCCCCCTCTCCCGCCGCGCGCGGCGCGGCGACCTCTCCCGCAAGGGGAGAGGTGGGAAGCAGCGCATCCGATGCATACAACTCCAGCGCCTTCGGCAGCGCCGGATCCTCCAGATCCTTCAGCGCATTCCAGTAGTGCTGCGCGCGGCTGGCGGTCTCGGCTTCGGTCTCGATGCGGCGGTTGATGCCGCGCCCCTGTTCGGCGATCTCGGCCAGGTAGCGCACGCGGCTGCCGGGGATCAGCACGGTGGCGCGCGGCTCCTTCAGCGTAGTGTCGATGGCCGGCGTCCACGTCTCCGCCGGCAGCTGCAGCTTCTCGCGCAGCAGGCGGCACAGGTTGGCGAACATCCAGCTGACGCCGGGGTCGTTGAACTGGCTGGCGATCGTGGGATACACGGGCACGTCGGCATCCGCGGTCTGGAACGCCACGCGGTTGCGCTTCCACTGCTTGCGCACGTCGCGCAGCGCGTCTTCGGCGCCGCGCTTGTCGTACTTGTTCAGCACGATCAGCTCGGCGAAGTCGATCATGTCGATCTTCTCCAACTGGCTGGCCGCGCCGTAGTCGCTTGTCATCACGTACATGGGGAAGTCGACCAGGTCGACGATCTCCGAATCGCTCTGGCCGATGCCGGCGGTCTCGACGATCACCAGGTCGAAGCCGAGCGACTTCAGGAAGGCGATGCAGTCCTTCAGCACGGCATTGGTCGCCACGTGCTGGCGGCGGGTGGCCATCGAGCGCATGTAGATGCGCTCGCTGCGCAGCGCGTTCATGCGGATGCGGTCGCCGAGCAGCGCGCCGCCGGTGCGGCGACGGGTGGGATCGACCGAGATCACGGCGATATGCATCTGCGGGAAGCAGGACAGGAAGCGGTTCATCAGTTCGTCGGTGACCGACGACTTGCCGGCGCCGCCGGTGCCGGTGATCCCGATCACTGGCGTGATCGGGCGGGATTCGGGATTGGAGATTGGGGATTCGGCAGCGCGCTGGGCCGCCCAACCCTTGCGCATCAGGGCCAGCTCGGCCTCGGAGAACACGCCGTCCTCGATGGCGGACAACATCCGGCCGATGCCCATCTCGTCATTGATCGCAGGCTTCGGCTCTCTCGAATCCCGACTCCCCAATCCCGATTCCCGGTCATTGCGCGCAGTGCGCGCTATGACATCGCCGATCATTTCGACCAGGCCCATCTTCATGCCGTCGTTCGGGTGGTAGATGCGCTCCACGCCGTAGGCCTGCAGTTCCGCGATTTCTTCGGGCGTGATGGTGCCGCCGCCGCCGCCGAACACACGCACGTGGCCGGCGCCGCGTTCCTTGAGCATGTCGACCATGTACTTGAAGTACTCGACATGCCCGCCTTGGTAGCTGGACAGCGCGATGGCGTCGGCGTCTTCCTGCAGCGCGGCGCGGACGACGTCCTCGACGCTGCGGTTGTGGCCCAGGTGGATGACTTCCGCGCCCTCGCCCTGGATCAGGCGGCGCATGATGTTGATGGCCGCGTCGTGCCCGTCGAACAGGCTGGCGGCGGTGACGAAGCGCAACGGCGTGGCGTCGGCCTGGGCGGCGGGAAACTGGCTGGCGGGTGTGCTCACGCGGACTCACTGGCAGTGCGGACAGACGCGGGATTGTAGCCGCTCGCGCGTGGACACCTCACCAATTGCACACCAGTGGACACGGCACGCACACCCTACGGTGGCGTGCGGTGGCGCGGTGGATCGCCGGGCTTCCGCTACCATCCGCGCATGCGGACCAATGCGGCACAGACCGGAACATCCACCACCACGGGCGACGCGCTGTTCGCGCAGGCGCGCGCGCTGGTGCAGCAGGGTGAGCACGAGCAGGCGTTCGCGTGCTACGTGCAGGCCGCGGATGCCGGCCATCCCGCCTCCATGATCGAGGCCGCACGCATGGCGATGCATGGGGTCGGCACCCCGCAGGACATCGGGCGCGCGCTCACCTGGCTGGCGGTTGCGGAAGAGCGGGGTCATCCGGCGGCGGCCTATTACCTGGCATGGCTGGGCGCGGGCGGTACCGCCCTGCCCTTCGACGGCGCCGTGCAGGCGCGCCTGTTGGCCGCGGCCAACGGCGGGCATCCGTCGGCCATGCTCGCGCTGGCGGTGTACTTCGGGCACAAGGCGGCACCCGACGATCAGCAGCGCTGCATCGCCCTGCTCGAACAGGCCGCGCATGCGGGACATGCCGTCGCCGCGATGTTGCTGGCGGAGCGGCTGGCGCGCGGCGAAGGCATGGCACCCGACCCTGCCGCCGCCGCGCAGCTGCGCGAGCAGCTGATGACGGCTGGCCATCCGTCCCTGCCCGAGGTACCGGGTGATGCCGGCCTCGCATGGCCGGGCGCGCCCGGCGTGCTTGAGCTCGCCGACGTGCTATCGGTGCCGGCGGTCACCCAACGCGCGCAAGCGCCGCGCGTCTGGACGATCGACGGCCTGCTGTCGGCGGACGAGTGCCGGCTGCTGATCGCGCACAGCCTGCCCCGGCTGAGGCGCTCGCGCGCCGTCGATCCGCGCACCGGCGCGCCGCGCGAGGTGGCGCTGCGTACCAGCAGCGATGCCACGCATGACCCGATGCTGGAGGACGTGGCGATCCGCCTGGTGCAGGCGCGGATGGCCGCCGCTGCCGGCGTGCCGCTGGCGCATGCCGAACGCCTGACCGTGCTGCGCTACCTGCCGGGCGAGCAGTACCGACCGCATCGCGACTACCTGCCGCCGGGTTCGCCGGAAACGGATCGGCCCGACGCGGGCAACCGGCTGCGCACGATCTGCGTGTATCTCAACGGCGTTGAGGCAGGCGGCGCCACGGCGTTCCCGCGCGCAGGACTGGAGATTGCCCCGAAGGCAGGCAGGGCCGTGGTCTTCGACAACCTGCACGCCGACGGTCGTCCCGATCCGGACAGCCTGCACGCCGGCCTGCCGGTCGAAGCCGGCGAGAAGTGGCTGGCAACCCTGTGGATCCGCCAGCGCCCCTACCGCGCGTTGTAGCGCCCGGTCAGCAGAGCCCGAATGGCAGCTCACGCGTGGAGACCACGCGCTGGCCGACGGCTTCGCCACGCAGGAAACGCAGCGAGGCGTCCAGCGTTTCCGGCGCGATGGTCACGCGGTGGTGGCCGAGGCCGGTGGTGCTGAGCAGCGTGGCCTGCGGCCAATAGCGCGCATAGCGCTCGCCTTCGCACCACGGCACGTCGGTGTCTTCCAGGTCGTGCACCACCAGGCCCGGCCGCGCGATCCGCGGTGCGGTGGCCTGCGCGTGCAGGTCGCGGATGTCGTGCGCAGTGAGTTCCTGGTAGTCGTCGAACAGGCGTCGGCTGAGGAACTGCGCCAGTCCCACCATGCCGCCGAACCGTTGCGCGGCATCGAACGGGTCGGCCGCGGGCGCCAGCAGGATCGCGCGGTCGGCCTGCAGGCCGCGCGCCATGGCGATGGCGGTCGCGGCGCCGCCGAGCGAATGACCGACGACCGCCGCCAGCGGACCGGTGTGATCGGCGACCCGGGCGATCGCCTCGGCGAACATCGGCAGCGTGGCGCGGCGCCCGCTGCTGCGGCCATGCGCCGGCTGGTCGAACGTCGCCACGGCGTAGCCGGCACGACGCAGCGGTTCGACCCACGGCAGGAAGCGCAGGCCGAAGCTGGACCATCCATGGGCCAGCAACACGGTCGGCTCGCGGCCCGGATCGCCCCAGGTGTAGGTCGCCAGGCGTTCGCGGCCGAAGGCGAGTTCGCCCAGCCGCGCGCCGCCCGTGTCGGCCTGGCGCGCGCGGGTGCGGGCGCCAGGCATCGGGGTGCAGAACAGCTGGAAGGCGCGGGCCAGCGTGCTGCGCGGCGCGATCCAGCTGCCGACGGCGAGGCGGACGCTGAGCAGGCGCAGGGCCACGGGTTTGCGAACGGTCGTGCTATTTCGAGGTGCAGTGACAGCGGCCATGGCGGTGGGCCCTCGGGGGCGTCAGGCGGGGGTGGAGACGGCGGGGGCGCCGTAGGACGCCAGCAGGCGGTCCAGGGAACGGCGGGCGAGGTGCGGCGCCTGGTCGGCGTCGTAAAGGCGGGCGTCGTGCAGGCCCTGGGCGATGGCGAACAGCTCGAACGCCAGCAGTACCGGGTCGGTGTCGCGCGACAGTTCGCCGGTCTCGATGCACATGCCGATCGCTTTCATCAGCTGCAGGCGCAGCTGGCGCAGCCAGTCGACGATGCGGTCGTGCAGCAGGCCCGGGCGGGCGTCGTACTCGTGGGCGGCGGCGAGGATGACGCAGCCGTCCGGGTTGTCGCAGACCCAGCCGAACCAGTTCTCCATGATCGCGCGCAGCCGCGGCAGACCACGCGGCAAACCCACTGCAGGCGCAATGACCGCGCGCGCATAGCGTTCGGCGGTCCACTCCAGCACGGTCAGCTGCAGGTCCTCGCGCGAGCCGAAGTGGGCGAACACGCCGCTCTTCGACATGCCGGCGGCCGTGGCCAGCTCACCGATCGACAGCCCCTCCAGTCCGTGCCTGGCGGCGATGTCGTAGGCCCGCGCGACGATCATCTCGCGGGTGGCATTCCCCTTGTGGGTGGCAGCGTGCGGCGTCATGGGCCATGAAATAGCACGACCGTTCTATTCCCGCAAGGGCACGGATCCCGTCGGCCGGTCGCCCCACCCTGTCATCTCGCCGCGGACCGATTGGATTAGACTGACGCCCTGCGACGACCACGGCGTGATCCGGAAACGTCGCTTTTTTCTTTTCTGACAACCCGTTAGCCGCCCACAGGCAAGCCCGCGCCGGTCCCCACCCGCGCACCGGAGCCACCCATGATCTTCGAAACCCTCGACACGTCCGGCCACGAACAGGTCGTCTTCTGCCACAACCCGGACGCCGGGCTGAAGGCCATCATCGCCATCCACAGCACCGTGCTGGGCCCCGCGCTGGGCGGTGTGCGCATGCGTCCCTACGCCGACAGCGGGCTGGCGCTGACCGATGCGCTGCGGCTGAGCCGCACGATGACCTACAAGAACGCGCTGGCCGGCCTGAACGTGGGCGGCGGCAAGGCGGTGATCATCGGCGACAGCAGCGTGGACAAGACCGAGGTGCTGTTCCGCAGCTTTGGACGCTATGTCGATTCGCTGGGCGGCCGCTACATCACCGCCGAGGACGTCGGCACCGACGTCAACGACATGGAGAACGTCTACCGCGAGACCGAGTACGTGGTCGGCGTGCACCAGGTCCATGGCGGTTCCGGCGACCCGGCGCCGTTCACCGCCTACGGTGCGCTGCAGGGCCTGATGGCCACGCTGAACCGCAAGTTCGGCAACGAGGAGATCGGCAAGTACAGCATCGCCGTGCAGGGCCTGGGCCACATCGGCATGGAGTACGTGAAGCTGCTGAAGGAACGCGGTGCCAAGCTGTTCGTCACCGACCTCAATCCGGCGCTGGTGGAGCACGCGGTGGAGGAATACGGCGCCGAGGCGGTCAAGCCGGACGAGATCTACGACCTGCCGGTGGACGTGTTCAGCCCGTGCGCGCTGGAGTACGCCATCAACGAACAGACCCTGCCCCGCCTGAAGGCCAAGGTCATCTGCGGCACCGCCAACAACCAGATGTCGCATGTCACCGGCGTCGAAGCGGCCAAGCGCGGCATCCTGTACGCGCCCGACTACGCGGTCAACGCGGGCGGCGTGATGAACGTCTCGCTGGAGATCGACGGCTACAATCGCGAGCGCGCCATGCGCATGATGCGGACCATCTACCACACCGTCGGCAGGATCTTCGACCTGGCGGAGAAGGAAAACATCGCGCCGCAGTATGCAGCCGACCGCATCGCCGAAGCGCGCATGACCGCGATCGGCAAGCTCAAGCTGCCGCTGGGCCGCACCGCACCGCGCTTCATGGGGCATCTGCGCGGCGAACACTGACGTAAAACGACGTACAGAAAAAACTGGAAGTTGGGCCGCGGAGGAGGGAGGACCGAATGCGACCGGATACCGTCAGCGGGTTTCCGCTGGGCGAAGAGTTGGATGCGCTGCGCGAGGCCGTGCAGCGGTTCGCGCAGACCGAGATCGCGCCGCGGGCGGCGCAGATCGACCACGACAACGCGTTCCCGCAGGACCTGTGGCCCAAGCTGGGCGAACTGGGGTTGCTGGGCATCACCGTGGACCCCGAGTTCGGCGGCAGCGGCATGGGCTACCTGGCCCACCTGGTGGCGATGGAGGAGATCTCGCGCGCCTCGGGCTCGGTCGGCCTGAGTTACGGCGCGCACTCTAACCTGTGCGTGTCCAACCTCTACCTCAACGGCAATGCCGAACAGCGCGCGAAGTACCTGCCCAAGCTGTGCAGCGGCGAGTGGAAAGGCGCGCTGGCGATGAGCGAACCGGGCGCCGGTTCCGACGTGGTCGGCTCGATGAGCTGCCGTGCCGAACTTCGCGACGGCGTCTGGGTCGCCAACGGCAACAAGATGTGGATCACCAACGGACCGGAAGCCGACGTGCTGCTGGTCTACATGCGCACCGCCGGGAAGGACGCGGGCAGCAAGTGCATGACCGCCTTCATCGTGGAGCGCGGCATGAAGGGCTTCTCCACCGCGCAGAAGCTGGACAAGCTGGGCATGCGCGGCAGCAACACCTGCGAGCTGGTGTTCGAGAACTGCGAGATCCCGGCCGAGAACGTGCTGGGCGAGGTCAACCAGGGCGTGCGCGTGCTGATGAGTGGCCTGAACACCGAGCGGCTGGTGCTCAGCGGCGGACCCATCGGCCTGATGCAGGCGGCACTCGACATCACCCTGCCCTACGTGCGCGAGCGCAAGCAGTTCGACGCCGCCATCGGCACGTTCGGCCTGATGCAGGGCAAGCTGGCCGACATGTACACCGCGCTGCAGTCCAGCCGCGCCTTCGCCTACCAGGTGGCGCGCGGCTTCGACGAAGGCCAGGGTTCGCGCGCTGCGGCAGCAGGTTGCCTGCTGCACGCATCCGAAGCGGCGGTGCAGGTCACGCTGGAAGCCATCCAGTCCCTGGGCGGCAACGGCTACATCAACGAGTATCCGGCCGGCCGCCTGCTGCGCGACGCCAAGCTCTACGCGATCGGTGCCGGCACGAACGAAATCCGCCGCATGCTGATCGGCCGGGAACTGTTCGACGGCCGCGGTTGATCGTCCGATCGTCGTAGGGTGGGCCCCGGCCCACCGCCTGGTTCATGGATGGCAATGGCGGGCCGAAGCCCGCCCTACCTCGCCGCTCGACGAACGCGGCTGATCCACCCGCCGCCGTAGGGTGGGCCTTGGCCCACCGCCTAGGTTCGCGGATGGCGATGGCGGGCCGAAGCCCGCCTACCTCGCCGCTCGACGAACGCGGCTGATACACCCGCCGCCGTAGGGTGGGCCTTGGCCCACCGTCTGGTTCATGGATGGCGATGGCGGCCTGAGGCCCCCTTCCTCGCTGGCGCGTCATCTACTTCAGTGCAGGCCACGCGGACGCATCCAGCGTTTCCCGGTACCCATGCCACGCGGCGTAGGCCAGCCAGGGCATCAGGATCGCCAGCCCGAGGAACGCCGTGGCGAATCCGAGGACGGTCAGCGTGACCAGCACCAGGCCCCAGATGGCCATCACGCCCCGGTTGCGCATCACCGCATGCACGCTGGACACGGCAGCCGTGACCATGTCGACGTCGCGGTCGGCGATCATCGGCAGCGAAAACGCGGTCACCGCGAAGGTCAGCGTGGCGAAGACCGCGCCGACGGCCGAACCGAGCACCAGGAACTCCCACAACGCACCCGGATCGCTCCCATCGAACGGGAAGAACGCGCTGACCATCATCCCGGCGCGCGACCAGAGCAGGATGATGACGCCCTGCCCCAGCGCGAACACCCCCGCCTGCCCCAGCACACGACGCGCCAGCACGAACGAATCGCGCAGGCGCGGCGTGCGCCCCTGCTCCAGCGCGCGGCTCACGCAATACAGGCCCACGCAGATCAGCGGCGCGACGAACACGAACCCCGACAGCAGGGTCGCCAGCAGCGCGAAGCGGCCCAGCGCGAAGGCCAGCCAGGAAATGCCGGCGCTCACCAGCACGATCACCCCGCCAAACAGCAGCGACAGGCCCGGTGCGCGGCGCAGGTCCTGCCAGCCGGCGCGCAGCCAGCGCCACGGAGCGCCCGCATCCAGGGTGGCGCAGGGAACGACGAAGGCACGCGGCACCCCGTTTGCGGACGGCTGTTTCGGCATATGGCACTCACCTCCGGCCCGAGCATACGCCGCGTCGGGGCATGCGACCCTGTACCAACGGCCGATTTGCCGCGCGTCGTGCCGGGGCGGGATAATCGGGATCTCACTCCACGCGGGAAGCCTCCATGTCCGACATCGTCATCGCCGCCGCCAAGCGCACTGCCATCGGTTCGTTCCTCGGCCAGTTCAACGGCGTGCCCACGCCGACGCTCGGTGCCGCCGCCATCGCCGCCGCGCTGGAGCAGTCCGGCATTCCGGCCGCCGATGTGTCCGAGGTCATCATGGGCTGCGTGCTGCCGGCCAACCTGGGCCAGGCGCCGGCGCGCCAGGCCTCGCGCGCGGCCGGTATCCCGGACGCCGCAGGCGCCACGACCATCAACAAGGTCTGCGGCTCGGGCATGAAGGCCATCATGCTGGGGCACGACCTGATCAAGGCGGGCTCGGCCAGCATCGTGGTCGCCGGCGGCATGGAGTCCATGAGCAATGCCCCGCACATGATCCCCAACTCGCGCACCGGCAACCGCTACGGCAACTTCCAGGCGGTGGACCACATGGCATGGGACGGCCTCACCAGCCCGTACGACGGACAGGCGATGGGCGTGTTCGCCGAGGCCACCGTGGCCAAGTTCGGCTTCACCCGCGAGGAGCAGGACGCGTATGCGATCGAATCGGTGACGCGCGCGCAGGCCGCGCAGGCGTCCGGCGCCTTCAACGACGAGATCGTCCCGGTGAAGGTCGCCACCCGCAAGGGTGACGTCGAGGTCGCCGCCGACGAACAGCCGGGCAAGTCCGACATCGCCAAGATCCCCACGCTGAAGCCCGCCTTCAAGAAGGACGGCAGTGTCACCGCCGCCAGTTCGTCCAGCATCTCCGACGGCGCCGCCGCGACGGTCCTGCTGAGCGCCGACGAAGCGGCCAGGCGCGGCCTGCAGCCGCTGGCGAAGATCGTCGGCCATGCCACCTACTCGCAGGCGCCGGAATGGTTCACCACCGCGCCGGTCGCCGCCATCGACAAGCTGCTCAAGCAGGTCGGCTGGACGGTGGACCAGGTGGACCTGTTCGAGGTCAACGAGGCCTTCGCCGTCGTGGCCATGGCGCCGATCAAGGAACTGGGCATCCCGCACGCCAAGGTCAACGTCAACGGTGGTGCCTGCGCGCTGGGCCACCCGATCGGCGCGTCCGGCGCCCGCCTGGTGGTGACCCTGCTCAACGCCTTGCGCGCGCGCGGGCTCAAGCGCGGTGTCGCGACGCTGTGCATCGGCGGCGGCGAAGCGACCGCGATCGCGGTCGAAATGCTCTGAGGATTTTGCGCAGTTAAGGGGGGCGAAGCGGCCCGGTTTCGCCTGCCCCATGAGCCTTAACAACGGATTGACAAAGATAACCGGCCAACCGCTTGACAGCCGTAATGGGCTTGTCATCATGTTGCAGGCGCGCAATTGCGCGTTGCCTAACTAACGACGAGGAAATTCAACGATGACCATGAACAAGGCTCTGATCGCGCTGGCTCTGGGTTTCGCCCTGGCTGCGTGCTCGAACCAGGACCAGGCTGCCGACGCCGCTGCCGACGCCGCTGCCACCGCGACCGAAGCCCAGGCCGCTGCTGACGCCGCTGCCGCCGCTGGCGAAGTGACCGCCGACGCCGCCCAGCAGTCGGCCGACGCCGCTGCGACCGCCGCCGACGCCGCTGCCACCGCCGCGACCGACGCTGCCGCCGCCACCACGACGGAAGCCGCCGACGCTGCTGCCGACGCCGCTGCCCAAGCTGCCGACACCGCCGAAGCCGCGACCGACGCTGCCAAGGAAGCCACCAAGCAGTAATCTGCTGGTAGCCGCCTGATTTGGCGTTACACTGAGAAAGCCGCCAGTTCGCTGGCGGCTTTTTCTGTATCCGCGTCCGGGCATCCCATTCGCCTCGTTCCGAGGACGGACGGACGCCATCCCGACGCCTTCTTCTTCCACACACCGATTTGGGGATCCACATGAAGATCAAGACCACCGTCCTGCTGGCCGCCGCCGTCCTGGCCCTGAGCGCCTGCACCAAGAGCGAGAACACCGACGCCGCTGCCGCCGACGCCGCCGCGTCCGCCGACCAGGCTGCTGCCGCTGCCGGTGATGCCGCCTCGGCCGCCGGCGACGCCGCTGCCGCCGCTGGCGACGCTGCCGTTGCCGCGACCGCCGACGCTGCCGCCGCCGCCACGGCCGCCGCCGCCGACGCTGCTGCCGCCACCGAAGCCGCCGCGTCCGACGCGACCGCCGCCGCTGCCTCGGCCACCGCCGACGCCGCCCAAGCCACCGCCGACAAGGCCGCTGAAGTCGCCGACAAGGCCGAAGCCAAGGCCGAAGAAGCCAAGCAGTAATCGACTCGCCTCATCGCGATTCGGACAAGGCCCGCGAAAGCGGGCCTTGTTGTTTCGGGCGTGCCGTGATGGCCATCGGACGACGACACGCCATGCCGACACGATTGCCGGCTTTTTTTTGCAGTGCCGTTTGGCGCATGCCGGGCTTTGTGGTGTGATGCCGCCTTTCCTGCATCCTCGTGCCGCATGCCCGCCATCGCCTCGCAACTCGATCCGCGCTCTCCCGATTTCATCGCCAACGCGGCCTACCATCGCGTGCTGGTGCAGGAACTGGACCGCCGCCTGGCGCACGCGGCCGACGGTGGTGGCGAAAAGGCCCGCAACAAGCACACCGAGCGCGGCAAGCTGCTGGCGCGCGACCGCATCACCGCCCTGCTCGACCCGGGTTCACCGTTCCTCGAGATCGCGCCGCTGGCCGCCGAGGACATGTACGACGGCGCGGCTCCCGCCGCCGGCATGGTCTGCGGCATCGGCCGGGTGATGGGCAACGAAGTCGTCATCGTCGCCAACGATGCCACCGTCAAGGGCGGCACCTATTTCCCGATGACGGTGAAGAAGCACCTGCGTGCGCAGGAAATCGCGCGCGAGAACCGGCTGCCCTGCGTCTACCTGGTCGATTCCGGCGGCGCGTTCCTGCCGCTGCAGGACGAGGTGTTCCCCGACCGCGAGCACTTCGGCCGCATCTTCTACAACCAGGCGCGACTGAGCGCCGAGAACATCCCGCAGATCGCGGTGGTGATGGGCAGTTGCACCGCCGGCGGCGCCTACGTGCCCGCCATGTGCGACGAATCGATCATCGTCAAGGAACAGGGCACGATCTTCCTCGGCGGCCCGCCGCTGGTGAAGGCGGCGACCGGCGAAGTGGTCGATGCCGAAGCGCTTGGCGGCGCCGACGTGCACACCGGTGTGTCCGGCGTGGCCGACCATTTCGCCGAGGACGACCGCCATGCGCTGGAGATCGCCCGCGGCATCGTCGGCCACCTCAACCGCCGCAAGGTGCTGCCGGTGGCCGTGCGCGAGGCGCGCGAGCCGTTGTACGCGGCCGAAGAGCTGTACGGCATCGTGCCGAAGGACACGCGCCGGCCGTTCGATATCCGCGAAGTGATCGCGCGCATCACCGACGGCAGCGAACTGGACGAGTTCAAGGCGCGCTACGGCAAGACGCTCGTCACCGGGTTCGCCCACCTGCACGGCTATCCGGTCGGCATCGTCGCCAACAACGGCATCCTGTTCGGCGAGAGCGCGCTCAAGGGCGCGCACTTCATCGAGCTGTGCAACCAGCGCGGCATCCCGCTGGTGTTCCTGCAGAACATCACCGGCTTCATGGTCGGCCGCAAGTACGAGAACGCCGGCATCGCGAAGGACGGCGCGAAGATGGTCACCGCCGTGGCGTGCTCCAGCGTGCCCAAGTTCACCGTGGTGATCGGCGGCAGCTTCGGCGCCGGCAACTACGCCATGTGCGGCCGGGCCTACGGCGCGCGCTTCCTGTGGATGTGGCCGAACGCGCGCATCAGCGTGATGGGCGGCGAGCAGGCCGCCAGCGTACTGGCGACGGTCAGGCGCGACGGCATCGAAGCGTCCGGCAAGACGTGGAGCGCGCAGGAGGAGGAGGCGTTCAAGTCCCCTATCCGCGAGCAGTACGAGTCGCAAGGCAGCCCGTGGTATGCGACCGCACGACTGTGGGACGACGGCATCATCGATCCTGCCGACACCCGCCGCGTACTGGGGCTGGGCATTTCGGCGTCGCTCAACGCGCCGATCGAACCGGCGAAGTTCGGCGTGTTCCGGATGTAGGGCGCGGTGCACGCAATGGGCTTGCCAGCAACGGGATTCATTGCGCGCCCTCTCTTCAGGCATGTGAGTGCGGCGTCGACAACCCCGTCTGGGACGTGAACCGCAGTGGCGCGGCGGCATCGCAGTTCCTGTTTGGCAGGCGTGATCACAGCGTGATGCCGCGCGGATTGGCGATAGTCGGGAGCCCTGCCACGCTGGAGCATCCCCTGCATGTCCATCTGGAAAGACCAAGCGCCCGCCAAGAAGGACGCCCCCACCCCGCCCGAGCCCGCCGTCGCCACCCTGCGCGACACTTCGGCGCCCGCGGATTTTTCGCCGGCCGTCACCGCCCCGCCGGGCACGCGTCAGATCGAACGCCCTGCGCCCCAAGAGGCCCTGAAGGAATCGCTGATCGCCGCCGACCTGACGATCGAAGGCAAGATCGAGGGTACCGGGCACATCCGCATCGCCGGCAAGTTCAAGGGCGACGTCAATGTCCAGGGCGACCTGACCATCGAGACCGGCGCGAAGCTCAACGGCGGCGTGCGGGCGAAGAAGGTCACCATCGCCGGCGAACTCGAGGGCAACATCGAGTCGGCGTCCCGGGTGGAGCTGTTGTCTTCCGGCGTGCTGGTCGGCGACGTGAAGGCCGGCGCACTGACCGTGGCTGCGGGTTCGCGCATGCGGGGCAATGCGGATTTCGGCTGGGATGAAGCGCCCGCCAAGGGCGGCAAGTCCACCGGCACGGAGCCCGGCGCCGCCGCATGAGCCAACCCCGCCCCGGCAGTGCCGGCGCCACCCGCACCTGCCCGCACTGCAAGGCGACCATCCTGGAAAGCGCGGCGGTCTGTCCGGGCTGCCGCCATCACCTGCGCTTCGAACCGGGAGCGGGCGCCAACGCGGCGCCCGCGCTCACGCCACTGCGGATCGAAGGCACGCTGCAGCCGCCCGCCGAAGGTGCGGCGTGGGAATACAGCGTGGTGCTGTCGATCCGCAACGACCGTGGCGAGGAAGTGACCCGTCAGGTCGTCGGCGTCGGCGCCATGCAGCCGCACGAGCAGCGCAGCTTCGTGCTGTCGGTGGAGCTCAATCCCGCCACCGGCAAGGCGGGGGCCCGGCGCACCCGGCACTGACGCCGGCGCGAGGGCGGCCTACGCTTTCTTCTCGGGGCCGCAGTTGCTGCAGCCACCGCAAGCGCCATCCGTCCCCGTGGCAGGCGGCGCGATCCAGCGTCCGAGGCGGCGACGCCATCCTGCGTTTCCCTCGCGCAACAGCGGCAGCGCCAGCGTACCGCGCAGCTTGCGCAGCGGACCGGGGAGCTGCTTCTTCACCACCACCCAGGCGCTGACCAGCACCGCGACCGCGATGATGGCGTACTGCAGGGCGAGCGACGGCTCCATGCTCAGCCCGCGCCCAATGCGCGGGCGACCTGGTAGGTCACCAGCGAAGCCAGGTAGGCCAGTGCGAACAGATAGAACGCCGCGAAGCCCATCTGCTTCCACGAGTTGGTCTCGCGCTTGATGGTGGCCAGCGTGGAGATGCACATCGGCGCATAGATGAACCAGACGAGCAGCGATAGCGCGGTGGCCAGCGACCAGCCGTCGCTGATGACCGGGGTCAGCGCCTGGATGGCGGCGTCATCGTCCGCGGCGGAGAGCGCGTAGATCGTCGCCAGCGAGGCGACCGCCACTTCGCGCGCGGCAAGGCCGGGAATCAACGCGATGCAGATCTGCCAGTTGAAGCCGAGCGGCGCGAAGAACACCGCCATGGCATGGCCGATGCGACCGGCGAAGCTGTAGTCGATCGCTGGACCCGCCGCGTCCGCCGGCGGCGCCGGAAAGTTCAGAAGGAACCACAGCAGGATGGTCAGCGCCAGGATGATGCCGCCGACGCGCTTGAGGAAGATCATCGCGCGCTCGTACAGGCCGATCAGCAGGTCGCGCGGGTGCGGGATGCGGTACGACGGCAGTTCCAGCAGCAGCGCGTGCTCGCCCTTGTCCCGGCGCCACTTCTTCATCACCCAGGACACCAGCAGCGCGCTGAGGATCCCGGCCGCATACAGGCCGAACAGCACCAGTCCCTGCTGGTTGAAGATGCCGACCTTCTCGTTCGGCACGAAGGCGCCGATCAGCAGCGCATACACCGGCAGGCGCGCCGAGCAGGTCATGAGCGGCGCCACCAGAATCGTCGCCAGCCGGTCGCGCGGATCCTGGATGCTGCGCGTGGCCATGATGCCGGGGATGGCGCAGGCGAAGCTCGACAGCAGCGGGATGAACGAACGGCCCGACAGGCCGGCCGATGCCATCATGCGGTCCAGCAGGAAGGCCGCACGCGGCAGGTAGCCGCTCTCTTCCAACGCCAGGATGAAGGCGAACAGGATCAGGATCTGCGGCAGGAAGATGACCACGCCGCCGAGGCCGGCGATGATGCCGTCGACCAGCAGGCTGGCGAGCGGACCTTCCGGCAACGCACCGCCCGCCCACTCGCCCAGCGCACCGGTGCCGGCGTCGATCAGATCCATCAGCGGGGTGGCCCAGGCATAGACCGCCTGGAAGATCAGGAACATCACCACCGCCAGCGCCAGCAATCCGAACACCGGATGCAGCAGCCAGCGGTCCAGCGCATCGTCGATCTTCGCCGTGCGCGTGGGCATGGTGACCGCCAGCGACAACAGGCGACGGGTTTCCGCATGCAGGTCGGCGCCTTCGGCCAGGTGCGCACGCGGTTCGCGCGGATGCGCAGCGACCGCGTCGATGCGTTCGACCAGCGCACGCGCGCCGCCATGCTTCACCGCGATGGTCTCGACCACCGGCACGCCCAGTTCGCGCTCCAGCGCGGCCAGGTCGATGGTGATGCCGCGACGCTGGGCCGCATCCATCATGTTGACCGCCAGGATCATCGGCTTGCCGAGCTGGCGCACTTCCAGCGCGAACCGCAGGTGCAGGCGCAGGTTGGTGGCATCCACCACGCAGACCAGCACGTCCGGCGCGGATTCACCCGGATAGAAGCCGCGGCAGACGTCGCGGGTGACCGCCTCGTCCAGGCTGGCGGCGTGCAGGCTATAGGCCCCCGGCAGATCGAGCACGGCGTAGTGGCGCCCGGACGCCGACGAATGCAGCCGGCCTTCCTTGCGTTCGACCGTGACGCCGGCGTAGTTGGCCACTTTCTGCCGGCTGCCGGTCAACTGGTTGAACAGCGCGGTCTTGCCGCAATTCGGATTGCCGACCAGCGCCAAGCGCAGTGTCGCTGCCTCGGCCGCGCTCATGCCACCGCTCCGTTGCGCAGACGCACGCGGGCCGCTTCGGAGCGGCGCAGCGCGAACCGGGTGAAGCCGACCTGCACCAGCAGCGGCTCGGCGCCCAGCGGCCCCTTGGCCACCACTTCGACCTCCTCGCCATTGACGAAGCCCAGTTCGCGCAGGCGACGGGCGATGGTGTCCTGCGGACCGTGGTCTTCGACACTCTCGACGATGGCGGGGGTACGCCAGGGAAGTTCGGTCAGGATCACGCGCAGGCCTCAAATGCGAATTGTTCTCATTGTAGCATCGCCGCACTGCACGACGGCCGCAACGCACCGTGCCGCTATCATTCGGCGACTTCGCAGGAAACGGCAGGCATGGCGGCCCCCCCGCAGGAACATCCCCTCTCGCTGACCCGGTCGGGCGCCGTGGCGCGCCTGCGCCTGGATCGCCCTACCCTCCACAACGCCTTCGACGCCGCCCTCATCGCGGCGCTGACGTCCACGCTCGAGCAGGTCGGCGCCGATGACGGCGTCCGTGTCGTCGTGCTGGAAGGCAGCGGCGCCTCGTTCTCGGCCGGGGCCGACCTCAACTGGATGCGCGGCATGGCCTCGGCCAGCGAAGCGGCCAACCGCGACGACGCCCTCGCCCTGGCCCGCCTGATGCGCACGCTGGACGAACTGCCCAAGCCCACGATCGCCCGCGTCCATGGCGCCGCATTCGGCGGCGGCGTGGGTCTGGTGGCCTGCTGCGACATCGCCATCGGCGTGCCCGAGGCGAAGTTCGGCCTGACCGAGAGCAAGCTGGGCCTGCTGCCGGCGGTGATCTCGCCGTACGTCATCGCCGCCATCGGGCCGCGCGAGGCGCGTCGCTGGTTCGCCACCGCCGAGATCTTCGACGCCGCCACCGCGCTGCGGATCGGACTGCTGCACGACGTGGTCGCCGCGGACGCCCTCGACGCCGCGATCGAGCGGCAGATCGCGCTGCTGCTGAAGGCCGGGCCGCACGCGGCGGCCGGTGCGAAGCGACTGGTGGCGCGCGTGGCCGCCGGTGCCGACCGCGATCGCGTGGACGCCGACAACGCCGACCTGATCGCCAGCCTGCGCGTATCGCCGGAAGGCCAGGAAGGGCTGTCGGCCTTCCTCGACAAGCGCGCACCGGCATGGACCACCAAGGAGTAAGCCGATGATCGACCATCTGGGCATCGAAGTCGCCGATTACGCACGCAGCCGCGCTTTCTACGAACGTGTGCTGGCCACGCTCGGCCATGGCGTCGTCATGGAGGTGACGCGCGAGATGAGTGGCGGCTATGAAGGCTGCGGCTTCGGCCCGCCGGGACGCCCGCAGTTCTGGGTCGGCAAGGGAAGCGGCAAGCCCGGCAGCGGATCCCATATCGCCTTCAGCGCGCAGACCCGTGCCCAGGTGGACGCCTTCCACACGGCGGCACTGTCTGCCGGCGCACGCGACAACGGCGCGCCCGGCCTGCGCCCGCATTACCACCCGAATTACTACGGCGCCTTCGCCATCGATCCGGACGGCCACAACATCGAGGCCGTCTGCCACCTTCCCGCGGAAATCGAGCCCTAATGTTCTCCAAGATCCTGATCGCCAACCGCGGCGAAATCGCCTGCCGTGTCATCCGTACCTGTCGCCGGCTGGGCATCCGTACGGTCGCCGTCTATTCCGAGGCCGATGCCGATGCGCAGCAAGTGCGCCAGGCGGACGAAGCGGTGCTGATCGGCGGTCCGCGCCCGGCCGACAGTTACCTGCGCGGCGACGTCATTCTCGATGCCGCGAAGCGGACCGGTGCCCAGGCCATCCATCCGGGGTACGGCTTCCTGTCCGAGAACGCCGACTTCGCCGATGCCGTCGTGGCCGCCGGCATGGTGTTCATCGGCCCGTCCGGCACGTCGATGCGCAAGATGGGCAGCAAGGCTGGCGCCAAGGAACTGATGGACGCCGCCGGTGTGCCGGTCGTGCCCGGCTACACCGGCGAGGACCAGTCGCCGAACACGCTGTCGCGCGAAGCCGCCCGCATCGGCTTCCCGCTGATGATCAAGGCTGCGCACGGCGGCGGCGGCAAGGGCATGCGCGTGGTGCACCGGCTGGAGGACTTCATCGGCCAGCTGGAAAGCTGCCAGCGCGAAGCGGCCAATGCCTTCGGCCGCGACCGCGTGCTGCTGGAGCGTTACGTGCAGTCGCCGCGCCACATCGAGATCCAAGTGTTCGCCGACACGCACGGCCACACGCTGCACCTCAACGAACGCGAGTGCTCGGCCCAGCGCCGCTACCAGAAGGTGCTGGAGGAGTCGCCATCGCCGTTCCTCACGCCCGCGCTGCGCACCGCCATGGGCGATGCCGCGGTGAAGGCGGCGCAGGCCATCGACTACGCCAATGCGGGCACGGTGGAGTTCATCGTCGATCCAGAAGGCCGGTTCTACTTCATGGAGATCAACACCCGCCTGCAGGTGGAGCATCCGGTCACCGAAATGGTCACCGGACTGGACCTGGTGGAATGGCAACTGCGCGTGGCGGCGGGCGAGCCGTTGCCGCTGACGCAGGACGCCATCGCGCAGCGCGGCCATGCCATCGAGGTGCGCCTGTACGCGGAAGATCCGGAAGCCGGCTTCCTGCCCGGCTCCGGACGGCTCGAATCGCTGGTGCTGCCCACGCCGTCCGCCGACGTCCGCCTCGATGGCGGCGTGATCGAAGGCGACGTGGTGACCATCTTCTACGACCCGATGATCGCCAAGCTGATCGTCTGGGGCGAGGATCGTCCCAACGCGCTGGCGCGGCTGCGCGAGGCGCTGGCCGACTGCGACATCGTCGGGCCCAAGTCGAACATCGGCTTCCTCGAACAGCTGGTCCGGCATCCGGCCGTGGTGGAGGGCCGCATCGACACCGGCTACCTCGACCGGCACCTGGACGAGTTCATGCCGGCGCCGTCGCTGACCCCGGACCTGCAGGTGGCCGCGTCGGTTGCGGTGCTGCTGGAACAGGAAACGTCGGCCCGGCGCGACGCCGCGGCCTCCGGTGATCCCGGCTCGCCCTGGGCGGCCGCCGATGGCTGGCGCCTGGGCCATGCCGGACGCCGGCCGCTGGCCTTCCAGCACCGCGACCAGCGCTGGGAGACGCTCGGGCACGGCCATGCGGGCCGTTACGTCGTCGAGATCGAGGGCACGGCGCATCCGGTCGACGGCGCCCGCCTGACCGCTGGCCTGCTCGAGTTGCGTATCCATGATCAGGCACGCCGCTTGCGCATCCACCGCCGTGGCCGTCGGCTGACCCTTCACGACGGCGAACGGCGCGCAACGCTGGAGGTCCTGCCTGCGTACCAGCGTACGGCGGGCGGCGACAGCGTCGGCGACGGGCGCATCATCGCGCCGATGCCCGGTCGCGTGGTGGTGGTGAAGACACGAGCGGGGGACAGTGTGGACGCAGGACAGGAATTGCTGGTGATGGAGGCGATGAAGATGGAACTCGCCATCAGGGCCCCCCGCGCCGGCGTGGTGGCCGAACTGCGCGCCGCGGCCGGGGATTTCGTCGAGGCCGACACCGTCCTGGTAGCGCTCGAGTGAGGTCTGCAGCGCGGACCTCGTGGCGTGTGGCGGCGGTCCTGCTGGTGGCCTGCACCCTGGGCGGTTGCGTCATGTTCGAACAACCGCCGGCACCGCTGACTTGCGACCCCGCCCTGGTCGGACGCTGGATCCCGCTGCCCGACAGCCCGCAGGACCGCGTGCCGCTGGGCAAGGACGATCATGCGGACGTGGATGCCGCCTGCCGGGTGCGCCTGCGCGACGGTGCGCGCGCCCAGGCGCCGGAGTTCGACGCGCTGGGATTCGAGCTGGACGGCGAACGCTACCTGGCCTTGGGCTTCAAGGAGCTGGAGGGCCTGTTCGCCACCGGCCAGGCCGGCGCGCCGCCCATCCCGAAAGGCATGCCGGCCGGCGCGGTCACACTGCTGAAATACCGCATTCGCGACGATACGCTGCAGATCGCGATGCTCGACACGGTGGACATCATGCAACGCGTGCAGCAGGGAACCTTGAAGGCGCGCGAGGCCGACGCCAGTACCTACGTGTTCGAAGGCAGGCCCGAGCAGCTGCGCCGGTTGCTGCGGTCCGAGCCCGCGCTGTTCGACGCCTTCGATGGCCGCGACAGGACGCTGCGCATGCGCCGCGCCAAGGACGGGAAACGGTCATGAACGCCCTGCCCTCCTCCACCGCCGATTTCGTCCGCATCGTCGAGGTGGGGCCGCGCGACGGCCTGCAGAACGAGAAGACCCTCGTCGCCACCGCCGACAAGGTGGAACTGATCGACCGGCTGTCGCGCACCGGCCTGCTCAGCATCGAGGCCACCAGCTTCGTCAGCCCCAAGTGGGTGCCGCAGCTGGCCGACGCCGCCGAGGTGTTCGCGGCCATCCAGCGACGGCCCGGCACGGCCTATCCCGTGCTGGTGCCGAATGAGACCGGCTACGACCGTGCGCGCGCCGTCGGCGTCGAGGAAGTGGCGGTGTTCACGGCCGCGTCCGAGGCGTTCAACCGCAAGAACATCAACGCCTCCATCGACGAATCCATCGAACGGTTCCGCCCGGTACTCGAGCGCGCCGCCGCCGATGGCGTGAAGGTACGCGGCTACGTCTCCACCGTGCTCGGCTGTCCCTACCAGGGGGAGGTGCCCGTCGCCGACGTGGTGCGCGTGGCGCGTCAGCTGCATGCGATGGGCTGCTACGAAATCTCGCTGGGCGACACCATCGGCGTCGGCACGCCACGCAAGGCGGCCGACATGCTGTCGGCGGTCGCCGCCGAGGTGCCGATGCCCGCGCTGGCCGTGCATTTCCACGACACCTACGGGCAGGCCCTGGCGAACATCCTGGCCTGTCTCGACGTCGGCGTGCGCGTGGTGGACTCGGCCGTCTCCGGCGCAGGCGGTTGCCCGTACGCCAAGGGGGCCAGCGGCAACGTCGCCAGCGAGGACGTCGTCTACCTGCTGCACGGCCTCGGACTGCGCACCGGCGTGGATCTGGACCTGCTGGCGGATACCGGCCGCTGGCTGTCGACCCGGCTCGGGCGCGAGACCGGCAGCCGGGTCGGCAAGGCGCTGGCGGCCGCATGAGCCAGAGGCCGGCCAGCGACATCGAGGTGATGGCGCTGGTCGCCGCGCTCGAACGCGCGGGCACGGCCGATGGCCCCCACGCCGACCTGCTCCGCCAGGCACGCGAGGCACTGCTGGCCAAGCAGCACGAGGCGGACACCGAGCGTTCGCGCTACCGCAACCTGTTCGACGCCGTGCCCGACCCGGTCAGCATCATCGCCGAGGACGGCACCATCCTGGACCTCAACAAGGCCGGTATGCTGGCCTACAAGCGGCCTCGCGAGGAAATCGTCGGCCGCAACATCAACGTGCTTAACCCCGACCTGCCGCGCGACCACCTGGTGCCGGTGTGGGAAACGCTCAACCGCGGCGAGACCTACGTGATCGAGGTCACCAACATGCGCGGCGACGGCACCCGCTTCCCGGTGGAAGTGCACTCGGCCAACATCAGCTTCGATGGCCGCAAGGCGATCGTCGCCGTGGCCCGCGACATCAGCAGCCGCCGCCTGGCGGAGCTGCGTTACCGCGAACTGATGGAGACCATCGACAAGGGCATCGTGGTGCACAACCGCGATCTGGAAGTGCAGTACTGCAATGGCGCGGCGATGCGCATCTTCGGCATCCGCGAGGACCAGCGGGCCGACCAGGAGCTGGCGATGGGCCGCTGGCATATCGTCGACGAGCACGGGCGCGAGATGGCGCGCCACGAACTGCCCGCCCAGCGCGCGCTCGACAGCGGGCACATGATCGAAAGCGTGCTGCTCGGCCTGTACCACCGCGAGAAGAAACAGCTGCTGTGGCTCACCGCCACCTCGGTGCCGCAGTTCGCCCCCGGCGCCAGTACGCCATCGCAGGTCACCACGCTGTTCAGCGACGTCACCGAACTCAAGCGCGACAGCGCGCTGTTCGACCGCGCGCAGTCGCTGGCGCACATCGGCGGCTGGGAATGGGACCTGGGGCGCGACCGCATGTACCTGACCGACGAGGCCCAGCGCATCCTCGGCGCGGCGCGGGCGCTGGTCACCATGGACGACATGCTGTCGTGCCTGCGCGAGACCGACCGCCGCCGCCTGCGCGGCGCGCTGGACCTGATCACCGCCGGTGGCCAGGGCTTCGACATGGAACTGCAGGGCACCCAGGCCGACGGCCATCCGTTCTGGATCCGCGTGATCGGCGATGCCGAACCCGGCGATCCCGGCGCCTCGCGGATCACGGGCACCATGCAGGACATCTCGCAGGACAAGCAGGCCGAGGAGATGCTGCGCATCCAGGCGCGCACCGACCCGCTGACCGGGCTGATGAACCGCGACGCCGTGCTGACCGAGCTCGGCGCGCGGCTGGCCGACCCCGAGCGCGCGCGCGTCGCCGTGCTCTACATCGACCTGGACCGTTTCAAGATGGTCAACGACGTACTGGGCCACAACGCCGGCGACGAGTTGCTGGTGCAGGCGTCGGACCGCATCCGCGGCGCGGTGGGTACCGACGGCATGATCGCCCGTTTCGGCGGCGACGAATTCCTGGTGATCTGCGACGCCGGCCAGGATCCGCACCTGCCCGAAGCGATGGCGCATGCGGTGCTGGGCGCGTTCGCCGACGCCTTCCGCTTCGGCAAGGACGAGTTCGCCATCACCGCCAGCATCGGCCTGGCAGTGGCGCCGGAAGATGGCACCCGGCCGCAGCAGCTGATCCAGAATGCCGACATCGCGATGTACGACAGCAAGCATCGCGCGCGCAACGGCTGGCAGAGCTTCACCCAGGAACTGGCGCAGCGGCAGCAGGACCGGCTGCAGATCGAGACGCAGCTGCGGCGTGCCGTGGACAACGAGGAGTTCCGCCTCGTCTACCAGCCGCAGGTCGACCTGCGCAACGGCCGCATCATCGCCGGCGAGGCGCTGATCCGCTGGCAGAACCATCAGCTGGGCGAACTGCGGCCGGACGTGTTCATCAGCCACGCCGAAACCACCGGCGACATCGTGCGCATCGGCAGCTGGGTGCTGCGCGAAGCCTGCCGCCAGGTGGCCGCGTGGCGCGACATGGGCCTGGGCATCGTGCGGGTGGCGGTCAACGTGTCGTACCGGCAGTTCGCCGGCGACGATCTCGCCGACCGGGTACGCGCCATCCTCGCCGAGTTCGACCTGCCCGGCAGCGCACTGGAGCTCGAGTTCACCGAACGCGTGCTGATCGAGGACGCGCCGGCCACGCTGCGCACCTTCGCCGACCTGCGCCAGCTGGGCGTGTTGCTGACCATCGACGATTTCGGCGAGGGCTACAGCGCGCTCAACTACCTGCGCCGCCTGCCGATCCACGGCCTGAAACTGAGCCCGCTGTTCACCGAAGGCGTGCCGAACAACCGCTCCGACGTGGCGGTCTGCCAGGCGGTCTCGGCCATCGCCCGCAGCCTGGGCCTGGGCCTGGTGGCCGAAGGCGTGGAATCGGAAGCGCAGCGCCAGTTCCTGCTCAACCTCGGCGTGCCGGTCGGCCAGGGCTTCCTGTTCGCCCCCGGCCTGTCGCCGGACGAATTCGCGCGGCGCCTCGCCGATGCGCCGCTGGAACGCGTGCACGCCTGAGCGGCGGGATACTTGGTCCGGCCGGTGTGGGAGCGACGTCAGTCGCGAAGAAGCCTTCCTTGTGAAGCCCCATCGCGACTGACGTCGCTCCCACAGCCCCCCCTCAGGATCACTGGCGCGACGCCCGTCACCCGCCATCGCGTTAAAATGCCGGCCTTTCCGCACCAGGTTCACCGCATGCAGCTTTCCGACACCCGCGCCGTCATCACCGGTGGCGTTTCCGGCCTGGGCCTGGCCGTCGCCCGCCATCTGGTCGCCCAGGGAGGCAAGGCCGCGCTGTTCGACGTCAACGACGACAAGGGCGCCGCAGCCGTCGCCGAACTGGGCGAGGCACATGTCCGCTACTTCCGCACCGACGTGACCGACGAAGCCGGCGTGGCGGCGAACGTGGCGGCGGCGAAGGATTTCCTGGGCGGGCTGAATGCGGCGATCAACTGCGCCGGCATCCTCGGTGCCGGCCGCGTGCTGGGCAAGGAAGCACCGATGCCGCTGTCGACCTTCCAGGCCACGGTGATGGTCAACCTGGTCGGCAGCTTCAACGTGGCCAAGGCCGCGGCCGACCAGATGCAGCACAACGCGCCGAATGCCGACGGCGAGCGCGGCGTGATCGTCAATACCGCCAGCGTGGCGGCGTACGAGGGCCAGATCGGCCAGGCCGCGTACTCGGCATCGAAAGGCGGCGTGGTCGGCATGACGCTGCCGATGGCGCGCGAGCTGTCGCGCTTCGGCATCCGCGTGATGACGGTGGCACCGGGCATCTTCTGGACGCCGATGGTCGATGGCATGCCGGACGCCGTGCAGCAGTCGCTCAGCGCCTCGATCCCGTTCCCGTCCCGCCTCGGCAGGCCGGAGGAGTTCGCCGACCTGGTCGCCTACATCCTCGGCAATCCCTACCTCAACGGCGAAACCATCCGGCTGGATGGCGCCGTGCGGCTGGCACCGAAGTAAGCCGGGATTCGGCATTCGGGATTCGGGATTCGCAACAGGCGGACCCGACTCCGTCGGTGCCGGCCCTGCTCCAACGAATCCCGAATCTCCACTCCCCAATCCCGGCTCCTCACCATGAAAGCTTTCGACATCAAGAAAGGCAACGTCGTCGAACACAACGGCGGCGTGTACCAGATCCGCGACATCGAGCGCAGCTCGCCGCAGGGCCGCGGCGGCAACGTGCGCTTCCGTTTCATCATGTACAGCGTGCCGGGCGGCAACAAGCTGGACGCCAGCTTCGATGCCGACGACACCCTCAGCGAAGTGGAGCTGCTGCGCCGCCAGGCGACGTATTCCTACAAGGACGGCGACGCCTTCGTGTTCCTCGATGACGAGGACTACACGCCGTACACGCTGGATGCGAACGTGATCGGCGACGACGCCGGCTACATCACCGACGGACTGACGGGCTGCTACGTGCAGGTGATCGATGAGATGCCGGTGGCGCTGCAGTTGCCGCAGCACGTGACGCTGGAAGTGGTGGAAACGCCGCCGGAACTGAAGGGCGGCACCGCCACCAAGCGTCCGAAGCCGGCGAAGCTGAGCACCGGCATCGAGATCATGGTGCCCGAGTACATCACCAACGGCGAGCGCATCCTGGTCAACACGACCACCGGCGAGTTCGGCGGCCGCGCGGATTGAGGTCGGGTACGCGCTGCGCACGACCCGCTGAAGCTCCCGCTGCGCGATGAAGCATGCTGCGGTCGTTTGCGTGGCGCAGGCTACGTGGATGCCCACAGCGCGGCGGGCACGAGGCCTCGTAGCGTGCGCTATGCGTACGCCCCCTGAAACCTTCCTTCGTCTCGCGACGGACGCGATGGCGACAGATCCTGCGGTCGTGCGCGCGGCGCACGCTACGGGGTGCGCAGGCGGGTGCCGATGGTGTCGAGGTTCGCTTCGATGCCCCGCAGGGCGTCACGCTGATCGGCGGGTAGCCAGCGTTCGAGTTCCCCGCGTAGGCGCCCGTCCTGGTCGCGCAGGCGGGTCAAACGCAGGCGGGCTTCCTCTTCAATGCGCTCGCGCTCGTCCGCCTGCGGCAGTCCGTAGCCCTGAGGCAGCAACTCCGAGGGGCGACTGATGAAGCCGGTATCGCCCAGCCAGGCACGCAGGGCCTGCAGCGCCGGCTCAAGGCCGGCAGGTGCGTCACGCCCCAGGTAGCGCCGTTTCAGTTCATCGCGCAGCCGCAGTTGCTGGCGACGGAGCGCCGCGTTCTCCAGTACCAGCAGCGCCGCGTTCGTGCGCAGGTCGGCCCGCGGCAACCACGCCGCGCGTTCGGCGGGCGGCAGCGCCAGCCATGCCTGCGCATCCTGCTGCGGCACCCCCAGCGCCTGCCGCACCACCGCGAACAGGGCGTCGTAGCGCGCGCTCATCGGCTCGAAGTAGTAACCGAGCCGTCGCGCCTCTGCGGCATCGTCGAGCACGCCGGCATCGGCGACGCCACGACGCTCGAGCTTCTTCAGCAAGCCGGTCGGCGTGATGCTCGCGAGTGATTCCCCGGCCAACCGTGGCACGCCGTCGTGCAGCAGCTTCCAGGTCTCGACGGCACAGTTGTTGCTGATGAAGTAGTAGCGCCCGTCGTAGCTCCAGTGCAACTGCGCGGCACGCTCGAGTAGCGATGCCATCTCTTCGCGCTGCAACCGCAGCGGAATCGACTGCAGGCCACGCAGTTCGACCCGGGTGTATTCCTCGATCACCTGGTCCAGCGGCAGCAGGAACAGGCGCGACGGATAGGAACCGGTCAATCCCCGCCAGCCGGAGATCTGGACATCGCCGACGAAGGCACGGAACGAGAGGACGCGGTGATGGGACAGGTCGAGCCGGCAGTCCGGGCCCGGTGTCCGGCCGGGCGCGCAGATCACCAGCCGCAGCATGCTGTGGCCCCAGCGGCTCATCGCCTGCGTGTTGCCTTCGGCCAGCAGGTAGTCGATCGCATAGACGCGCGATGGATCCAGGGCGAGCAGCGAGGCATCGCCTGCCTCCGCATCGGCCTCCAGGAACGGCAGGCCCGGCGCGCACCCGTCCGCCACGGACGGCATGGCGAAGTGCGCGGCGAAATGGCGATGCAGTGCCGGACGCCGGCATGCGTAGTCCGGATCGAGCACGAAATGCTCGAGATTCACCGCCACGAATTCGGAGGGTCGCTCCAGTTCGTACGGATCGGGCGTGCGCGCGACGAAGTCGTTGCGCGAGCGGCGGCCCGCCAGCGGGAACACGCTGCGCTGCCATCCGGCCAGATCGCGCAGGCGCGGATCGCCCGACAGCGCGTTGCGCCGTGCGCGGTCGTAGCTGTGGGCGAGTTCGTGCACCAGCGCCTGGCGGACGGCGAGCAGGGACGCATCGTCCGACGGCAGGGAGTCGCGCGTCTTCCACGCTTCCAGCAGCCGGCGCGGCAGCCGTACATGGTCGCCCACGCGCCGTCCCGCGACATGCGTCGGCAGGTCATCGCGCCATTGCAGGACAAGGCCCGATGGCAGGGCATCACGCCACGCCAAAGGCAGTCGCGGCAGCACGTCGTCGACCAGCGCCTGCGTGGCGGCGATCTCGTCGGGCGAAACCCCGGTCGGATCGATATCGAGCGCGGCCGCCGATGTGGCGACCGCAGCGAGCCAGGCCCCCAGCAGGCGCGCGGCCAAGCGCCGGCCAAGGGGCCGACGCGCGTGCATCAGCGGGCTAGGATGGCCTGCGCCAGCTGCATGTCGCTGGCCTTGCGTGCGGCTTCATCCTTCTCGCGCAGGTGACGCAGCGCGGCTTCGAGCTGCGCGCCACGGATGCGGCCCTCGGTGGCGACGAAACTGGCCGCGTCCTCGCGCGCCTGCACGACGACTTTGTCGTCGCCGGACGAACTGCCCGAGGAGGCCGACGAGCCGGCCGACGATGCGCCGGCGGAAGACCCGGCAAAGCTGCCGGCCAGCACCGGCAGGGAAAACGCCAGCAACACGCCGGCCAGGATCAATCGGGACATGGAGTTTCCAGACGGGGGAGCGCCGCAGTCGGCACGGTGCGCAAAGACTACCTGCAATCGGTGCCGCGCGGCTGAATCCGGTGGCGGTATCAGCTGTCGAACAGCTTGCCGGGATTCATCAGGCCGTTCGGGTCCAGCACCTGCTTGATGCCGCGCATCACCGCGATTTCGCCGGTGCTGCGCGTGCTTTCCAGGTAGCCCTTCTTGACCAGGCCAATGCCGTGCTCGGCCGAGATGCTGCCGTCGTGGCGCTTCAGCGACGCCGCCAGCAGCTTGGTGACCTGCTCGCACTGGGTGACGAAGTCCGCGTTCTCCATGCCGTCCGGTTTCAGCACGTTGATGTGCAGGTTGCCGTCGCCGATATGGCCGAACCACACCACCTCGAACTGCGGATAGGCCTCCCCGAGCAGCGCCTGCGTTTCTGCCAGGAAGGCCGGCATGGCGGAAATGCGCACCGACACGTCGTTCTTGTAGGGTACGTAGCGCGCCAGCGCCTCGGTGATGCCCTCGCGCAGCCGCCAGAGCTGCGCGGCCTGCGCGTCGGACTGGCTGATCACGCCGTCGCTGACCCAGCCCTGGTCCATGCAGGCCTCGAACGCCGCCATCGCCGCCGCTTCCTTCGCCTCGTCGCCGATCGCGAACTCGGTGACCACGTAATAAGGATGGATCTCGTCGAACGGCTTCTGCGCGCCATGCGCCAGCACGTGCCGCAGTGCGCGATCGGTGAAGAACTCGAACGCCTCCAGCTGCAGGCGCTCGCGGAATGCCGCGAACACCTGCATCAGCACCTCGAACGACGGCAGCGCCAGCAGCATGACATTGGTCGGCGGTGGCGGATCGGTCAGCCGCACGGTGGCCTCGACGACGACGCCCAGCGTGCCCTCGGAACCGATGAACAGGTGGCGCAGGTCGTAGCCGCTGGAGTTCTTGATCAGCGCCTTGTTGAGCTCCAGCACGTCGCCGGCACCGGTGACGACTTTCAGGCCCGCGATCCACTCGCGCGTGTTGCCGTAACGGATCACGCGGATGCCGCCGGCATTGGTGGCGATGTTGCCGCCGATCGCACAGGAACCGCGCGCGGCGAAGTCCACCGGATAGACCAGCCCATGCTCGCGCGCCGCGTTGTGCACGGCCTCCAGCGGCATGCCGGCCTGCACGGTCAGCGTGCGGTCCACCGCATTGAAGTCCAGCGCCTGGTTCATGCGCTCCAGGCTGAGCACCAGTTCGCCGTTCGCCGCCACGGCGCCGCCGGACAGGCCGGTGCGTCCGCCCGACGGCACGACCGCCACGCGATGTTCATTCGCCCAGCGCACGACGGCCTGCACGTCGTCGACGGTGGCCGGCAACGCGACGGCCAGCGGCGATGGCGTCCAGCGCCGGGTCCAGTCGCGGCCGTAGTGCTCCAGGTCGGCGGGATCGGTCTTCAGGCGCAGCGCCGGGGCGGCGTGCAGCAGGGCTTCCAGGCGCGGATCGCTCATTGCGGGGGCAGCATTTTCGGGGGCGCCCAGCGTGCCAGCGATGCCGGGTGGCGTCCAGCCGATGCAGGGCTTCGTTTCAGCGGCAACCAAGCCGGGAAAACCGCAACCGAGCTTTCCATGGCGCGCCGCACCATCGCCGGCATCCATCTGGCATAGTGACGCCCCTTCCCTCTCCGCGGCGACCTTTCCGGCAATGTCGATCAAGAAGACCTCGTACCCGAAGCAGGACATCCGCGTGCTGTTGCTGGAAGGGGTCAGCCAGACGGCCGTCGAGACGTTCCGTGCCGCGGGCTATTCGCAGATCGAGTTCCACGAGAAGTCGCTGCCGGAAGACGAACTGAAACGCCGCATCGCCGAAGCGCACATCGTCGGCATCCGCTCGCGCACGCACCTGAGCGAGGACGTGCTGGCGCAGGCGCGACGCCTGATCGCGGTGGGCTGCTTCTGCATCGGCACCAACCAGGTGGACCTGGACGCGGCGGAACTGGCCGGCATCCCGGTCTTCAACGCACCCTACTCCAACACCCGCAGCGTGGCCGAACTGGTCATCGCGCAGGCCATCCTGCTGATGCGCGGCATTCCGCAGAAGAACGCCGAATGCCACCGCGGCGGCTGGAGCAAGTCGGCCGCCGGCAGCCATGAAGTGCGCGGCAAGACGCTGGGCATCATCGGCTACGGCCACATCGGCACCCAGGTCGGCGTGCTGGCCGAGGCGCTGGGCATGCACGTGCTGTTCCACGACATCGAGACCAAACTGTCGCTGGGCAACGCCCGTGCCGCCGTCAGCCTGGACGACCTGCTGGCGCAGAGCGACGTGGTGACGCTGCACGTGCCTGAAACCCCGGCGACCCAGGGCATGTTCGGCCAGGCCCAGATCGCGGCGATGAAGCCGGGCGCGCATCTGATCAACGCCTCGCGCGGAACCGTGGTCGACATCGACGCACTGGCCGATGCACTGAAGTCCGGCCACGTCGGCGGCGCCGCGGTGGACGTGTTCCCGGTGGAACCGAAAGGCAACGCCGAATCCTTCGAGTCCCCGCTGCGGGGCCTGGACAACGTCATCCTCACCCCGCATGTGGGCGGCAGCACGCTGGAGGCGCAGGACAACATCGGCATCGAGGTGGCGGCCAAGCTGGTGCGGTACAGCGACAACGGCAGCACGCTGTCGTCGGTGAACTTCCCCGAGGTCACCCTGCCCGGCCACGACGGCAGCCGCCGGATCCTGCACATCCACCGCAACGTGCCCGGCGTGCTGTCGCAGATCAACGACATCTTCCGCGACCGCGGCATCAACATCGACGGCCAGTTCCTGCGCACCGATCCGAAAGTCGGCTACGTGGTCATCGACGTCACCGCCGACGAGGAACAGACCGCCAGCCTGCGCGAGGCGATGGCGGCGATCGACGGCACGTTGCGGGTGCGCGTGCTGTACTGATGCGGTCGGGACGGTAGGCCCAGGCCCACCCTACGCAGTACTCCGCGCCAGCCATTTGCGGGCCATGCGGCGGATCGACGGGTCCGCATCGTCGGCGAGCGGGGCGATCCCGCGCCAGGCCAGGTCCAGCGACTCGTCGCTGACCACGTACGCCTCGCTGCCGTTGGCGCGCACCACGTAGCGCACGTCGTAATGCCAGTGGCCCGGCACGTCCTTGCGCTCGGGAATCCAGTGCCGGTCCAGGTCGAAGATGTCGTCCTCGACGGACAGGTCGGACAGCCCCGACTCCTCTTCGGCCTCCTTCAATGCCACGCGCGCCATGTCGGTATCGCCATCGGCATGCCCGCCCAGCTGCAGCCAGCGGCCGAGCTTGCGGTGATGGGTCATCAGCACGCGTTCGCCATCGCCGCTGACCAGCCAGGCGCCACCGGTCAGATGCCCTTCCAGCCTCTCGCGGAGGAAGGGATCGGCGGGATCGTCAAGCAGGGCGAGGAACTGGCCCACCACGTCTCCTTCGGCAGGCCAGCGTCGGGCGTAGGCGGCCAGGTGTTCGCGGAGGGCGGCATGGACGGCTGGCACGAGGCGCTTTCTCTTTGGGCGTGGGTGATCGGGCCGCGATTATCGCCGGCCATGCTGCACCTGCGCTTGTGATCCCCGGCCCGCTTTGGCAAGGTACGGCCTTCCATGGGGCCGCCCCATGACCCGTTGCCACCGCCCGGCGAAACGCTTCGTCGGCATGAAGTCTTCCAAGGGGACGCTGCGAATGCTCAAAGCTCTGTTCAGGGTCAAGCCGGTCGCACCGGCAGGCCACGTCGATGCCGGTGAACCTTTCGAAGGCAGTCTGGACGGGGAGAGCGGATTCAAACGGACACTGACCGCACGCCACCTGGTGATGCTGGGCGTGGGTGCGGTGATCGGCGCGGGCATCTTCGTGCTGACCGGCCAGGCCGCGGCCAACCACGCCGGCCCGGCGATCATGCTGAGCTTCGTGCTGGCCGGCATCGCCTGTGCGCTGGCCGGCCTGTGCTATGCGGAGTTCTCCGCGCTGATGCCGGTCTCCGGCAGCGCGTATTCGTATTCGTACGCGACGCTGGGCGAGTTCGTGGCCTGGTTCATCGGCTGGTGCCTGGTGCTGGAGTACCTGTTCGCGGCCTCGACGGTGGCGGTCGGCTGGTCCGGCTACCTCAACAGCTTCCTAGGCACGCTCGGCGTGCCGATCCCCGACGCGCTGGCCAACGCCACGTTCACCGTGGCCAATGGCGAGTTCATCCGTTCCGGCGCCATCCTCAACCTGCCGGCGGTGTTCATCGTGGCGGCGGTGAGCGGCCTCTGCTACGTGGGCATCACCCAGTCGGCGTTCGTCAACGCCATCGTGGTGGCCATCAAGGTCACGGTGATCCTGCTGTTCGTGGCCTTCGGCCTGCAGTACGTGGACCCGGCCAACTGGCAGCCCTTCATTCCGGCGAACGAGGGCCCTGGCAAGTTCGGCTTCGAGGGCGTCACCCGTGCCGCCGCCATCGTGTTCTTCGCCTACATCGGCTTCGATGCGGTCTCCACCGCCGCCGGCGAGGCCAAGAACCCGCAGCGCGACATGCCGATCGGCATCCTGGGCTCGCTGGCGATCTGCACGGTCATCTACATCATCGTCTGCGCGGTGCTGACCGGCATGATGTCCTACACCCAGCTGGGCACCGCCAAGCCGGTGGCGACCGCGCTGGAGGCGTACCCCAAGCTGCTGTGGCTGAAGACGCTGATCGAGATCGGCGCCATCGCCGGCCTGACCTCGGTGATCCTGGTGATGCTGATGGCGCAGCCGCGCATCTTCTACAGCATGGCGAAGGACGGCCTGCTGCCGAAGGTCTTCGGCAAGGTGCACGCGAAGTACCAGACGCCGTACGTGGGCACGATCATCGTGGGCGTGATCGCGGCGGCGCTGGCCGGCTTCCTGCCGATCGGCCTGCTGGGCGAAATGGTGTCGATGGGCACCCTGCTCGCCTTCGCGACCGTCTGCGCCGGCGTGCTGATCCTGCGCTACACGCGGCCGGAGATCCCGCGCCCGTTCCGGGTGCCGCTGGCGATCGTCGTCTGCCCGCTCGGCGTGCTGGCCTGCCTCTACCTGTTCGTGCAGCCCTTCATGGAGCACTGGAAGCTGTTCGTCGGCTGGACGCTGCTCGGCCTGGTGATCTATTTCGTCTACGGCTTCCGCCACAGCAAGCTCAGGCAGCAGGCCTGAGCCACGCCCGACGACGGCCGGCCGGGAGGCCGGCCGTTTCCATTCCATCGTCCTCCCCTTCCAGGCTCTCCCGATGACCACCGGCAGCGCGCGTCAGATTGGCCCCGTCCTGGCGACCTTCGTGGTGGCCAACAACATGATCGGGTCGGGGTTCTTCCTGCTGCCGGCCACGCTGGCCAAGTCCGGCGGCGTCACCGCGCTGGCCTGGCTGCTGGGCACGGTGCTGGCGGTGATCCTGGGCAGCGCGTTCGCACGGCTGGCGCGCGACTATCCCAACCTGGAATCGCCAGACGATTACGTGCGCCCGTCGCTCGGCCGCGACATGGGCTTCCTGGCCACCACGCTGTACTGGATTTCCTCGTGGATCGGCAACAACGCCATCGCGGTGGCGGCGTTCGGCTACCTGGTGATCCTGCTGCCGCTGGGCGACGGCCAGTGGACCCGCCTGGGCGGGCAGCTGGTGCTGATCTGGCTGATGTTCGCACTCAACCTGCTGGGTCCGCGCCAGATCGCGCGATTCCAGTCGCTGTGCGTGGTGCTGGGCCTGCTGCCGGTGGCGGCGATCCTGATCTGGGGCTGGGGCAGCTTCGACCCGGCGCTCTACCGTGCGGCCTGGAACGTGTCCGGCACCTCCGACGCGGCCGTGGTGTTCAGCTCGCTGGCGCCGATCTTCTGGGCCTTCGTGGGCCTGGAAACCGGGGCGATGGTCGCCGGCGTGGTCCGCAATCCGGCACGCAACGTGCCGCTCGCCACGCTGGGCGGCATCGTCATCGCCGGCCTGGTGTACCTGGTGTCGTCGGTGCTGATGATGGGCATCGTGCCGGTGGACCAGCTGGCCAGCTCCAGCGCACCGTTCGCGCTGGTGGCCGGACAGATGTTCGGCGCATGGGCGATCCCGGTCATCGCGGCGGCGGCGGCGCTCAAGGCCACCGGCACGCTCGGCGGCTGGATGCTGGTCACCGGCGAGTCGGGCGCGCGCGCCGCGCACCGCGGCTACCTGCCGGCGATTTTCGGACGCCTGCGGGCGAACGGGTCGGCCGGCTGGGGACTGCTGCTGGTGGCGCTGTCGATGACGGCGCTGGCGATCCTGACCCTGTCGCCCACCGTGTCGGGCCAGTTCGAGACGCTTATCGAGATGGTGGTGGTGCTGGTGGTGATGGCCTATGCCACCGCCGGCCTGAGCCTGCTGCTGGGTGCACCGGGACGACGCCCGAGCGCGCGCGACCGCGTGATCGGCATGGGCGCCCTGGTGGCCTGCGGCCTGCTGGTCTATTCCACGCCGGTGAGCACGCTGGTCGGCGGCATGGTCATCGCCCTGCTCGCGCTGGCGGCCTATCGCGGGTTCGCGCGGCGCGGCAAGCCCTGAGGCCCGGCGGTCCGGTCCACACCCCGCAGGCTAGAATGCGCGCATGAGCGCACTCCCCTACGACGCCGAACGGCTGCGCGCGCGCGCGCACTCCATCATCGCCAATGTCCGCGAGCTGTCGCAGCTCGGCTGGACGCCGGCCACCAGCAGCAACTTCTCCGAACGCCTGGACGAGCGCCATGCGGCGATCACGGTCTCCGGCCGCGACAAGGGTCGGCTCGTGGAGGCGGACATCATGGTGGTCGACTTCGATGGCAAGGCCTTCGGCAGCGACCATCGCCCGTCGGCGGAAACGCTGCTGCACACGCAGCTGTACCGGCGCTACCCGGAGATCGGCTGCGTCCTGCACACCCATTCGCTGGTGCAGACGGTGGCCTCGCGCCTGTTCGCGGGCGCCGGCCACGTCCGCCTGGAGGGCTTCGAGCTGCTGAAGGCCTTCCATGGCAACAGCACGCATGAAATGGCGATCGACGTGCCGGTGTTCGCCAACACCCAGGACATGCCCACGCTCGCGGCGCAGGTGGACGCCCTGCTCGACAACCAGCCGTTGTGGGGCTACCTGATCGACGGCCACGGCCTGTACGCCTGGGGCCGCACGATGGCCGAGGCGCGGCGCCATCTGGAAGCGTTCGAGTTCCTGTTCGCGGCGGAACTGGAGCTGCGCAAGCTCGGCTGCCGGCGCTGATAGCCTGCCGTTATCGTTGCGTTCCGTTTCCGCAACAGGGCCGGGCGACCGGGTTTGCTACCCTTGGCATCCCCCCGCCGCCTGACGCCACCGCCATGAGCCGACTGCGCATCTTCAGCGAATCCGACCCGGCCACGCCGGAGTTCGCCAGCTACGACCCCGATTTCATCGCCGCCGAACTGAAGAAGATCGGCGTGACCTTCGAGCGATGGAAGGCGAACAAGGCCATCGAGCCGGGCGCGCCCGCCGAGGACGTGATCGACGCCTATCGCGCCGACATCGACCGGCTGGTGGCCGAGCGCGGCTTCAAGACCGTGGACGTGGTCAGCATCGCGCCGGACAACCCGCAGCGCGAGGCGATGCGCGCCAAGTTCCTGGACGAGCATTACCACAAGGAAGACGAAGTGCGTTTCTTCGTCGCCGGCTCGGGCCTGTTCACCCTGCACGTGGGCGACAAGGTCTATGAAGTGGAATGCGTGAAGGACGACCTGATCGCCGTGCCCGACAGCACCCTGCACTGGTTCGACATGGGACCGGAGCCGAGCTTCGTCGCCATCCGCTTCTTCACCGAGCCGGACGGCTGGGTGGGCCACTTCACCGGCACTACGCTGGCGCAGCAGTTCCCGCGCTACGACGGCCCGACCGAACGCTGAGCCCCCTCTCCCCTGGGGTTGGGGTGAGGGTCCGGCGACTCGACGGCGATGAACCGTCGCGCCAAGGATCGGCGCCTGCTGCTCTCCCATCGTTCCCCATGAACAGCGCAGCGGAGCAAGCTCCGCTCTACAGCCACCTCGAAGATCACCATGCCCGTTTCCGCCATCCTCACCGACATCGAAGGCACCACCAGCAGCATCTCGTTCGTGAAGGACGTGCTGTTCCCGTATGCGCGCCGTGCCCTGCCCGGCTTCGTGCGCGAACACGGGCAGGATCCGGATGTGCGACGCTGGCTCGACGTGGTGGCCACCGAGCATGGCAGCATCTGCAGCGACGACGTCATCGTGGAAACGCTGCAGGGCTGGATCGACCAGGACCGCAAGCACACGGCGCTGAAGGCGCTGCAGGGCATGATCTGGCAGGCCGGCTACCGCGACGCCGACTTCACCGCCCACATCTATCCGGACGCCGCACCCGCGCTGCGCGACTGGCATGCGCAGGGGTATCCGCTGTATGTCTACTCGTCCGGCTCGGTGGCGGCGCAGAAGCTGTTCTTCGGCCACAGCGATGCCGGCGACCTGACGCCGCTGTTTTCCGACTGGTTCGATACCGAAGTCGGCGGCAAGCGCGAGGCGGACAGCTATCGCGCGATCGCCGCGCGTATCGGGCAGCCGGCGGACACGATCCTGTTCCTCTCCGATGTGGTCGAAGAACTGGATGCCGCCCGCGAGGTCGGCCTGCAGACCTGCCTGATCGACCGGCGGGACGACTATCCGACGCCGCGCGAAGGCGACGCCGCCCACGGCCACGCGCGCGTCGCCTCGTTCGCCGACATCGCGCTTCCGCGCTGAGGCCCCCCATGGCATCGCAGCGTACGGCCACGCTGACCGGGCTGGCCGCGATCCTGCTGTGGGCGTCGCTGGCGGTGCTGACCACCGCCACTGGCGACCTGCCGCCGTTCCAGGTGCTGGCGATCGGTTTCGGTGTGGCGGCCATCCTGGGACTGCTGCGTGCCGTCATGCGAGGGCGCAGCGGACTTCGCGAACTGCGCCAGCCTGTTGCCGCGCTGGCCCTGTCCACGCTCGCCCTGTTCGGCTACCACGCGCTGTACTTCATCGCGTTGAAACGCGCGCCTGCGGTGGAAGCGAACCTGCTCAACTACTTATGGCCGCTGCTGATCGTGGTGTTTGCCGGCCTGCTGGGCGGCGTGAGCGTGCGCCGGGGCCAGTGGATCGGAACCTGGTTGGGGATGCTTGCGGCGGCGCTGCTGGTCACGCGCGGCAACTGGCTGCAGGTGGACCCGGCGCATCTTCCCGGCTATCTGGCGGCGCTGGGCGCGGCGGTGATCTGGGCGGCGTATTCGGTCCTCAACCGCCGCTTCGCCGACGTACCGACCGCCGCCATCACCGTCGGCTGTGCCGGCGTGGCGCTACTGGGTGCGCTGTGCCACCTGCTGTACGAACACACCGTCGCGCCTACGACGCTGCAATGGGCCGTGCTCGTGGTGATGGGCATGGGTCCGGTCGGCGCCGCCTTCTGGCTGTGGGACCACGGCACCAAGCATGGCGACATCGCCCTGCTGGGCAGCCTGTCGTATCTGGCGCCCCTGCTGTCCACGCTGTTGCTGGTCGCGTCGGGCCGCGCGCAGGCGCACCCGATCCAGGCGGTCGCCATCGCGCTGTTGCTGGCCGGCGCGTGGCTCAGCGTCAGGGCGAGCCGGCCGCAGCGCTGAGCGCGTTTCGCACCTCATTGCTGCGCGCGTTCGCCTGACAGAGCGGAACTCGGAAGGCGAATGGGATTCCCGCATTCGATGGGACGATGGAGTGGCGTCCTGCCGTCATCCCGGCGACCGGGGTGGTGGCCATGCACCGAAAGCGAAAGGCGCTGGGTCCCGGCCTGCGCCGGGATGACGGCATCCGCATTCTGTTCCCTGCGAGCGCGGGGGCCCGTTTGCGCCTGCGACCAGTGATGAGGTTCGCATGGGGAACGCGTTCCAGCGCCCACCGCAACGTCAGGATCACATGCGCCACCCAACACGGCCTCCGAACAGCGGCTCAGTCGTGGATCTTCTCGCCCCGCGCCAGCATGGCCACCAGCTTTTCCACCCTCGCTCGCTTGGTCTCCGGCTTCACCGCCGTCTGCACGCGCCAGCAGACGGCGTAGCGGTTGGTCCGGTCCAGCGCGTCGAACCACGCCCTGGCCTTGCGGTTCTTCGCCAGCGCCGTCTCCAGTTCCGGGGGCACGGCCATCGAACTCGACCCGTCGTAGGCCGCCTCCCAGCGCCCGTCCGCCTTCGCTGCATCCACCTCGCGCAGACCGGCAGGACGCATGCGGCCGGCCGCTACCAGCGCCTCGATCCTGGCGACATTGATCTTCGACCAGGTGCTGCGCGCGCGACGCGGGGTGAAGCGCTGCAGGAAGAACCGGGCATCGAAGGCCTTCTTCTGCCCGTCGATCCAGCCATGGCAGAGCGCGACGTCCAGCGCTTCGGTATAGGTCACCGACGGGATGCCGGCATCCTTCTTGGCGATCTTCAGCCAGACGCCGGGCGATTGCGAATGCCGCTCCAGCCAATGCTCCCACGCGGAAGCGTCCGCGAAATGTTCCACCGGGAGTTCGGGGGCGGCCATGCTCAGGGCTCCGCCGTCTGCAGCCGGTAGGTGGTGCGCGCGGTGATCTCGCCGCGCCAGCGGTCGAAGGCACGAACCTCCACGCGATGCTCGCCTTCGGCCAGATCGGTGGGCAGTGCGCCACGCCACAGATGGTGCGAGGGTTCGGCTTCGGGCGAGCGGTCGTAGCCACGCAGCGTATCGGCCAGGTCGTCGCGCATGTTCTCGACCAGCAGCGACGGATCGGGCTGTTCCACGCGCTTCATCGCCTTCCACTCGCCACCGTCGATGCGGTATTCCACCCGCGTGTCCGCGTCGCCCATGTAGACGTTGGCGTAAACCCCCCATGCCGGATACGCACCCTTGCGCAGCACGTTGGGCGCATGCAGGCCGATGCCGCTGTCGTCGGGCGCGCGGGCCGGGTGCCACGACAACGCGTATTCGCCACCGGCCTCCACGCGCAACCGTGCGTAGCCATTCGGCGTGCCGTCGGCCATGGTGGCATCCGGGATGCCCTGCGCATCCTTGGTACCCGACCAGTACGCGCCGCAGGCCGCGCCGACGTTGTATTCGTGCAGCGGCTTCATGCCATGCCAGCCGGTGGCGGCGTCGTGGTACCAGTGGCGTTGCGTGTGGGTGTGACCGCTGAGCAGCAGCAGGTGCGGAAAATCCTTCAGCAGGGCGAACAGCCGCTGGCGGTCCGCCGCACGGAACCCGCGCGCGCCTTCCTCGAAGAACGGGATGTGCACGCCGATCACCAGCAGCCGGTCCTTGCGGACGGTGGGGAGGTAGGCCTGCAGGAACGCGAACTGCTCCTCGCGCAGTCCGCCGAAGTAGGACGGCGATTTTCCTGGCTGATAGATGATGTCGTCGAGGCCGATGAAGGTCAGCGCGTCCTCTTCCCAGGCGAACGTGTCCGGACCAAGATGGTGGCGGAAGGTGCGCAGCGATTCCTCATCGCTTGCCGCATCGAAATCGAGATCGTGATTGCCCGGAATGAACAGCCACGGCACCTGCAGGCGCATGGTGGTGCGCAGGATCTGCGGATACAGCGACAGGTCGTCGTTGACGATGTCGCCCAGCGTCAGCCCCAGCGATGCGCCATGCCGGCCGACCAGGGGCTGCACGATGTCGCGCCAGTAATAGTCCACGTCGGTGACCGAGGCGGTCTGGCTGTCGGCCAGCAGAAGCGCATCCAGGGCCGGACTTTCGCCCGGCGACTTCTTCCGCAGCGCGAAGTGCGTGCAGTCCGGTTGCCGCGACGGCACGCCGCCGTACTTCAGCGCCGGGCCGGCATGGTACTGGCGGTTGCGCCAGAACGCCGGCATGCCGTCGGCCCGTAGCGACACGTCGTAACCGGCCGGCTTGATGACGAACAGCGTGCGCCCGTCCACGTACGGTACGTCGTACTGGCCGCTCGCATCGGTCGTGGACAGGTGCACGCCGTCGGACACCTTGACGCCCGGGATGCCGGACTCGCCCGTATCGCGAACGCCATTGCCGTTGCGGTCCTCGAAGACCTGGCCGCTGCTGCAGGGGGGTGGCAAGGCGTGGGCAGGGACGGCCAGACAGGCCAGCAGCAAGGCGGTCAGCGAGGCGCGCACGGCGACTCCAGCGGGGGCGACCGGCAAATTATGGCGCAGGAAGGTTCACCTGTAGGAGCGACGTCAGTCGCGACCGCACGACCGACCCGACATGCATGCGGTTGATGGCGATGCGGACGACATGCGGTTGCGTCCAATCAGGATCTGCGGTCGCGACTCACGTCGCTCCTACAACGGACAGGCATTGCCCTATTTGGCTTCGTGCCTTAGGCGCAAAACCTCGACCGCATCGGCCAGCGCCAGCCCGCGCGAACGCAGCAGCACCGTCAGGTGGTACAGCAGGTCGGCGCTCTCGCCCAACAACGCGGTTTCATCCTGCGCCACTGCGGCCAGCGCGGTCTCCACCCCCTCCTCGCCCACCTTCTGCGCGATCCGCCGCACGCCGGACTCGAACAGCCGCGTGGTGTAGCTGTCGGCCGGCCGTTCACGCTCGCGCTTCGCGATCAGTGCGTCGAGCTCCGACAGGAAGGCCGAGGGTGCCGACGGGAAGCAACTGGCCCGCTGCAGGTGGCAGGTCGGCCCGTGCGGATGCGCGAGCACCAGCAGCGTGTCGTCGTCGCAGTCCACATCGATCGACACCAGTTCCAGCACATGGCCCGAGCTTTCGCCCTTGGTCCACAGGCGCTGCTTGCTGCGGCTGAAGAACGTCACGCGCCGGCTGGCCAGGGTGGCGTCCAGCGCTTCGCGGTTCATGTAACCCAGCATCAGGACGCGCAGGTTCGATGCATCCTGCACCACGACCGGCAGCAGGCCATCGCCCTTGGCCCAGTCCAGGCGGGAAGGATCGAAACCGGATGATGGATCGTCAGTCGCCACGCCGCACCTCGATGCCCTGCTCCGCCAGCGCGCACTTCAGCGCGGGAATCCGGATATGACCGCTATGGAACACGCTGGCCGCCAACGCGCCATCCACGTCCGCCTCGGCGAACACCTCCGTGAAGTGTTCGACCTCGCCCGCGCCACCGGACGCGATCAAGGGCACATCGCACAGTGCGCGCACCGCCTTGAGTTGCACCAGATCGTAACCCCGCCGCACGCCGTCCTGGTCCATGCAGTTGAGCACGATCTCGCCGGCGCCCAGCTGCTGTGCCTGCACCACCCAGTCGAGCGTGCGCAGGCCGGCGCCCTGCATCTTCGACGGATCGCCGGTATAGCGGCGCACGCGCCACTCGCCGTCCGCTTCGAGGATCGAGTCGACGCCGACCACCACGCATTGCACGCCGAAGGCGTCGGCCAGTTCGCCGATCAGCGCGGGACGTTCCAGTGCCGGCGTATTCACCGACACCTTGTCGGCACCGCTGTAGAGCACGCGCCGCGCCGTCTCGACATCGCGGATGCCGCCCGCGACACAGAACGGGATATCGAGCAGGCGCGACACCCGTTCGATCCAGGCATAGTCGACCGAGCGCCCCTCGGGGCTGGCGCCGATGTCGTAGAACACCAGTTCGTCCGCGCCCTCGTCGCGGTAGCGCAACGCCAGTTCGGCGATATCGCCCATGTCCACGTGGTCGCGGAACTTCACGCCCTTGACCACCCGACCTTCGCGCACGTCCAGGCACGGAATGATGCGCCGGCTCAGCATGCCAGCGCCTCCGGCAGCGCGAAGCGTCCTTCCAGCAACGCGCGCCCCAGCACGATGCCGGCGCAACCCGCCTGTCGCGCACCTTCGACATCGGTGACCGCGCTGACGCCGCCCGAGGCCTGCACCGCCAGTGCCGGCACGGTGTCGTGCAGGTAGGCGTACAGCGCCAGGTTGGGTCCCGTCAGCATGCCGTCGCGGGCGATGTCGGTGCACAGCAGGTGACGCAGGCCGGCCGCGGCGTACCGCGTCGCCAGCTCGTCCAGCGTCTCCGAGGCCGTCTCGGTCCAGCCATGGACCGGCAGGCGCCAGACGCCGTTCGGGTCGCACCGCGTGTCGAGCGCCACGGTGATGCGCTCGCTGCCGAATTCGGCCAGCCACGACAGCACGGTCTCCGGTTCTCGCACGGCCAGCGAACCGACCACCACGCGCTGCGCCCCGGCGTCGAGGATGCGGGCCACGTCGTCGCGCCGACGCACGCCGCCGCCGGTCTGCACCTTCAGCGCGGTCTCACGGGCGATGTCGGCCAGCAGCGGGGCCAGCGTGTAGCCGCCGGCACGGGCCGCATCCAGATCGACCAGGTGCAGCCACTCCGCGCCCTGTTCGGCATAGCGCCGCGCCACGTCGAGCGGCGCGCCTTCATAGCGGGTCTCGCGCGCGTAGTCGCCCTGCGCCAGGCGCACGACACGACCATCGCGCACGTCGATGGCGGGATAGACGGTGAAACCGGTCATTGCAGTCCGTACTCGATGAAGTTCTTCAGCAGCCGCGCGCCGACGGCGCCCGAACGCTCGGGATGGAATTGCGCACCGGCCACGTTGCCCCGCTGTACCACGGCGGCGAAGCGCTGGCCATGCTCGCTGCTGCACAGGCAATCGTCGTCGACCGGCGCCGCATAGCTGTGCACGAAGTAGGCGTGGTCGCCGTCGGCGATACCGTCCAGCAACGACGCATCGCGGGTGCGGCGCAGGGTGTTCCAGCCCATGTGCGGCACGCGGATGCCGGGCGCGGCCGACAGCTTGCGCACGCGACCCGGCAGCAGGCCAAGGCAGGGCGTGTCGTCTTCCTGGGAATGCGCGAACAGCAGCTGCACGCCGACGCAGACGCCCAGCAGCGGCTTGTCCAGCGTGCGCAGGGTATCGACCAGATCCAGTTCCCGTAGCCGCGTCATGCACACCGCCGCCGCACCGACGCCGGGCAGGATCACCCGGTCCGCATTGCGGATCGTTGCGGAATCGCCGGTCAGTTCCGCGTCCACACCCAGCCGCTGCAAGGCATAGCGCACCGAGCCGATGTTGGAGCCACCGGCGTCGACCAGCACGACCTTCGTCACAGCGCCCCCTTGGTCGACGGCAGTTCGGCGCCTTCGCGCTTGACCGCCTGGCGCAGCGCACGCGCCAGCGCCTTGAAGCTGGCCTCGACCTTGTGGTGGTCGTTGTCGCCTTCGACCTTCAGGTTGAGGTTCAGGCCGGAGGCGTCGCAGAGCGAGCGGAAGAAATGCGGCACCAGTTCCGTCGGCAGGTCGCCGACGCGTTCGCGCTTGAACTCGCCGCTGAAGACGAAGTACGGACGTCCACTGAAATCCAGCGCAGCGCTGGCCAGCGTCTCGTCCATCGGCAGGGTGAAGCCGTAGCGCCCGATGCCGCGCTTGTCGCCCAGCGCTTCCTTCAGCGCCTGCCCCAGCGCGAGACCGGTGTCCTCGACGGTGTGGTGCTCGTCGATGTGCAGGTCGCCGTCGGCGCGGACGTCCAGCGCGAAGCCGCCGTGCTTGCCGATCTGTTCCAGCATGTGGTCGAAGAACGGCAGGCCGGTCTTCGCGACCGGCTCGGCGACACGGTCGAGATCCACCTCGACGCGGATCCTGGTTTCCTTCGTGTTGCGCTGGACGACGGCACGCCGCGGCGCATCCGCCAGCTCGTGCGCGATGCCGGCCCAGTCCCACTCGCCGCCGAACTGCGCGGTCTTCAGCTGGAAGCCGCGGATCTTCAGATTCTCGGCGAACTGGATGTCGGTCGGCCGGTCGCCGACCATGCCCGAGCGCGCCCAGTCGATGCTCCGGTCCTGCAGGTACGGCACCATCAGGCCGATACCCGGCTTGCGCGTGGGCTTGTTCTCGTGCGGCCAGCTCTCGTCGATCAGCACGTCGCGGAAGCGGATGCCCTGGCTCTCGAACACCTGCATCATCAGGGCCTGCGGGCCGTCGAAGCTGGCACGCGGGTACTGCTCGCTGCCCAGCCCGTCCTGGTTGCTGACGATGACGAACTCGTAGCCGGCGTCGCGCAGCTTCAGTAGTGCGGGAACGACGCCGGCGACGAAGCGCACCTTCTCGTAGGCATCGATCTGGAAATCCTCGGGCTCCTCGATCAGGGTGCCGTCGCGGTCGATGAAGAGGATGGGCGTCATGGGACGGTTTCTGCAGGAGGGGCTTCCGCCCCCTTGGGAGAGACGGCCGGGGCTGACGCCGTGCCGGCGAAGGAGGCATCCGTGTTCAATGCCGACAGCACGCGGTCGTTCTGCTCTGGCGAGCCGACGGTGATGCGCAGCGCATCATCGAGCTGCGGCGCAGCGCGCTGGTCGCGTACCACCACGCCGGCGGCGAGCAGCGCGCGGAAGGCACGCTCGGCATCGTCGAAGCGCGCGAGCAGATAGTTGCCCTGCGAGGGATAGACACGTCTTACGCCGGGCACGCGCGCCAACGCGTACTGCAGGCGCTCGCGCTCGCGACGCACCGTGGCCACCCGTTCACGCGTCTGCGCGAGTGCGGCGTCGGACAGGCCTTCCAGGGCCAGGTCGGCGGAAGGCGTGGGCACCGGATACGGCGCCTGGCAGCGCTGCAGCACCGCGATCAGGTCCGCTTCGCCGATCACCGCACCGATGCGCGCTGCGGCCAGGGCGTGCGCCTTGGACAGCGTACGCAGCACGGCGATGTTGGCGTGCGCGCCGACCAGCGTGGTCGCGGAACCGGCGTCGGCGAACTCGCCATAGGCTTCGTCCACGACCACCAGCGCCTTGCCTTCCAGCGCACGCGCGAGGCCTGCGATGGCGTCGAGCGGAATGGCCGAGCCCGCCGGATTCGATGGCGAGCACAGGAACACCAGCTTCGCGCCCTGCGCCAGTGCGGCCTCGCGGATGGCGTCGAGATCGGCGACCAGGCCCGCTTCGCCGTCCACCAGCGGCACGTCGATGATGCGTGCGCCCTGCAGACGTGCGCAGACGGCATACATGCCGAACACCGGCGGCGTCACCACGATCGCGTCCTGTCCCGGGACGCACAACGCACGCACGAGCAGGTCGATGGCTTCGTCGCTGCCGCGTCCGACCAGCACCTGTTCCGGCGCCACGCCGTAGAGCTGCGCCAGCCGTTCGCGCAATGCCGGCGGCTGCGGATCGGGATAACGGCGGCTGCGGCCCTGCGCATCGGCCGGATTCGCCCACGCGGATTCGTTGGCGTTCAACCACACATCGCCGCGCAAGGCTTCGCTGCGTGCGGACTTGTAGCCGGCGAAGTCGCGCAGGTCAGGGCGCACGAGGGACAGGACCGCGCTCATGCGGCCGCCTTGCGCAGGCGCAGCGCGACGGCGTTGGCGTGCGCATCCAGGCCTTCGGCGCGCGCCAGCGTCAGTGCGCAGTCGCCGATGGCGGCAATGCCGGCGCGGCTGGCCGACTGCACGCTGACGAAATTCTGGAAACTGGCCACGCTGACGCCGCTGTACGCGCGCGCGGCGCCGCTGGTGGGCAGCACATGGTTGGTGCCGCTGCAGTAGTCGCCCAGCGCTTCCGGGGTGTAATCGCCCAGGAACACCGAACCGGCCGCCTCCACCCTGGGCAGCCATGCGCGCGGTTCGCGCAGGGCGACGATCAGGTGCTCCGGCGCATAGCGGTTGCTGATGGCGAAGGCGTCATCGAGCGTCGCGACCTTGACCAGCCGCGACGCCGACAGCGCCTGACGCGCGATGTCGGCACGGTCCAGCGCGGCGAGCTGCGTCGCCAGTTCGGCCTGTACGCGCCCGATCAGGCCGTCGTCGTCGGACAGCAGCAGCACCTGCGAATCCGGGCCGTGCTCGGCCTGCGACAGCAGGTCGGCGGCGACGAAGGCAGCATCCGCGCCGGCATCGGCGATCACCAGCACTTCCGACGGTCCGGCCGGCATGTCGATGGCCGCGGCACCGGCCTGCGCGACCTGCCGCTTGGCTTCGGTCACGTAGCTATTCCCAGGACCGAACAGCTTGTCGCAGGCCGGCACGCTCTCGGTGCCGAACGCCATCGCGGCGATCGCCTGCGCGCCACCGAGCTTGAACACGCGGCGTACACCGGTCAGCTGGGCGGCCACCAGCACCGCAGGATCGGCGGTACCGTCCTTGCGCGGCGGCGTGCACAGCACCACGTCGCGGCAGCCGGCCAGGCGCGACGGCACGCCCAGCATCAACGCCGTGGACGGCAACGGTGCGCTGCCGGCGGGTACGTACAGGCCCACGCGCGGGATCGGCAGGATCATCCGCTCGCAGACCACGCCCGGCGCGGTTTCCACCGCATAGGGCTGCGCCATGCCGGCGCGGTGGAACGCCTCGATGCGCTCGGCGGCGTCCTGCATCGCCTGGCGCAGGTCGGCAGGCACGGCGGTGTGCGCGGCCGCGAATTCCTCTTCGCTGACCTCGAAGGCGGCCAGTTCCACGCCGTCGAAGCGCGCGGTGACCTCGCGCAGGGCCGCGTCGCCGCGCGCCTGCACCTCGGCCAGCAGACCGGCGACGGCATCATGGGTGCGCTGCGCGACGGTCTGCGCGGGCCGGGCGAGCAGCGAGGCGCGCGCGGCGTCATCCAGGGAATTCCAGTCGTACACGAGAGCAGGCGACGCGGTCATGCCAGCGACCTCTCGACCGACAGCACCATCAGGCCCTGCGCGCCGGCGCGCTGCAGCTCCTCCAACCGCTGCCAGGTGACCGCGCCGTGGCACATCGCCTGCAACGAAAGCGGGCCGTCCTCGCCGCCCGGCAGCGTGACCAGGCCTTCGCTGTCGGTCAGCAGCCGCGACAGCGCGGGCACGGTGTCGCGCTCGGCGCGGAACATCAGCAGCTTGCTGTCCTTGAGCTTCAGCACGCCATCGAGCCGGCGCAGCAGCATGTCGGCCAAGCCGGCGCGGGCATCGTCGAACTCACGCGCCGGACCGGCGAGCACCGCTTCGCTGTCCAGCAACGTCTCCACCGGCTTCAACTGGTTAGCGGCCAGCGTGGCACCGCTGGAGACCAGATCGCAGATCAGGTCCGCGGTGCCCAGCTTCGGCGCGATCTCCACCGAGCCGGACAGCTCGACCACGGCCGCGTCAATCCCGCGCGCCTGCAGCCATTGCCGCAGGATGGACGGATAGCTGGTGGCGATGCGCAGGCCCTGCAGCTGCTGCGGCCCGGTCCATTCCCAGCTGTCGGGTACGGCCAGCATCAGCCGGCAGCTGCCGAAGCCGAGCGGGCGCAGTTCGCGGTAGGCGGCCGGCAGGCCGTTGAGCGTGCGCTCACCGGCCTGCTCGTCCAGTTCGTTGCGGCCGACGATGCCGAAATCGCAGACGCCGTCGGCGATCAGGCCGGGAATGTCGTCGTCGCGTACCAGCAGCAGGTCGACCGGCAGGGATTCGCCGTAGCAGAACAGCTTGTCGCGGCTCTCGCGCCAGCTCAGGCCGCAGGCGGCCAGCAGCGTGCGCGCCGGCTCGGCCAGCCGCCCGCTCTTCTGGATGGCGATGCGCAGACGCTCGCGCGTCGCAGGGGTCGGGGAGGGACTCATGGGGTACTCAGTGGGAAGCGGTGGCGGTCGCGGCCTGCTGGCGCTGGACAGCGGTGGCGTAACCGCCGGCCCCCCGCTCCAGCGTGCGCGCGACACGGCCGATGGTGGTCACGCTGACCTGGGTCAGGTCGTGGATCTCGCGGTAGGGCACGCCCTTGAGCAGCAGCGGCACGACCCGCCAGCGGTCCGACATGGCTTCCAGCTCGGCCGGCGTGCAGAGATCCTCCAGGAAGGCCCGCACCTCGTCGGCATCGGCCAGCGCCGCCAGGGCGTCGCACAGGGCGCGCACGGGGGCATCGGCAACGTCATCGGGGGACACGCGGCGTTTCATGGGCTGGAGGACATTCCAATGTACTAATGCGTTAGTACATTAATGCGATTGTTGCGGAGCGTCAAGCCGTGCTGTCTGGAAACGGCCGCAATCCGCGTTGTCCCGGACAAGACAGCGACAGGAACCTCGATGGACTGGAGCGGACACGGACGATGAGTACACTGCCATGGACGCCTGATGGCCGGACGGAGATAGACTCCGTTCCGGCCGGAAACCCGGGGGGGACGGGCATGCAGCGACAACGCGACAGGCGCTCCACCGGCCACCGGGCCACTTTCTGGCTGGTGCTCTGCCTGGCGTGGCTGCCCCTGCTGGCTACCGCGGCCCCTGCCGCACGCATCTCGCCCGACGCCAGCTATCTTCCGCTCGCCCCGCAAACCACGTACCTGCACGATACGGCCGGTGGCATCAGTGTCGAGGAAGCCGCGCGGCAGTTCACCGCCGGCCGCTTCGCTCCCCTGCCCGACGGCGATGCCTCCTTCGGTTTCCAGACCGGCGCGTTCTGGTTCCATGTCGCCGTCACCAACCAGAACCCGCGCGAGCAACGCTGGTTGCTGGTGCAGCAGTACGCGCTGAGCGACCGCATCGACATCTACGCCCGGTACCCCGATGGGCGCACGATCCACCACATCGGCGGCGACACCTTCCCGTTCGAGCAGCGCAGCGTGCGCTACCGCCACCCCAACTTCTGGCTCGACCTGCCGACCGGCGAACGGGTGGACCTGCTGGTCCGCGTGCAGAGCCAGAGCTCGATGCAGGTGCCGCTGTTCCTGTACACGCCGGCCGCCTTCGCCGAACTGTCGCGCGACGGCCAGCTCGGCATCGGCATCTACTACGGCATCCTGCTGGCGCTGTTCTTCTACAACCTGGTGCTGTGGCTGGTGCTGCGCGACGGCAGCTACTTCTGGTACCTGTTCCACATCAGTGCGTTCGGCCTGGTGCTGTTCACCCTCAACGGGCTGGGGTTCGAGTACCTGTGGCCGCATTCCACCTGGCTGGCGGACAAGTCGGTGCCGCTGTCGGTGTGCCTGGCCCAGATCGGCATGCAGCAGTTCTCGCGGACCTTCCTTGACCTCAACACCCGATGGCGCTGGGGCGACCGCATCAGCAAGGCGATCATCGCGTTCTTCGTGCTGCTCGGCATCGCCGCCACGCAACTGCCCTACCACGTGGCCACGCCGATCGCCTCGGCGGCCGTGTTCCCCAGCATCGTTTGGATCGCGGTGGTCGCACTGGTGGTGGTGCGCAGCGGTTATCGCCCGGCGAAGGTATTCCTGCTGGCGTGGGCGATGTTCCTGCTGGGCACCGGCATCTTCGTGGCGCTGGCGTTCGGCCTGCTGCCCAAGACCTTCCTGACCGAGTACGGCGTGCAGATCGGCTCGGCGCTGGAGATGCTGCTGCTGTCGGTGGCGCTGGGCTACCGGTACGCCGCGCTGCGCAACGAGAACGAGCGGATCGTGCGCGATGCGAAGAACCTGCTGGAGGAGCAGATCGTCGTCCGCACCGGCGAGCTGCGGCAGGCGATGTCGGAACTGCAGACGGCGCACCACCGGCTGCGCGAATCCAGCCGCCTCGACGGCCTGACCGACCTCTACAACCGCACGCATTTCCGCGAAGCGTTCGAGCACCTGCTGTCGCAGTCGCGCAACTCGCAGCGTCCGATCTCGCTGCTGATGATCGACTTGGACCATTTCAAGCGCATCAACGACAACTACGGCCACCTGGTCGGCGACGACTGCCTGCGCTGCACGTCGAACACGCTGGCCGAGACGCTGCGGCCGCACGGCGCGCTGCTGGCGCGGTTCGGCGGCGAGGAGTTCATCGCCGCCCTGCCCGGCATGGGCCTGGGCGAAGCCAGCGTGGTGGCCGAGGAACTGCGCCAAGCGCTGCGTGCCGCGCCCTGCCGCAGCGGCACGCTGGAAATCGCCGTGTCCGCCAGCATCGGTGTGCACTGCGTCGACCTGGACGCCCGCGACAGCCTGGAATCCGCCCTGCAGGTGGCCGACCAGGCGCTGTACGCCGCCAAGGCCGAAGGGCGGGATTGCGTGCGGACGCTGTAGGATCTTCTGCTGTTGTGGGAGCGACGTGAGTCGCGATGCTTTCTGCAAAAAGCTCGCGACTCACGTCGCTCCCACAACCACCCGCCTGCGCAGCCGGCTCAGCGGCTCCGCACCGCCGCCAGGATCTCTCCCGACTCCACCAGCCGCACGGCGGTGGCGACTTCGCCATCCAGGGCGCGGTCGCGCTCGAGGAACGGGATCTTCGCGCGAATCGCCGCATGGGCGGCCGCCACCGCGTGGCCGGGATGGAAGGCCTCGCTGGACGCCAGCGCCGCGCGCAACGCGTCGACTTCCGCCAGGAACGTCTCGCGTCCTTCGGTGCCCGGCGACGGTCCGCCGGCCACCTTCACCGCCAGGCCCTCCGCATCCGTGCGGGCGGACAGCGCACGCGCCGCGTTGATCATGTCGCGGCGCAGGTCCAGCGCCTGCGCGGCGGTGTACAGCTCCAGCGCCAGCACCTTGCCCAGGTCCTGCACCATGGCCAGCACATGACGCGCTTCGTTGGCGCCCATCGACACATGGTCTTCGGCGTTGGCGCTGGTCGGCACCGAGAACACGCTGGCCGGATGCGCGCGGCTGGCCAGATCGTTGACGATGGCGGCAGCGGTGTACTGCACGATCATGTGGCCCGATTCGGTGCCGTCCTCGTTGCCGATCAGGAACGCCGGCAGGCCGTCGTTGGTGGCCGGATCGACCAGCTTGTTGAGGCGGCGTTCGGAGATGGACGCCAGCGTCGGGATGGCCGCCTTCACGTAGCTCATCGCCAGCGCCAGCGGCATGCCGTGGAAATGGCCGGCCGAGATCACATGCTCTTCGACGTGCTCGGCCTGCCGGTCAGGGAACACCAGCGGGTTGTCGGTGACGGCGTTGAGCTCGATCTCCAGCACGCGCTTGGCCTGCTCCACCGCATCGCGCACCGCGCCATGCACCTGCGGAATGCAACGCAGCGAATAGCTGTCCTGCGGCTGGTGCTTCTTGCCGCCGCGGAACGGCATGAAGCGCCGGTAGAACTTCTCTCGACCATGGCGCTGGTCGGTCGGCACCCAGTCCCAGCCGATGTCGAAGCGCAGCGCCTGCGCCTCGGCGGTGTCCCAGCTGCGCGGCAGCCACGGGCGGAACTTCGGCACCAGGTGGTACGGGATGTCGGCCAGCGTCGAGCCGTCCAGCAGGTCGCGCAGGCGCGCGGCCACATGCACCTGGCCCGGATGCGGGCGCAGCGCATGCACTTCCTCGGCGAACGCGCCCAGGCGGCCGGCGAAGGCGTCGATGGTCATCGCGGCGGCGATGTCCGCGGTATCCAGCAGCTGGTCCAGCCGGTAGATGGCCAGCACGCCCATGGCCAGCATCTGCGCCGTACCGTTGTTGAGTGCCAGACCTTCCTTGTACGACAGCGTGACCGGCGACAGGCCGGCGCGCTCCAGCGCCTCCGCACCACGCATGCGCTGGCCCTGGAAGAAGGCCTCGCCACCGCCCAGCAGCACGATGGCCAGGTGCGACAGCGGCGCCAGGTCGCCCGAGGCACCGACTGAGCCCAGCGACGGCACCACCGGCACGATGCCGGCGTTGAGCATGGCCGCCATGGCCTGCAGCGTCTCCACGCGGATGCCGGAGTGGCCTTTCAGCAGCGTGTTGATGCGGATGCCGAGCATGGCGCGCACGATCTCCGGCGCCATCGGCTCACCCACGCAGACGGCATGGGTGACGATCAGGTTGTACTGCAGCTCCTCGTGCAGCGAACGCCCGGACGCCACCGCGCCGGGCAGCTCATCCCGCAGCGGATGCGCGCCGAGCAGTTTGTCGGCGTTGCTGCCGAAGCCGGTGGACACGCCGTAGATCGGCTCTTCGCGGCGGACCTGTTCGGCCAGGAAGTCGGCCGCGCGTGCGACCGCTTTCAGCGCGCCCTTGTCCAGCTCGACGCTGGCGCCGAACGCGATCTCGACCAGCCGGTCGCGGGTAAGCGATGCGCCATCCAGCAGGATCGGCTTCATGTCAGCGCCCCGCCAGTGCGCGGGCCTGTTCCAGCTCCACTCTCAGACTGCTGGCCAGTTCCTCGCGGGCCACCTCGAACTGCTGCTCGCGCTGCAGGTCCTTGACGGTCACCACGCCGCGCGCGCGCTCGTCCTCGCCCACCAGCACCACGAAGCGGATGCCCGCGCGCGAGGCGTACTGGAACTGCTTGGCCAGCTTGCGGCCTTCCATCTGCACTTCGGTATTGATGCCGGCCGCGCGCAGGCGGCGCGCGATGTCGAGCGATTCGGCCAGCTGGCCGTCGTCCATCAGGGCGACCATGGCCTGCACGCTGCTCTCGTCGCTGCCGGCGACCAGGCCGGCCTCACGCAGCTGCCAGAATAGGCGGGTCAGGCCGATCGAGATGCCCACGCCGGGCAGCTTCGACTTGGTGTAATGGCTGGCGAGGTCCTCGTAGCGGCCGCCGGAGCAGATCGAGCCGATCTGCGGGTAGCCGTCCAGCTGGGTCTCGTAGACGGTGCCGGTGTAGTAGTCCAGGCCGCGGGCGATGGAGAAGTTCAGGCAGTACGCGCTCTCCGGCACGCCCAGCGCCTTGACCAGGTCCAGCACTTCGCGCAGTTCGGCGATGCCCTGGTTGAAGGTGTCGCTGCCCTCTCCCAGCGCGTCGAGCTTCGCGAGCGCATCGGCGTGGCCGGTGCTGCGCACGGCGACGAAATCGAGGATGCGGTCGACGCCCTCGGCCGACATGCCGAAACCTTCACCGGTCAGCGTCTCGCGCACGTAATCGGCGCCGCGCTTGTCCAGCTTGTCCACTTCGCGCAGCACCAGCGCCTGCTGGTCGCCGTCGGTGACGCCCTGCGCTTCGAAGAAGCCGCGCATCAGCTTGCGGTTGTTCAGCTGGATGGTGAAGTCGCCGATGCCCAGGTCGCTGAAGACGGCGTGGATCACCGCCAGGATCTCGGCATCGAAGCGCACGCTCAGTGCGTCCTTGCCGATCACGTCGATGTCGCACTGGTAGAACTCGCGGAAGCGGCCACGCTGCTGGCGTTCGCCGCGGTAGACGCGCTGGATCTGGTAGCGGCGGAACGGGAAGGTCAGTTCGTGTTCGTGCTCGGCCACGTAGCGGGCCAGCGGCACGGTCAGGTCGAAACGCAGGGCCAGCTCGGGCAGGCCTTCGTCTTCCTTGGCCAGCGCACCCGTGGACTGGACGAAGTAGACCTGCCGCTCGGTCTCGCCGCCGGACTTGGTCAGCAGGGTCTCGGACAGCTCGAAGACCGGCGTTTCCACCGGCAGGAAGCCGAAGCGCTCGTAGTTCCGGCGGATGGTGTCCAGCATGCGCTGGAAGGCGATC